>JASEHJ010000059.1 GCA_030018905.1 bacterium | reverse complement strand
GATTCAGGCGCTGGCGCGGGACATCCCCTACGGCATGCCCCGCGCGCCCGTCCAGCCCGCACCTCGCCGCGAGGCCGAAAAACAAACCACATCACGGGAGGGACCTCGATGACACGCGCAATTGCGCTTCTGTTGGTCATCGCTATGATGGCCCCGGCGGCGGCGGCGGGCACGCCGTCCGGCGCCGTAGCACTGGCACAGTCCGGGGGCGGTTTGTGGGCCCTGTTGCAACAACTTCAGCAGATCTACTACCAGGTATGGGAGTGGATCAACGGGCAGATGGACGTCGCTCTGGATGGAGTGCGCGAGCAGATCTCGCCCATCCTCGACAACGTCTATGCCGCCGAGACTCTCTCTAGGTGGCTTACTGGCTTGGCGGGATCGCTGCCGAATCACCTCCAGTATCTTCTTACCGGCGCCGCCGGCCGGCTGAGGACCATCCCGGCTCCGAAGCCCGGCACGCCTGAAGAGGCCACGCAGCGGGTGGTGCGCGCCAACCCCACCGGGGCCGTCGCTGAGCGGGCCCGCGTGCTCGATTCCGTTCGTGCGGAGAACACGGCGGGAGTCGCTCAGGCCCGCGCCGCGCGCGAGATGAGCGAAGATGTCTCTCAGCGGTCACTCGACGATCCACAGCCTCGCGTGCTGTCGGAAACCGCCACGGCAATGGCGCAGGACCTCGCAGCCCGCGCCCTGCAGACGCCCAGCACCCGGGCGGCCGTACAGCTCCTTGTCGAGGCGTTCGCCGCCCAGATGGATATGACCGGCCGCTATCACCTGGACACGACAAGCCGGTTCAATGCGCTTGTGCAGCAGCAGGTTGCAATCAGCCAGCAGCTTTCGACCAATACCGAGCGGCTCGCCACCGCCGTAGAGTTCCTCACCGAAGAGCAGAAGCAGCGCTTGATCGAGGAGGTCACGACGGCGACCAGCATGCTGTCCAACAGCTTCAACGCCCTTGAGGGCATTGCCGGAGCAGGGCGGCAGATGCGGGAGGGCACCTTGGATCGCAGCCTCTACGACTCGCTGCGAGCCATCGTGCGGAGGCGCTAGCAAGCAGGCCCCGAGAGCAGCAGGCACGAGCCGGCCGAACCAGCCGGTCTGGTAAACAAGCGGCTCCAGGGGGAGAGAAGCGGTCCACTGATCTTAGGGAGGAGCCTGGCACGTGGAATCCTTCTTTCCGGTACAGAGCCTGATCAACACAATCTATAAGGTCTTCGCAACCTCAGCCGTCTCGTCGGCTCTGATGTCGATCGGGATGCTCCTTGCGGGCCTCTTCTTCGTCTTCAACCTTTACATGGGGTTAGTCCGCCAGTCCGGAGCGGGCATCACCGAGGCATTACTGAGAGCCGCCTTTGTCGGCGCGATGCTCGCCAACATCGGCTTCATCCTCGACGCGATGATCGCGCTACACCAGGGCCTGGCGGCTATCGGCGAGGAGATCTTCCTGGCCATTGCGGGCGCGGACCGCTTTCACGAGGTGATGGCCGAGATCAACGCGGCGCGCGCAGCCGCTGACGCCTTCGTCGGAGCGGGCCCCTTCGGAATCATCAAAGCGATTCCTATCATAATCTCCATCTACATCCCGCTGGGCATCTTCATGTTGTTCTTTCTCTTTGCGCTCGCCGTATACAACTTCGTTCTCTTCGGCAGCTACCTCGCGCTCGGCCTGGCCGCCATTCTCTCTCCGATCTGGATCTCTTTCCTCATCAGCCCGACGATGCAGCGGTTCACCTACCAGTGGCTTCAGGTAGTCTTGCACTCCGCGCTCGTGGTCATGCTCGCCAAGGCCGCCGCGGGAATCCTCGGCAGCTTAGTCGTCTTTGAACCTATTCTCAAGTACGCCGCCAGCATCCGCGCGGCAGCGGAGGCGGGCACCTGGACCGGCATCGAGGTCGGGCTGATCTTTCAAGCGCTCATCGGGCTCATTCTGGGAGGGTTCGCGCTCCTTGCAATTCAGGGGCTTGCTTCCGCCTTCGTGGGACATGTCGAGAGCGTTGCCGGCTCCATGGTCGCGCTGTGGGCAACGGCCCGGATGGCGCCCAAAGCCATAGGCGCCGTAGCCGGCGGAGCTATCTCCGGTGGATCAGCCGCCGGGTCAGCCATGATGCGCATGGACAGCCGCACGGGTCTTGCAGACAGTGAGGGTGGAGGGCGCGGCGGCGAGTCGTCTGGCTCCTCCGGGGTGAACCGCACCTTCCCCTCCGGCACTACGGACGCGGACGCCGAACGTGATCGCTGGACGGCCGCGCACGAAGCCGAGAACCAACGTGCGCTCGCCGGCGTCGCTGCCGGCGCCAGTCAAGCTTCAGCGGAGGACTCCAGCGCCCGCGGTGGCTGGGTACAGGAGGAGGAGCGGTTCAGCTATCGAGGGGCCGGCGCGTCAGCCGAACAATCCTCTGGCTTCTCGCCGGAGACTGGCAGCGGCGATGAACCCGGAGAGATCCCCTTCGAGATCCCGGCAGCGCAGCGGAACCAACCATACGCCACCCCAGAAGAGCTAGGTCTCGAGCCTCCCGAAGAAGACCCCACCGACTACGACGAGCTCCGGCGCGTCTTCGCCGAGGACCTCGAGCGCTCCAAGCGCAACGTCGAGGCGCTCGACAAGCGGTTCGAGAACAAGAACGATGCGTGAGGTTCGCTATCCCTCCCTGTGGCCGAAGTACGTCATTATTGCGGCCGCAATCGCCGTCGCTCTGGCCGGCTCCCACGTCACGCTGATCGCCTTCGCGCACAAAGCTCAGAGGCACCCGGGGAGGCCCATCCGCCACGTTCTGTCCATGGAGTACGCTCGCCCCCTGGGGGTCCTCATCACCTGCCTGCCGGTGGTCTCCGGGGTCAGCCAGCGCGGGCCCGCCTACGACCGCTGGTGCCGCCAGTGGTGGGGGTTCTTCAACGACTTCCTGGTGCGCGACGGCGACGAGTACATTGGCGGTACCGTGCTGGCCGCCTTCCTGGCCGGCGCTGTGACCTTGCTGCACTTCCGCCGGCGCTGGGCCCCCCGCGTCGGCGATCGACGGGGCGGCGCCGCATTCAGCACCACCGACGAGCTGCGGCCGTTCTCGGGACGTCACAACCCCGCGGCGCGGCCCGAGGCCGGCGCGCTGCCGATGGGCACGACCGTTGGGGATCCAGACGTGCGACGCGGGATGCCTCTTGCCCTCCCGGCCGCCCTGCGCTATCAGCACGTATGGGTGCTGGGGGTTACGGGCTCAGGAAAGACTACCAGCGCTTTCAAGCGATGGCTGGCGGCCGATGCGCTGATGGACGGGCAGGACGGCCGGCCGGCTATGAGCAGCGTGATCATCGACGTGAAACACCCCGACATCTCTACGACCGTAGCTCCGATGGTGCTGGGGCGGCGGCGACGGTTCTATGTCTGGGCGCCCTTCGACACCACGTCTACGACCATGGCGATGAACTTCCTGGACTATGTTCCCTACCCGATGGACCCGCAGACCGCCGCGGCGCTCATCCTCTCCAACATGCCCCACGACGCGAGCAAGGACCCCTTCTGGCGAGGGATCGAGCGGCAGATGCTCACCTTCCTCATTCAGATGGTCACGGAGGAACCGGAGGAGTCGTTCGCCTCTATCACCTTCGAGCAGAAGGTCCGCAACGTCCTCAACCTTCGGCCGAACGATCTTCTGCCACCTTCGCGGTCTTTGGCCTTCGTCCTGGCGCTCTCCTACCTGTCGCTCGAGGAGTTCACCAAGATGTTCAAGTCGTGGCCGGCGACCTGGCAGAAGTGGCAGGACCGCTTCGCTACCCTCGGTAGCGCCGACCATCGCACGGTGCTCGGCGGCATGCTGGGCATCCAGCGGGTGCTGGCAGTGTTCGCCGACCCGCACGTGGTTCGGGCCACCAGTCACAGCAACTTCAGGTTGGAGACCATCGCCGAGCAGCCCACCACCCTTGTTATCGGCCTGCCCACCCAGCCCCGCCCCAACCGACAGGTTCTCACGGCGCTCTTCCTGCGTCAGCTCCTCGACGTGCTGGGCCGCCTCGGGGAGCAGCGCCGTCCCCACGGCCTGCAGGTCCCGGTGTCCCTGTACCTGGACGAGATCGGCACCCTCGGCGTCATCGGCAACCTGCCCGACTACGTCTCCACGTACCGCGACATCAAGGTGTCGTTCGTGTTGTCCACCCAGGATTCGCAACAGCTCGTCGATCAGTTCGGCCAGGAGCAGGCCGAGGTGCTCATCGCCAACCTGCACACCCGCGTGATGTTCGGCCACGACCTGCGCCCCGATCAAGCTCTCAAGATGAGCCGCGAGCTGGGCGAGCGCACCGTCGTGGAGCCCACACCCGAGTACAAGGGCGGCGCCCTCAGTCAGAGCCTCAGCGGAATCCGCCTTCAATCTCAGACGCGCCCGCTTATGAGCCCCCAGGATCTGCGCTCCATGCCGCCATTCCATGCTCTCGTGGTGCTCCCTGGAGACCGCAAGGCGCACGTCTACATGCACCCGGTCCACCTGGATCGCTCTTTGCCGGAACCGGCTCCGTCTTCCATCCACTGGGCGACCCTGTTCCAACACGACCTGATGCTCGACAAGGTGATCGGTCCGCCACCTCACGCGAGGCCCGCGCCGGCCCCTGCCCCGGTAGTCCCAGCGGCGCTCTCCCCGGGGGTTGGGCACGGCTCCGGTGTCTCCGGCATCCCCGCATCCCTTGACCCCACTCCCTCCTCCTCGTGGCCGCCTTTTCAGGACACCCAGGCGCCCTCCGGCGATCCTTCTGTCCCTTCTGTCCCTGCGCCTAACCCTGCGGCCCTGCAGGAGCGTCAGGAGACCGTCCCAGACGTTCCATCTCCCCCACAGGAGCCTCCGGCCGAAAGATTGGGCCGCCTGGCCGGCCAGGCAGATGGCGCGTCCCAGGGGCCTTCTGGAGCGTCCTTGGCAGGTTCTGGCCGACACCCCGGCCGACAGCAGACTGCTTCAAGGGCTGTGGCGCCCGGGAGTTCCGCGCAGCCGACCCCGCGCGGCCCGCACGGTGGGAAGGCCCCAGAGCCTCCCGCTACCCTCGATCTCTCCGGCGGCACCCTGACCGCGCTCTTCCGCGCGCTTCTGGCCGGCCTGCTTCGTGACACCCGAGTGTCGGATGGTACGCCGGGGTTCCTTCACGCGGACCGTCGCGAGGAGCCTCTGGTGCCGTGGGGGTACTTCACCGACTTTGGGAAGAAAGCCGGGCTGCGGTTTGTCGACCTCAACGTCCAGTGGCAGCGTGAGGCGATAGTGCCCAGCCGCGCCACAGTCCTCTACAAAGGCCAGTCCGTGAACTGCATGGTGTTCTCGTCGCAGGCGCTCCAGATGCTGGCGGAAGACCTGCGGCAGCAAGTCCGGCAGCGGTTTCGGACGGTGAGCCCCCAGGCGGTCAAGACCAACGCTGAGAGGGTGCCGGAGAGGATGCCCTCGGTTGTCACCAGCCAGGGTGAACCGGCGCCGTCCGCAACGGGCTTGGCTGCCGAGCACGACGAAGGCATTGTAATGACGCGAAACGGCGCGCCTATCGACGCGGGCTCGACCCCCTTCCTGCGCGAGTGCGTGGAGATGATCGTCGCCAGGGGCGCGCAGTTTGAGGGGCATCCTGAGTACCGCGAGGGCTCGCCGTCAATAGGACGCTGGAGGCACGTCACCCGCGACGGCGACGATCTCCTGATGGTCACCAGGGGCGTGCTGGACGCCTTCATCCTGGGACTGGGCGGCAATTCGGACTCGGTGCTGGGGCTCTGGCGGAGCCTGGGCATCCTTCGGTCCAGCGCGGACAACCGCCTCGTCTATCGGATTACACCCTTCGTCGGCTACATAGCGCTGCGCAGGAGTGCGCTGTTCAAAGCAGGCTTCCAGAACCCCTCTTCTTCGCCGACCACTCGAGTATCTGATGCCACGGCGACAGGCTGAGCTCGGCTATCAGGCAAGCCGCAAGACGGCAACCATCACATGGAAGTGATGGAGGTGTGTGTTGTGGCAGGGATCAAGATCGTTGCGCGAGAGGCGGTTGTAGAGGCAGAGGTCACGCTGTATCTGCCCGAGCCGCTCTTGAGGACCCTCGACGAGTACGCTCGCTACCTGGGCGGAGCATCGGACCGGGTGTATGTGGTGGGGCAGGTGCTCACCGCGTTCTTGGCCCAGGAGAAGACGTTCCAGCAGTGGAGAGATGGACAAGCGGGCGGCACGGACGAGCGCGCTCGCAAGGATGTCATGACGCGAAACGGCGCACCCGTCGATGCGGGCTCGACCCCGTTCCTGCGCGAGTGCGTGGAGATGATCGTCGCCAGGGGCGCAGAGTTTGAGGGGCATCCCGAGTACCGCGAGGGCTCGCCGTCAATAGGACGCTGGAGGCACGTCACCCGCGACGGCGACGATCTCCTCCTGGTCACCAGGGACGTGTTGGACGCTTTCATCCTGGGACTGGGCGGCAATTCGGGCTCGGTGCTGGGGCTCTGGCGGAGCCTGGGTATCCTTCGGTCCAGCGCGGAGAACCGCTTGGTCTACCGGGTTGGGCCTACCCTCGCCTACGTGGCGCTGCGCAGGAGTGCGCTGTTCAAAGCAGGCTTCCAGGACCCCTCTTCTTCGCCGACCACTCCAGTATCCGATGCCACGGCGACAGGCTGAGCTCGGCTATCAGGCAAGCCGCAAGACGACACTCATCACATGGAGGTGTGTGCTGTGGCAGGGATCAAGATCGTTGCGCGAGAGGCGGTTGCAAAGACGAAGGTTACGATGTATCTGCCCGAGCTGCTGTTGAGAACCCTCGACGAGTACGTTCGCTACCTGGGCGGAGCATCGGACCGGGTGTATGTGGTGGAGCAGGTGCTCACCGCGTTCTTGGCCCAGGAGAAGACGTTCCAGCAGTGGCGAGATGGACAAGTGGGCGGTACGGGCGAGCGTGCACGCTAGGACGTCCGCGGAACACTTTCGGATCCCGCGTGGGGGATGGTAGACGGACGAGTTCTGCGGCAAAGATGCCGCAGTTTTGGGTAGTAGCTAATGATGGCTAATCGCCCAAAGGCTAACAGTATCTACGAGTGGCTAATAAAAAGCACTTTCTACTCAGTGGCTAAAGCTGAAACCCCCTTCCAGGGCGGCTTTTGGACGTTTAGCCTTCAGTGGCCGCTCGGCAGTATACCCTGGGAGCATCTTTTGGAGGTCGAACGCGCTCCTGCACGCAGTCAAGCACGGTCTTTTTGGCTCTCGCCCCCGGTGGTTCGCCCGTTTTCTCTGAGTGTTCCGCCCCCCTGTGCGCCTTCGGCGCCGCCGCAGATGGGCAGGCCAAACGGCTGCCCCGGGGGGTGTTTCTCCCCCGGTTTCCTACTGCCAGCGCGTGTCCGGGGACGCTTTCCCCGGTCGGTTTCCCTTGCTTGCCCTCTCCGGCTGCTGCTCTGCGCTCGGCCGCCGGGGGGTCGCCCGGGGCCTCTGGCGAGGCTGCGGCGATCTGGGTGGGGCCCGCGGCGGCCTCTGTAAACACGAGGGCCGGCAGCGCCGGCCGAACCCGCAGTTGAGGAGGTTGGGGATGGAAAAGGTGGTGCACCTGCGATGCCCGGCTTGCAGGAACGAGAGGTTACTGGAGTCTCGCCACGGGGAGATCGTGGCGGTCTACTGCCGATGCTCTGCCCACGCGGACGTCCGCGGCGGATCGGAGCTTACGCGCATGGAGAAGGTGCCGGCGGATGAACAGGTGGCCGTTGGTGGCCGCCGGTAGCGACGTTCTGTTGGCCTGCGCGCGAGGAGGGGGCGTCTGTGGTTCTTGCCGGAGGACCGCAGGCGTTCGGTTGGTTGGCACGAGGCCGGCGGGCCGGGTGTTCGGGGTGGTTGGCTGGGTGGATCGCGGTGGCGTCTACCCGGCCTTTGCGCTGACGCGCCGGCCGCTTTGCAAGCATCAGACACATCACCTGGAGGTGAGTTCGACATGATGAATCACATCTCGCTGATCGGACGGCTGACCGCTGACCCGGAGCTGCGCTACACCCCGAGCGGCAAGGCAGTCGCGGGCTTCTCGCTGGCCGTTGACCGCCGGGTCGCCAGCGCGACCGGGGGTAAGCAGACCGACTTCATCCCGATCGTCTGCTGGGCCAAGACCGCCGAGGTCGTGACCCAGTACCTGACCAAGGGCCGGCTCGTGGCGATTGAAGGCCGGCTGCAGATCCGCTCGTACGAGGCGAAGGACGGGCAGAAGCGCCGCGTGGCCGAGGTCATCGCCAACGGCGTGACCTTCCTGCCCGACGGGAAGAACGGCAAGCCCAAGGCCGCTGAGGCCGAGGCCGCGGCCGAGGACGCAGATGCCGCCGCCGAAGCCGCTCCCGAAGCCGCTCCGGTGCTCGATGTCGAGGAGGACGATGTCCCGTTCTAGCCAGACGGGTGGGGGCCCTGCGCCCCCTGCGGCCTCTCACCACGACTCACTTCCATTGGTGTTTCTAACGCGTCGGCAATCTTTGCCGACGGCGCGCCCGGGTGGGGGGCCGCTGAGGTCGCAGGACTTGCGCTGACGCGCCGGATGGCGCGCGCAGTACACACTCATTCGGGAGGTGCCCGCCATGACGCATGTCCGATTGGCCGTGGACGGTTCCGCGCCGGGGAACGGCACCGCCGAGGTGATTCCGGGCGGCTGGGCGGCCCTGCTGGCCACCGAGGGTCGCGAGCGCTTGATCGGCGGCGCGATCGCGGAGACGACCAACAACCGCGCCGAGTTGATCGCGGTGCTTGAGGGCCTGCGGGCGCTACGGCGGCCGTGCGAAGTTACGGTGGTCACCGACAGCACCTATATCCACGGGACGCTGGTCGGCGGCTGGAAGCGCCGTGCGAACCACGACCTGCTGGCGGAGATCGACCGCCTGATGGCCACGCACCAGGTCCGTGTGGAGATCGTTCGCGGCCACAGCGGCCACCCGGAGAACGAGCGGGTGGACCAAGAGGCGCGGCGCTACGCCGAAGCGGCCAAGAGCGCCGTCGGCGCGGCCGCGGCCTTTACCCTGCAGGTCTACAGCCACATGCTACCGGGGATGCAGGAAGCTGCGGTTCGGCAACTGGAGACACGTATCTTCGGTGATCGCGCTGAGGGGCAGGCCTAGCGGGAAGTCCTCGCGGTGTGATGGCCCACGGCTGCCAGCGCGCCAACCCGGCTTCCAGAGGAGGCAGGAGTCTTGGAGTGTCTGGTGGTATACTTTCTCCGGAGCCATCGCAGGGCGGTGGGGAACAGTGAGCCCGCCGCCTACCGTTGTGATGTTTAGGCCGACAAGCAGTTGGGCACCGTAGAAGGTGGAAACTCCCGACTGGGAGAGGAGGGCCTGATGGCACTCGGCACGAAGCTCCAGTCCGCGATCCTCCACATCGCCAGGAACAGTCAGGGTGGGGTCCTGAGGACGCAGCTGATGAAGCTACTCTACCTCGCCGACTACTATTCCTACGCTCTCTGGGGGGCGACCATCACTGGGGCGCAGTACAAGTTCGACAAAGCGGGCCCGCTGTCCGTGGCGTTCTATGAAGCAACTGAGGCCATGGAAGGATGGGAGATCTCGGTCGAGGAAAGCGTCAGTCTTGCTGGGCGTCCCTACTACGTATACAGGCCGGGGCCAGCGCCGCGGTTTGAACCGGATCTGAGAGAAGGCGATCTCCAGGTGCTTCGCACCATCCTCGATCTCTACCGTGCCGAGCCCTGGGAGAATCTCCTCGAGGTAGCCTATGGCACGCCGCCGATGCGAAACGCGCAGTGTGGCACCGTCCTACAGATGAAGACCCTCCGTGAGCGCGCCAGAGAGCGCATCACTGCCATGCGACAGAATCTGCCACATCGCCTCGGCGAGCAGTTGATCCCAACGAGGGAGTACGGGGAACTGCTGCTGCGTGAGGCCGAAGACCTTTTCGCGGCGCAGTCGGGCGCACTTCCTACCTAGCATGCCAGGCTATCCTCACGTTCCCCTCCGGCGTGGGGATGTGTACAAGGTCCGGTTCCCTTACACGGCCGATCCCAACTATCCGGAGGGCAAGGACAAGTACGCGCTGGTCCTCCAGGCTGGCCCCTACTTCGCGAATTACCAGACGGTGACGGTGGTATTGCTGACGAGCAAGGTGCCGGCGACGCCGTATCCGACCGACGTCCTTGTGCCGACTGGTACGCTGGCCTATCTGACTGCTCAGGATAGCATGATCACTTGCGGGCAAGCTCACACTGTGCCGAAACCGCTCTTCGAAGGAGCTGAGTACGCGGGACACCTGCCGGCTGAGTACATGGCAAAGGTCGATGAGGCTCTGGCTATTGGACTGGGAATCGTGGACGTGCTTACGGGCTCGTAAGCTCGGTGGAGACCGGGACCAGGCGGTCGTCCAGACCGCGCGAAGAGGCCACACGTTAGCAGGCGTTAGCAGATTCCCGGCTCAGGCCTCACAGACATTGGCAGGGACGCGGGCTGGAAGGCGCGTCCCTGCTGCGTTTCTGGGGCCCGTCGCAGGTTGAACACCCGCCGCCCCCCCACCGCGCGCTTTTGTATCCGCTGCTGGCAGGCCACCCGGCCCGCGAGGGACTCCCTCAACCGCGAGTAGGCCCAACCCCCGCTTTGCCAACGAGAGGCCACCGCACGGTACCGCGCCCCATTTCCCTACCGGGACTTTCGCAAGGTCCTTGAACTGCGGGCGCTCCGAGCTGAGCTGCGCGCCCGGGGCGTCGCGGACGACCATCTCCCGCAACCTCTCCTGCGGATCAGGTTCCACGATCTGCGCGGCACACAGCGGCCGCTCGGAGAACGAGCGGGTGGACCAAGAGGCGCGACGGTACGCCGAAGTGGCAAAGAGCGCCGTCGGCGCGGCCGCGTGTTTACACTAGCCCTTCGCTTTCCTCCCCCTCCCTCTCTCCCCGCGGGGCTCCATCCGGATCCGTTCTCTCGGGTGGGGCCCTCCCCTCTTGGCGTGCGCGAGGCGCCGGCTGAATCATGATGACTCCCGATCGCTCGACCACAATCTGTTTCACCGGTCACCGCCCAGCCAAACTCGGGGGTTACGACGGGGGTTCTCCTGTTGCCCGGAGCGTGCGCGAGTGGCTCGATCGGGCGATTGCGCGGCTGTATGCCCGGGGCTACCGGACCTTCATCAGCGGCGCGGCTCTTGGCGTAGGCACCTGGGCGGCGGAGGCAGTTCTCCGGTTCAAGCCGCAGGGGCCGGGGACGCGCTTGATCATGGCGGTGCCGTTTCTCGACCAACCCCGTCGCTGGCCTGCCCCGGCGCTGGTTCGGTGGGAGCGGTTGTGCCGGGCGGCCGACGAGGTGGTGTTCGTGACGAAGGGTTGGCCACCGATCGGGCCGGACGAGAAGCACTGGGTGGTCGAGGCGCTCAACCGGCGCAATCGGTGGATGGTGGATTGCAGCGGGATGGTGGTAGCGGTCTGGGACGGCACGCCGGGCGGCACTGCGAACGCAGTCGGGTACGCGCGGGAGACCGGTGTTTCGGTCTGTCAGTTCAACCCGCGGCTGATGAGAGCGGCGATGCTCTCGGCGGCTACACGGGTAGGAGGTTGCCGATGAACAAGTGCACCCTGCACCAAACCGACCTCCAGCAGAACCGGGAGAAGGTGGCCGCCTACCAGCGGGCCTACTACCAACGGAACCGGGAGAAGGTGGCCGCTTCCCAGCGGGTCTACCGCCAGCGGAACCGCGAGAAGGTGATCGCCCGCCGGCGGGCTTACTACCAACGGAACCAGGAGAAGATGGCCGCTCGCCAGCGCGCCTACTACCAACGGAACCGCGAGAAGATGGCCGCTTCCCTCCGGGCCTACTACCAGAGGAACCGGGAGAAGGCGGTCGCCTACCAGCGTGCCTACTCCCAGCGGAACCGGGAGAAGGTAGCCGCCCGCTCTGCTGGATCGCCCACCACCACCTGATACGAGCGGTAATGCTGCCTGCTGAAGCGAGGGGAATCACGGTATGAGCCGGTGGGCCTGCTGCTGAGCGCCGGAGCCCGCCGACGACCGCCGGTCCCTAGGCGGCGGAATCCCCAGGAGGTGAGTTTAGTGAGAAGGCGCGTCTGTCTGTGGGCTGCTCGCCGGTTGTGGCGGCATCCTGTCGTCGCCGCCCGCATCTGGGTTCTGATGTGGGCGCCGCGTCATGGTTTGTCGGTAGCGGGCCGACGCAAGCTGCACGCGGTGGAAACCATCGAGGAGGGAGCGCCATGAAAACTGTAATCTGGCATGGAGAAGGTCGGACAGTATTCTATGTCGCAGACGAGTCCGCGCCGGACGACGAGCAGCCCTGCGTTATTGCGAGTTTCTACTCGCGAGAGGAAGCCGAGATGCAGGGGGAAGCGCGATGAAAACAGGGACACGACGGATTGCGGAAGCGCTGGTCGAGGAGGAAGAGATCTTCGTCATACTCCGGGAAGTCACGGGCTATGGTCCGTGGACACTTACCTACGAGGAGGAGTATGACGACCACCTAGGAGGGCGCATCCTGCGCGTGACCGCGCAGGTCCGCCTGCCCCTCAAGGATCTCGGCGCGACAACCATGGACGAGGTGCCCAACTCCGTGCTTGAGGGCCTGCGGGCGGAGGATGTTCAGGAAGAGGACGGCCATGTGGTCGCCACAATCACGGACGACACTCTGTGGGACATTCTGGAGTCGGCGGGGCTGAAGGCGCTCGGCCTGACGGAAGCGGACATGACGGGGGGTGCGCTGCTCAACTGGTGGATCGAGGACGGGTCAGGCCCGATACACCTGCAGTTCCAGTGGACGCTCAAGGACGGGGAGATGGAGCGCCAGGAGAACAAGCAGCAGGCGTTCAGCGCATGATCCTGGCGATGAAAGACGACCCTGCCGTCCGTGCGCGGCGCGCCGAGGCGGTTTGGGTATTGCCCGTACAAATTAGGCCAGAGGAGACCCTATGATCGTCTATCAGGTCACAGCGCTCTACAACATGCGCGAGGATGCCAGCAAGACCGGCTATGAGGAAGCCGACCCGCTCGTCATGGGCACCACCTGGCCCATCGTTGCGGCCTCCCCCGAGGAAGCCGCCCAACACGCGGCCCGTATCCACTTTCCCCTTGCTCCCCTCA
>JASEHJ010000058.1 GCA_030018905.1 bacterium | reverse complement strand
CCGGAGTACGGCGAGAGGCACCATTCGCTAGGAGGACAAGCATGGCAGAGTGGCTCCTGGCCCTTGATGTGGGGACGACGTCGTGTAAAGCGGCCGCCCTTACGCCGACCGGCCAGCTCCTGGCCAGCGCCGTGGCCGGCTACCCCGTGCAGCGGCCCATGCCCGGCTGGGTGGAGCAGAATCCCGACGACTGGTGGAATGCCGCCAGGACCGCGGTCAGGAGAGTCACGGAGGACCCCGCCGTCCGTACGGGCCGGCTGTGCGCAGTTGGTTTGAGCGGAATGGCCACAACTCACGTGATCGTCGACAGCGCCGGCCGGGTGCTCAGGCCCGCGATACTCTGGCAGGATATCCGGGCAGTTGAGGAGGCGGCGGAGCTCGCTGGGACCTTCGGGTCGCCTGCTCCTGAAGACCTGTTCGGAGCGTCAATTCCGATGACGGCCTCTGTCCAGGCGTCTCGAATGCTGTGGCTCGCCAAGCACGAACCTGAAACGCTCAGCCTCGCAGCAGCGATTATCGGCTCGAAGGACTACCTCGCCTATCGCCTGACCGGCGAGCTGAGCACCGACATAACCTCCTGCCTGGGGCTGGCCAATCTCAAGACTGGAGAGATTCACCGGAAAGTCGCTGCCGCCACGGGGGTCGACCCTGGTCTTTTTCCACGACGACTGGCTCCTCGCGAGGTCGCCGGGGAAGTAAGTCGGCAGGCGGCGGGGGAGCTGGGGCTGCCCCATGGCATCCCAGTAGCCTCTGGGATGATCGACTCCTGGTGCAATATGCTGGGGGTCGGACTGGATCGGCCAGGGATGGGCTGGGATACAGCCGGTACAGCCGAAGTCGTCGGCGTAACCTCTGCGCGTCCCCCGAGCGGCGGTCCGCCGAAGGGGCTCTCGGCTCTGCCGTTTGTGACCGGGGTGGCCGTAGTCTACGGTGTCACCCAGAGCGGCTGCGACTCGTTCGAGTGGTTCACCCAGGCATTTGGTGAGGCTGAGACAGCCCAAGCCGGCAGCCGTGGGACCACCGCCTACCGCCTTCTCGACGAGCTCGCGGCGACGTCTCCTCCAGGAGCCCGCGGACTCCTCTTCCTCCCGTATCTCAGTGGTGAGCGGTCTCCGGTCTTCGATCCGCACGCCGCTGGTGTGTTCATGGGGATTCGACGCGAGCACACCCGCGCGGACTTCACCAGGGCCGTGCTGGAGGGAGTGGCGTTCAGCGTGAGGCACGTGCTCGAGGCATCTGAGTCCATCACCGGGTTAACAGCCGACAGGATCCTGGTAAGCAGTGGCGGCGCCAAGAGCTGCTTCTGGAATCAGGTCAAGGCGGATGTCACCGGGCGGGTCTTTGC
This sequence comes from bacterium, assembly GCA_030018905.1. Taxonomy (GTDB): domain Bacteria; phylum Sysuimicrobiota; class Sysuimicrobiia; order Sysuimicrobiales; family Humicultoraceae; genus VGFA01. The sequence goes on along the minus strand of JASEHJ010000058.1, from coordinate 11,855 downwards.
CACGCTGGCGGTGACGGACGCGGGGTCGGTTGGCGCCGCTATGCTTGCGGCCCTCGCCTGCGGGCACATGAGCACGTATGGAGAAGCGGTGGCGACTATGGTCCATGTGCGTGAGACGCTTGACCCACGATCCGCGGACCACGAGGTGTATACTGATCTATTCGATACCTACAAGCTGCTGCATCCGCGGCTGAAGGAGCTCTTCCCACGGCTGAGGAGAGCGACCGAGAACGTCCCGGATCGGGGACGAAAGGAGCCGAGATGACCAGACATACTCCCAACCTCATCGACCTCGAATTGCTTGAGGTCCTGACCGCGACACCTGCGGTATCCGGACACGAGGACAGGATTATCGATCTTGTCGTTGACTGCCTGCGCCCTCATGTGGATAGCCTGAGTGTCGACGGAATAGGCAACGTGCTCGCGGCGAAGGGAGGCTCAAGAAACGGGCCTCGCCTCATGATCTTTGCTCACATGGACGAGGTGGGACTGTGCGTGAAGCGGATCGCCCCGGACGGTTTCCTGAAGGTCGACCGGATCGGTGGGATCAACCGAAAGGCACTGGTCGCCCGACCGGTCCTCATCCACACGGAGAGTGGTGAGTCGATACCGGGGACGATCGGCGTGATGGCCCACCACCTCACGCCCGAGTCGGAGCGCTTCAAGGTTCCGGATATCCCCCAGCTCTATGTGGATGTCGGAGCCCGGACCTCTGAGGAGGTCCAGCGCTTGGGCATCAAGGTGGGAGACCCGATCACCTACGAGAACACCTTCAGGGTCCTTGCCAACAACCGGATCAGGGCCCGTGCCCTTGACAACCGGATCGGGCTCTACGTGCTGCTGAAGTCTGTGGAGATCCTGGGCGACGAGGAGCTCCCCTGCGAGTTTCACGCGGTCGGGACCGTCCAAGAGGAGTTCAACGTGAGGGGCTCTCTCCCAGCCGTACGGGCCATTCAGCCTCAAGCCGCCATCTGCCTTGATGTGGCGATGTCCTGCGACACCCCGGATCTGGCCGGCGAGACGGATGTGCGGCTGGGTGGAGGGCCCGTGCTCAAGCTCATGAACTTTCATGGGCGGGGAACCCTAGGTGGGCTCATACCGAATCCCAGGCTTCGGAGCTACATCGAGCGCGTGGCCGGGCTGGATGGGGTCCCTCTACAGCGTCAGGCAAGCATCGGGGGGCTGACCGATGCCTCTTTCCTCCAGCTTGAGAATCACGGCATCCCGGCAATCGATCTTGGAATCCCGATGCGCTTTTCGCATTCGCCGGTCGAAACCGTGGATCTGGCCGATGTGGAGATGGGGATTCGGCTGGTCGTTGCCCTGGTTAGACGATTCGACTCGGAAGTGAAGCTTATGCGGGGATTGAAGGAATCATGACCGTCCTGGCCGCCTCTCTGCTCGCGGCCGATTCCTCGTGGCTCGGGGAAGCCGTTCGTCAGGCCGATGCTGCGGGCGTGGACGCTTTCCACATCGACGCAATGGATGGGCACTTCGCTCCCAACATCGCCTTCGGCCCGACCACGGTCAAGGATTTGCGCGCACTGACCACGCGTGAGTTCGATGTCCACCTCATGCTCAGCCATCCGGATCGCTTCCTGCGGCGGTATGCCGAGGCCGGAGCCAACGTCCTGACCGTACACGTGGAGGCTTGCACTCACGTGCACAGGGTCTTAGGTGAGATTAGAGAGCTTGGACTGCAGTGCGGCGTGGCGCTCAACCCGGCCACCCCGCTTTCGACCCTTGAATGGATCCTGCAGGGAATCGATCGTGTTCTGGTGATGAGCGTGAACCCGGGATTCCCGGGGCAGAGCCATATCTCCGCCATGACGCAGAAGGTGGCCTCTCTCGCAAGGCTTCGCGATGAGCTCGGCGCCCGTTTCCGCATCTCGGTGGACGGGGGCGTGGGACCGGCGAACGCAGCCGAACTTGTGGCCGCGGGCTGCGGGATACTCGTCTGTGGCTCATCGATCTTCGGGACTGGTAACCTGCACGCGGCTGTGGAAGCGGTAAGACAGGCTGCGCGGGGGTGAACATGATGGTCCTGGCTGGAGAGAGACAGGAGCGTATCCGCCGCCACTTAGAGGCGAGGGGGGGGATGCGCACCAGCGAGATCGCCGAGGCCCTGAGCATCTCCCTTGCCACCGCGCGTCGCGATCTGAAAGAGCTGGCCGCCCGGGGGATCGTCGAGCGGACCCACGGAGGCGCGCTTCCCAGTCGGCTCGGTGCCGCCCAGGAACCACCTTTCGCGGTCAAGGCTGAGCGGATGCGCGCCGAGAAGGAGCGCATCGCCGAGCGGGCCGCGCATCTTGTCCCCGAAGGCTCCACTGTTGTCCTCGACTCCGGCACGACAACACTAGCCCTGGCCAGGAGGCTGGCTGGCCGTCGGCTCACCATCATTGCCCTCGACCTCCCCGGCGCGAACGCCGCGGCCCGCGGTGAGACGGACGTCTGGCTGACCGGCGGTAAGGTACGTAGCGGGCTGTACAGCCTCATCGGACGCTGGACAGAGGAAACGCTCAGGACCGTCCATGCCGATTTCTTCTTCCTGGCCGCCGATGCAGTTGATCTCCTGGTTGTTTCCAATAGCACGGTTGAGGAGGCTGCGGTCAAGGGGCTGGCAATGAACGCCTCCGAGGTGACGATCCTTGTTGCTGACCATAGCAAGTTCGGCCGTCGCGCCATGGCGAGAGTCTGCGCGCTGACTGATCTCGACAGGCTCATCACCGATCGCGGCATCGGCAGTCTAGAGGCCGATCTGCGGGAACGGGTCAAGTACGTGGAGGTGGTCTAGTGGATCGTGGGGCTTGTGACAGGCCTGAACGCACGATCCCCAGTGCCTGCTGCCACGCCCTCCCACCGCTCCTTCGCTTCCCGACGTAGACCGTATCCAATCAGGTCAGCCGGCCTGGCGCGCGCGTTACGACACATTCGCGACACGATGTCACGGACGCGGGCCAAGGTGTCAACCGGAGTGCTGCTGCCGTAGACGCGTTCCGCCGCATTGACAGGTGCCCACGTAACGGTGTTAGAATCGACAGGACGGATGGACGACGAGACATCCGTACATTTGCCTTCCGTGAAACGTCATTCGGGGAGGCATTCCCATTGGGACGGAGGTGAGAGCGTCGAGTAGCGCACGGCCGTGTTGAGATGCTCCTGAACGTCGAGAATCTCCTTAATAGGGAGGGGAGGAGATAGATGAAGTGTCGCGGTCTGACGTGGCGCGTCGTCACCATGAGCGTCGCAGCAGTGCTGGCGCTCAGTCTGTCCTCAATGGCAGGCCCCCCGCTTCCCAAAGTTGTGATCGGGTGGACGCCTCCTGACATAACCGGTGTCTTCAAGACCGCCACCGATTTCTTCGAGAAGGGCGCAGCCGACGCGAAGAAGGCCGGCATAGATGTCCAGGTGATCAGCCGCTCCCCGGCCACGCACGTGGCCTTTGCGGACCAGGTGGCCATCATCGAGGACTACATCCAGCGCAAGGTCAGCGTGATCGCCATCTCGCCCATCGAGGTCGAGGTGGTTATCCCCGCCATTAAGAAGGCGAACGCGGCCGGTATCCCGGTCATCATCGTCAACCTGCTGGAGCCCATCAAAGGCGTGGACGTCGCCTCCTACATCGGGTTTGACAACACCGTGGCAGGCATGATCTCCGCCTACTCGCTTCTCGACTACTACGGCGGCCCTGGCGTGCTGGGCACCGGCAAGAAGGTGGACGTGAAGCCGGGTACCTATCTGGACCTCAAGTGGTGGCAGGATCTCTACAAGACCGTGGATCCCAAGACCGCGGCCATCAAGGCGCGCGTTGCGATCATCGAGGGCGTGGCCGGCGGGTTCTTCTCCACGGCGCGCCTGAACGGGTTCAACAAGGTAGTGGGCCCGTTCCCCGGCGTCAAGGTGGTCGGGACGCTCCCGGCCGACTGGAACCGCGAGAAGGGGCGAAAGGCCGCCGAGGACTTCCTGACCCGCAATCCCAAGGGCGCCCTTGATGCCATGTGGGCGGCCTCCAACGAGATGGGGCTGGGGGCGATGCTCTCGGCTGAAGCCGCCAAGCGCACCGAGATCAAAGTCTTCACCAACGACGTGACCCCGGAGTCCACCGAGCGGATTGCCGAGGGAAGGTTGATGGCCGAGACCTGGCACGGCTTCCCCGAGTGGGGCTGGTACGGCACGAAGTTTGCCGTGATGCTCGCCCTGGGCCAGAAGGCCGATGTGCCGCAACTCTTTGACGTGCGTCCCCGCACCGTCTGGAAGGGCAACGCGCGGGAGTACTACCCCAACCCCAAGTTGGAACCCGTCAACTGGGCTGCCATAAAGGCCAAGTTCAAGTAACATGATGGTGGGCCGGGGCCTGTGCAGGCCCCGGCCCGCCATCAAGAGGCGCACGGCAAGAGGCGCACGGCAAGAAGCGCACGGCAAGAGGCACGCGGCAAGAACGCCCCGACAGTTGGGGACGCGGAGGGTTGTGGCATGGGCGTTCGCGGCAGGGTAGCGGTGATCACCGGAGGCGGAGCAGGCATAGGCCGCGCCGCGGCCCTCCTGTTTGCGCGCGAGGGTGCGAGGGTAGTTGTGGCAGATGTGGACAGGGAAGCCGGTGCCGCCACGGTTGCGCAGATAGCCACCGAGGGCGGGGAGGCCACCTTCGTGGCCGCGGATGTGTCCAGGCCGAATGAGGTCGGCCTCATTGTGGAGGCGACCCTGGCAGCCTTCGGGCGCCTGGACATTCTGGTGAACAACGCGGCGATCTACCGCCAGGGCGACGCTGAGGCCACGACCGAGGACGACTGGCAGCGCATGCTGGAGGTCAACCTGACCGGCCCGTTCCTGTGTGCCAGGTACTGCATCCCCGTGATGCGGCATGGGGGCGGCGGCGTGATCGTCAACGTGGCTTCTGAGGCCGGTCTCGTGGGAATCAAGGGACAGGTGGCCTACAATGTCACCAAGGCAGGGTTGATCGGCCTTACCAGGAGCCTGGCCGTGGACGGTGCGCCGGCGATCCGCGCCAACTGCATCTGCCCGGGCACCTCGGACACTCCCCTGGTTGCGGCGGCGGTGGCGCGCCAGCCCGACCCGGCAGCGGCCCGGCGCGCTCTCGAGTCGGTCCGCCCCATGGACCGCCTGGGGCGCCCCGAGGAGATCGCGTTCGGAATCCTGTGCCTGGCGTCCGACGAGCTCGCCTACGCGACCGGGGCCGTGCTGTCGGTAGACGGCGGGTACACCGCGCAGTAGGGGTTCTGAGGTGTCTGGCGGCGAGATCCTCCGACTTGAAGGCATTGACAAGCGCTTCCCGGGTGTCCACGCCCTGGACCAGGTGGACCTCGACCTTGTAGAGGGCGAGATCCACATGCTGCTGGGCGAGAACGGCGCCGGCAAGTCCACGCTCCTCAAGATCCTGAGCGGTTCGATACAGAAGGACGCTGGCCGCATTCTGCTGCGCGGCCGGCCGGTTGAGATCGCGGATGCCAAGCACGCCCGGGCGCTCGGGATAGGGATGGTCTACCAGGAACTCAGCCTCGTGCCCGGTCTGACCGTGGCGGAGAACATCTTCCTGGGACGGTGGCCGGCCCGCGCAGGAGGGTTGGTCAACTGGCATGAGATGGTGGCCCGGGCCGAGGCCGTGCTGGGCAGCCTGGGAGTACCGATAGACCCGCGCATCCCGGTGCGCAATCTATCCGTCGCGGAGCAGCAACTGACGGAGATTGCGAGGGTCCTGGCCTTGGATGTGCAGATTCTGCTGCTCGACGAACCGACCTCGGCCCTATCCGACCGGGACCGCGATCGGCTGTTCGGCCTCCTCCGGGGCCTGCGGGGTAAGGGCGTTTCTGTTCTGTACACGTCGCACAGACTCGGCGAGATCCGGGAGATCGGGGACCGTGCCACGGTGCTGCGTGACGGCCGGAAGGTCGGTACCGTGGCGGTTGCGGACGCCGGCGAGGACGCCGTGGTGCGCATGATGGTCGGGCGTGACATACGCGAGCGATTTCCCAAGACGTCTGTGCCCATCGGCGCCCCGGTGCTGACCGTCCGCGACCTCTGCGCAGGTGGCCTGCTCCATGGGATCAACTTCACGGTGCACTCTGGCGAGATCCTGGGCATCTTCGGCCTGCGGGGCGCGGGACGCACCACGCTGGCGCGCTCCCTCTTCGGTCTGGAGCGGGCCGCGCGGGCCGAGATCCTGGTCAACGGCGCGAGGATCGAGGTCAACTCGCCCGAAGACGCGATCAGGCACGGCATCGGTTACTCCACCGAGGACCGGCGGCAGGGGCTGGTGCCGGGTATGGGCCTGCCGCCCAACATCACCCTCGCCAGTCTCGATGGCGTAACGCGCGCCGGCATCATTGACCACCGTGAGGAGCAGCGGATCGGTGCCAGGTTGGTCGAGGAGCTCAGGATACAGCCGCCGATCCTGTCCAGACCGGTTAGGTTCTTGAGCGGCGGCAATCAACAGAAAGTAGTGCTCGCCAAGTGGCTGGCCAGCAAATCGCGCGTGCTCATCTTCGATGAGCCCACGCGAGGGATTGACGTGGGCGCCAAGACCGAGGTGTTCCAGCTCATGGGGCGGCTGTGCGCGCTGGGGGTGGGGCTGCTGATGCTGTCGTCGGAGATCCCGGAGGTGCTGGCCATGGCAGACAGGATCCTGGTGATGCATCGCGGGCAGATCACGGCGGAGTACCGCAGGGGCGAGGCTACCCAGGAGGATCTCCTGCGCAGCGCAGTCGGACTGTCCTCATCAGGCCTGGAGGAAGCCTAATGGCGCAACAACGGAAAGCGCACGCCGGTTCGGAGGTGGCCGTGGCGAAGGAGGCGCCGAGTGGCTCGGAGGCCTGGTCGGTGAGGCTGCTGCTTAAGGGAGGGCCCATCATCGCACTCTTCCTGCTCGCCGGGTACCTCTCCGCCGTCTCACCCCACTTCCGGACCGCCGGTAACTTCATGAACGTCCTGGCCCAGACCTCGGTGACCGCCATCCTGGCCGTGGGTCAGACGCTTGTAATAATCTCGGGAGGCATTGACCTCTCGGTGGCAGCGATGATGGCGCTGGCCGGCTCTGTCTCGGCGGTGTCCCTGGCCTACTGGGGATGGAGCGTCTGGCTGGGCCTGCCTCTGGGGCTGGCCGTGGGCACGCTGGTGGGCCTGATCAACGGTCTGGTGATCACGAAGGGCAGGATCCCCGACTTCATCGCCACGCTGGGGATGATGACCACGGCGCGCGGTGTCTCCCTACTGCTGACCCAGGGGCTGCCTGTTCCCTCACACGTGACCGCAATCCAGTTGAAGGCTTATCTACCTCCCGAGCTCATTTGGCTCGGCAGCGGAGCAGTCCTGGGCGTGCCGGTGCCCGCGTTGGTTGCCGTGGCAACGGCCCTGCTGGGGTGGACCGTCCTGCACTACTCGCGGTTGGGGCGCTCGGCCCTTGCCGTGGGAGGAAACCGCGAGGCGGCCCGGGTCTCGGGCATCAACGTGGACCGCACGAAGATTGCCGTCTACGCGTTCTGTGGTTTCACTGCGGGAATCGGAGGTCTTGTGCTGACCGGTCGGCTGAACTCCGCCAACGCGCTGATGGGAGATGGGATGGAGCTGCAGTCCATCGGCGCAGTTGTGCTGGGTGGTACCAACCTCTTCGGCGGTGAAGGTACGGTGATCGGGACCGTGGTTGGAGCCCTGATCATGGGCGTCCTGGGCAACGGGCTCAATCTCCTAAACGTGTCGGCCTTTTGGCAGCGCGTGGTCATGGGCCTAGTTATCATCATCGTGGTTGTCTTCGATCAGTGGCGCAGAAGGCGGTTTGGAGCGTAGCGATGACTGACCGTCCGGAAGAAGCTGTCCGCGACCGCATCGAGGGAGTGTCCCTGGTGCGCCACGGCGGTGCCGCCCCGCTCTATTCCCAGATCAGGGAAGCCATTCGCACCAAGATCCAGTCCGGAGAACTGAGCCCGGGAGCGCCGATCCCAACCGAAGCCGAGCTTCAGCGCATCTTCAACGTCAGCCGTCAGACCGTGCGGCAGGCCGTGGAAGCGCTGGTCACGGACGGCTACCTGGTCCGCAGCCGCGGGAAGGGGACCTTCGTTCTCCAGCGCCGCATCGAGGAGCCCCTGCCCAAGCTGGTGAGCTTCACGCAGGAGATGCGCAGCCGCGGGGCAGAGCCTTCCACGCGCAGCGCCGTGGCCTCGTGGGTGGAGCCAAGCCCTGCGGTTCGCGAGGCGCTCAGGGTTGAGGCCGGCGAGCAGGTCCTCAAGATCGAGCGCGTGCGCTGCGCCGATGGGGCCGTGATCGTTGTGCTCACGTCCTATCTGCCCAAGTGGGTGGGCCTGACCGGGCAGGAGGATTTCGCGGGATCCCTCTACGATCTGTTCCAGTACCGCCTGGGCCTGAAGCTCGCCAAGGCCTTCCAGTACATCGAGGCCGAACAGGCGACTCCTGCCCTGGCCCGGGCCCTGGAGGTGCCCTCGCGCAGCCCTGTTCTGGTCCTGCGGCGCACGCTCTTTGCCGAGGACGGCCGGCCGATCGAGTACGTCGAGGGGTTCTACCGTGCCGATCGGTACCGCTACTCGATCTGGCTGGAGCCTTAGGGAGGTGAGGCGATGAAGTACTCGATCAGCAACTGGATCTACGGGGGTGAGCCCCTGGAGCTTACCTTCCAGAGGCTGCGCAGGTTCGGCTACGACGGGGTGGAGCTGATGGGCGAGCCGAACCAGTACGATCCGGCCGAGGTTGTCGGCCTGTGCCAGAAGCACGGTTTGAGCGTGTTATCCATCGCCGGCATGTACCCGTGGCCCACCGACAGTCGCGACCTGGCCAGCCCTGACCCGCTCGTGCGCGGCCGGGCGGTGCGGTACCTGGAGGCGTGCGTGGAGTTCGCCTCCGCGGTGGGCGCGCCGCTGGTCATCGTCGTGCCTTCCGCGGTAGCAAAGACGGCGCCGACCATGGAGCTGCGGGACGAGGCCGTCTGGACGGAAGGCTACGATCAGGCATGGCGGAACGCCGTGAACGCGGTGCGCGAGGCCGCGCGCGCCGCCAAGGCGAAGGGCGTCTTCCTCGCCATCGAGCCCATCAACCGGTACGAGACCTTCTTGATCAACACCTGCGAGCAGGCGCTGCGGTTCGCGGACGAGGTGGGATCGGACGCGGTCGCCGTGCACCTGGATACCTTCCACATGAACATCGAGGAGAAGGACCCCGCGGCCGCGGTGCGGCTGGCTGGGAAGCGGCTGGTGAACGTGCACATCTCCGACAGCAACCGCCAGGCCGTGGGCCGCGGGCACACCGACTTCCAGGCGGTGATGCGGGCCCTGCGGGAGATTGGCTACACGCGGGCGCTGGCCCTGGAGCCACTGCCGCCGCTGCCGGATCCGTACATCGCGATCCGGATGAGCCGCCTGCGTCACCTCTGGGATGGCTTCGCTGAGGAGTCCATCCAGCGGCTGCGCGCCATCGAGGCGGAGACCGCCTGAGGAGATATCGCCACAGGAGAGATCGCAGCGGGCAGGGCATAAGGGAGGGCACATCAGTGGGATCGGCTGTGAACGTCTGCGTGGTGGGACTGGGGCGGGCCGGCATGGTGCACGCGGTCAACTTCCAGCAGCACGTACCCGGCGCCGTGCTGGCGGCGGTGGTCGAGGCCGACCGCGAGGTACTGGCGGCGCGCGCCGCGGAGCTGGGGGTGGCCGGGCGGTTCACCGGAATCCGCGAGGCGCTCGATGGGGCGCCGGTGGACGCGGTGTGCATAACCACGCCCACCTTCACGCACGCGGAGATCGCGGTGGCCTCCGCCCAATCCGGCAAGCACGTTCTCTGCGAGAAGCCCATGGCCCTGAACCTGGCCGAGGCAGACCGGATGATCGAGGCAGCGGCAGATGCGGGCGTGGTGTTGCAGATCGGGTTCATGCGCCGGTTCGATCCTGCCTTCAGGGAGGCCAGACAGCTCGTGGCGGATGGCAGGATCGGACGCCCCATGGTTATCCGATCACTAACCCGCGGGCCTGGCCTGCCGCCGCGCTGGGCATGGGATCCTGCTCGCAGCAACGGCATGCTGGCGGAGGTGAACAGTCACGACTTCGACACCGTGCGGTGGATCGCCGGTTCGGAGGTTACCCGGGTCTATGCTGAGACATCCGCGTCCAAGCGGCCCGATCTGCTTCAGGAGTTCCCCGGGTTCTACGACAGCGCGGTGGTGACGCTGCGGATGGCAGACGGCGCCCTGGCGACAATTGACGGAGGGTGCCCGGTGGACTACGGCTACGACGCCCGGCTGGAGGTCCTGGGCACCGAGGGTGTCCTGCAGGTGGGTGAGTTGCGGAGCGGCGCCGTTCTGCTCTGCACGAGGGAGTCCGGCGTCCAGTCCAAGCCGTTCGCGAGCTGGCGGGATCGGTTCCGGGAAGCCTACATCAATGAGGCCGGGCACTTCATCCGCTACATAAGGGCAGAGGAGCAGCCCCTGGCCACCGGACTGGACGGCAGGAGGGCGCTGGAGGCGACGCTCGCGGCCAACCTCTCCAGCCGCCTGGGCGCGCCGGTCGTCCTTCCGCTCAAGGAAGAGGACGCCCTGGAGGACCGGGCTTGAAAGCGCTGGTGTACCATGCTCCGGAAGGGCTCCGGCTCGTCGAGATCGAGACCCCGCGCATGGGAGCCGGGGATGTCCTCCTGGAGGTGGCGGCGGCCAGCATCTGCGCCACGGACCTGCGCATCGTAGGGGGCGGGCACCTCAAGATCCCAGACGGCGTGCGCCGCGTCCCAGGACACGAGATCGCGGGCCGGGTGGCAGCAACCGGCCCGCAGGTTACCGGCATCTCGGTCGGGATGCCCGTGGCGGTGATCCCCAACATCGGCTGCGGCGCCTGCGATCAGTGCATCCGCGGGCAGACGCACCTCTGCCCCACCTACGAGGCGTTCGGCATTGATCTGGACGGTGGATTTGCCGAGTTCATGCTGGTGCCCGAGCGGGCATTGCGCCAGGCCCTGCTGGTCCCGATTCCTGAAGGGATGAGCTTCGTCGAAGCAGCCCTCGTCGAGCCGCTCTCCTGCTGCTACAACGGGATCCAGGCCGGCCGGATCGCTCCTGGTGATACGGTGTTCATAGTCGGAGGCGGACCGATCGGACTAATGCACGTGCTGCTGGCACGCCTGGCCGGCGCCCGCCGCGTGATCGTGAGCGAGATCCTGGATGAACGGCTGGCTCAGGCGGGTCTCTTCGGGGCCGACGTACTCGTCAACCCCGGCACCGAGGACGCGCGGGAGGCTGTGCTCCGGGCGACCGACGGAGGCGGGGCGGATGTGGTCATCGTGGCCGCGCCCTCTTCGCAGGCCATGGAGCAGGCTCCAGATCTGGCGGCCGCAGAGGGCAGGGTTATCTACTTCGCCGGGCTGCCGCGCGGCCAGGACACCATCACCTTCTCACCCAACCGTATCCACTATCGCCAGATCACGGTTACCGGGACCACCGGCGCCAGCCGCTGGCAGTTTCGGCGGGCCCTGGAACTGGCGGCTGCGCGGCGCGTTGACCTGTCACGCCTGGTCGGCGCGGTTCTGCCGCTCGAAGACGGGCTGGCTGCCTTCGACCGCGCCCTCTCCCACCGAGAACTGAAGGTCGTAATCGCCCCAGGTGGAAGCGAAAGGCGGGTGACCGGATGAGTGAAGTTCAGGCATTTCGCATGCTGGTGGACGGCACGTGGGTGGAGGCCGAGGACGGCCAGACCTTTCCCGTGACCAACCCGGCCACCGGAGAGACGGTCGGCCAAGCGCCCAAGGCCACCGCGCGGGACGTCGAGCGCGCAGTGGAGGCCGCGGCGCGGGCCTTTCCGGCATGGGCCGCGACCCCGGCTCCCAGGCGCGGCCGCGCGCTGCGGAAGGCCGCCGAC
>JASEHJ010000057.1 GCA_030018905.1 bacterium | reverse complement strand
CCAACCGGGGGAAGTTGGCGTTCATGGTCTTCGAGGGCCGTTTCACGGCGGCGGTGTTCGCGGGGTTCCTCCGGCGGCTGGTGCGCCACGCCGGGCGCAAGGTGTTCTTCATCGTCGATGGGCATCCCGTGCACGTTGCCGCCTATGTGGAGCGGTGGGTGAAGCGGCATCGGCGGCAGATTCGCCTCTTTTCCCTGCCCGGCTACAGCCCCGAGCTCAACCCGGACGAGCTCTTGAACCAGGACGTCAAGACCAACGCCGTGGGACGGAAACGCCCCCGCGACAAAGAGGAGCTGATGGGCAACGTGCGTCGCTTCCTGTGGAGCACCCAGCGCCGGCCGCAGAAAGTCCGCAACTACTTCCGGCACCCGAATGTTCGCTACGCCGCCTGAGGTGTGAAACATTTTCCGCTCCCCGTAATACCTATGCTGCCCGCGGTGTCAGGCGGAGTTTGAACGCGACCCGGCGCGGTATGCCCGAGTGGGACACGTGAAGGAGGTCCGCGCCTCAGGATAAGCCGGCGCGAGGTCCGGTGGCTGCAGGCCGATCGAGTCTGGCCTGCTGCCCGGATCCCGGTGGAACTGGATTGCCGTGCTCATCCCTCGACTACCTGCACGGCCGGCGGCCGCGGTGACACAAGCCGATCGGGAAGCGAAACGATGGCGAGGCCAGCCAGCGTCACCAGGATGCCCGCGCCCACCACCCATCCGACCGTCTCCTGATACAACAGCGCCCCCAGGGCGAGCCCGAAGACGGGTACGAGAAAGTTGAACGTCGAGATGCGGCTGACCTCGTCCTCCCTGATTAGCACGAACCACAGAAGAAACGTCAGCGCCGTGCCGATGAGCGACAGATAGCTCAGGCCGAGCAGGAATCTAGGCGTCCAGACCGTGGCGCTCAGGTCCTCGGGGGCAATCGCCGACGCGAGCAGCACCAGCCCTCCCAAGATGAACTGCCAGGCGGTCACTGAAAGCACGTCTCCGCGGTCGCTGATGTACTTGACCAGGACGCTGGCCGCTGAAAGACCCAGCGCGGATGCGAGCAGCAGCCAGACTCCCGAACTCTGCCGAGAAGTACCCGACGAGCAGTCCGTCCCGGCGATACGCCTTGCTATACCAGGTCGCGTGGCTCGCCAGGTACTCATCCAGAGCGTCACAAACCCGCCGGTAGTGCGCCAGGAACCCCTCGTCGGCCGCTGCGGTTTCCAGTCGTTCCTTGGCGATCGTGCCCAGCATGAGCATGAGCATGGGCATGAGCATGGGATTGTGACCGCTGGTCTCCCACAACTCGGCGTCGAGGCGGCGGAACAGGTCGATGGTGTCGTGGTCCCAGGCCCAGCGGAGGTTGGCGGCCAGCTCGTGCAGCCGTTTAAGCCCGTCCGGCAGGGTCGGGACGACGGTGAATGTCTTCACGGGACGCACAGAGGGGCAGCTCAGGCTTCCGCCAGCTTCGTCCGCTTCAGCATGAGGGCGTTGACCGCCACGATCAGTGAACTGCCGGCCATCGAGAGCGCGGCGATCTCCGGACGCAGGATCAGCCCGAAGGAGGGATAGAAAAGCCCGGCGGCGATCGGGAATGCGATGGTGTTATACCCCACCGCCCAGAAGAGGTTCTCCTTCATCTTCCGGACCGTCGCCTTGCTCAGGCGGATCGCCTTGGTCACGTCGTACGGATCGCTGCGCATCAGGACGACGTCCGCGGTCTCCATGGCCACGTCGGTGCCCGCGCCGATGGCAATCCCGACGTCCGCCATGGCCAAGGCCGGCGCGTCGTTGATGCCGTCGCCGACCATGCCGACCTTCTTGCCCTGCGCCTGCAGCTCTTTCACCTTGTCGGCCTTCTGGCCGGGCAACACCTCGGCGAAGATAGTGTCGATGCCGAGCTCCCCGGCGATGCGCTCCGCGGTGGCGCGGTTGTCGCCCGTGAGCATGGCGACCTGGACCCCCATCTCGCGGAGACGCTGCACCGCGACCTTCGACGTCTCGCGCACGGCGTCGGCGATCGCGATCAGCGCGACCAGCCGGCCGTCCACGGCCACGTGCACGACGGTGCGGCCCGCGCCCTCCAGGGCGGCTGCTCGCTCGCTCGGGCCGTCGAGGCTCACACCGCGGTCGCGCATGAGCCTGCGGTTGCCGACGAGCACCTCTTGGCCGTCCACTTTCGCCCGGGCGCCGTGCCCAGGGATGGCCTCGAAGGCCGTCGCCTGGGGCACCTCCATGCCCTTCGCCTTTATGTGGGCCACGACGGCTTGCGCCAGGGGGTGCTCACTGCCCTGCTCCACGGCCCCGACGAGGCGGAGGATGCTCGCCTCATCCAAGCCATTGGCGCCGCCCGCATCCGTCACGATCTCCACGACCTGCGGCTCACCTTTCGTGAGCGTGCCGGTCTTGTCAAAGATGACCGCCTGCAGCTTGCTGGCCTGTTCGAGCGCAATCGCGTTCTTGAACAGGATGCCATTCATGGCGCCCAGCCCGGTGCCGACCATCACCGCGGTGGGCGTCGCCAGACCCAGGGCGTCGGGGCAGGCAATCACGACCACGGTGATCGCCAGCGTCAAGGCGAACACCAGGGACGTGCCCGCGACGTAGTACCAGCCGAGGAACGTCGCCAGGCCGAAGATGACCGCGGCCCCGACCAGCCACTGCGCCGCGGCGTCGGCCAACCGCTGGGCCGGCGCCTTCGAGTTCTGCGCCATCTGCACGAGCTTGACGATCTGGGCCAGAGCGGTATCCGCGCCGACCTTGGTGGCCCGGAACTTGAACGATCCGGTCTTGTTGATGGTGGCGCCGGTCACGGTGTTGCCCGGCCGCTTCTTCACCGGCATGCTCTCGCCCGTGATCATGGACTCGTCGATGTCACTCTCGCCTTCGATCACCGCGCCGTCCACCGGGATCTTGTCACCCGGGCGCACGACGACGATGTCGCCCGCCAGCACGTCGGCTGTGGGGATCTCGACCTCCTGGCCGTCGCGGATCACCCGCGCTTTCGGAGGTGCGAGATCGAGCAGCGCGCGGATTGCCTGCGAGGCGCCTGCCCGCGCGCGCATCTCCATCCAGTGACCGAAGAGGATGAAGGTGGCGAGCACGGCCGCGGCTTCGTAGAAGACCTCGCTCTCGAACAGGAACGTGGCGCCGACGCTGAATAGGTAGCCCGTACCCACGCTGAGGGCCACCAGCACCGCCATGTTGAGCGTGCGCTGGCGCAGCGCCTGGAACGCGCCGACGAAGAATGGCCAGGTACCGTAGAATACCACCGGGGTCGTCAGGATGAACATCAGTAGATTCATTTCGATGCCGAACGGCACGGCCAGCCGGAGGCCCAGAACTTCGGTGGCAAGCGGCGAGTAGAGGGTGATCGGGATCGACAGGATGAAGGCCGCCCAGAAGCGCCGGCCCATGTCGCGCGCCATCTCCTCCATGGACATGCCGCCGTGGCCCGCGTGCTCGGTGGGTCGCATGGGGGCGTGGACGTGAGCCTCGTCCACGGCAGGGCGTGCGGGAGCGTGCGCGTGAACAGCCGGCGCGCGCCGCGCCGCGTCTGCCGGCGGATCCTCTGGATGGCAGACATGCTTCGGCGTCGCCTCACCCGCGCAGTGATACCCGCACTCGGCGATCAGGCGCTTGATCTCGGCCAGGGTGATGACCGCCTCGTCGAAGGCCACCGTCGCGGTGCCGTTCATGAAGTTGGCCTCGATCCGATGAATGCCAGGATGACGGCTCAAGTGCTTCTCGACACCCCGCGCGCTCATCACGGAGAGCAGACCGTCAACCCGGACCACGGTCTCTTTCACCGGAGATCCTCCCATCGTCACCGCTCCTGTTGACTCGCCGGCGTCAGGCAGTCAGCTCGTCAGCTGCATGACTCCCCTCAATTCACGAATCCGCGTCGGGGTTAGTCCAATTCTACATGACGCTCAAGAGAACGATATTAAGATTTCCTTATGGGGGCAA
The DNA here is from genome assembly GCA_030018905.1 of bacterium. Classification (GTDB taxonomy): domain Bacteria; phylum Sysuimicrobiota; class Sysuimicrobiia; order Sysuimicrobiales; family Humicultoraceae; genus VGFA01. The sequence goes on along the minus strand of JASEHJ010000057.1, from coordinate 9,366 downwards.
GCGCTTCAGCGTGTCACGACATCGCGAGGACCATAGCCTGCTGGCGCGCGCCCGAGAAACCTGCGGGTCCGCGCATCGATCGCACTGTGACGCGATCGGCAGCGGTCAATTGAGAGGGCCTGGACCTGTGTGATGAGATGTGATAAAACTGGTGTCATAATGGTGCGTCTTCGAAGGGTTGTACGTGCGCCGCTCCTCCCGAATCCTCGGAACTGCATCTGTCCGGGGGCGAAGGCCGGTGGGCCTTCGCCTCGCTGTCCGGTCTAGTCTAAACCCGTAGCACTGGATTCACCAAGACGGCACCCCGCCTCGGGCTGCGGTAGGTCACGCGCCCCGGGCTGCGAGACACCAGAAATCGGGATACATGTATGCTATCGCGCGCGCGGTGGTGTGACCCATGGAGGGAGACTATGAGACTACGTTCAGGGACTGGTAGGCGATGAACGCTGGCCGCCGCTTCGAGACCCGTGCCGTGCATGACGGCCAGCCGCCTGATCCCGCGACTGGCGCCGTGATCGTACCGATCTACCAGACGTCGACTTACGCGCAAGAAGCGCCGGGCCGGCACCGCGGCTATGAGTACTCCCGCACCGGCAATCCGACTCGCGCCGCACTCGAGAGCTCCCTGGCGTCCCTCGAGGAAGGAGCACACGGGCTGGCGTTCGCCTCCGGCATGGCGGCGATCACCGCGGTCACGTACCTGCTGAACCCTGGTGAGCACGTGGTGGCACCCGATGACGTCTACGGCGGTACCTATCGTCTGTTGGTGCGTGTCCTGGAGCGGTACGGGCTGCAGGCGTCCTTCGTGGACATGACCGACGCCGCGAAGGTCGAAGCCGCCATCCGGTCCCAGACGCGCCTGGTCCTGATTGAAACGCCCACGAACCCCTGCTTGAAGATCCTCGACATTGAGGCGCTGGCGGCCCTCGCGCACGCGCGCGGGGCACTGGTGGTGGTGGACAATACTTTCGCCTCGCCGTACGGGCAGCAGCCGCTGCGGTGGGGTGCGGACGTCGTTGTGCATTCCACGACGAAGTATCTCGGCGGCCACAGTGATGTCATCGGCGGAGCGGTCATCGTCAACCGCGAGGACCTGCATGCGTCTCTGAGGTTTCATCAGAACGCGGTCGGCGGCGTGCCCGGCCCGTTCGACTGCTGGCTGGTCCTGCGGGGCATCAAAACCCTCAGCCTGCGGATGCGCGAACATGCGGCCAACGCGGCGGCGGTCGCGGCGTACCTGGCCGGGCACCCGAAGATTGCCCAGGTCTTCTATCCCGGACTGCCCGGGCATCCTCAACATGCGCTCGCGGCCCGGCAGATGACCTGCTTCTCCGGCATGGTTTCGTGCATCGTGCGCGGCGGCGGCCCGGCCGCGGCCGCCGTGGCGTCATCCACGCTGTTGTTCACGCTGGCCGAGAGCCTCGGCGGCGTGGAGTCGCTCATCGACCATCCAGCCAGCATGACCCACGCGTCGCTGGCGGGCTCACCTCTCCAGGTGGACGCGGGCTTGGTGCGCCTGTCTGTCGGCATCGAACACGTGGATGATCTCATCGCCGATCTGGACCAGGCGCTGGCCAGGGCGTAGGCGCAGATGATCCGCTGGAACCAGTACGGTTTGGAGAGCGAGGAGGCTGCGATGCTGACGACTCAGCCCGCGGCGGCGGGCGGCGACGAGATCCTTGATTCGGTCCTGGCGGCGATCGGTAACACGCCGCTGGTGCGGCTGCACCGCGTGACGCGCGCGGTTCGGGCCGAGGTGGTCGCCAAGCTCGAGTTCCTCAATCCCGGGGGCTCGGTCAAGGACCGCATCGGCATGGCCATGATCGCCGAGGCCGAAACCCGGGGGCTGCTGGCGCCCGGCGGGACCATCATCGAGGCCACCAGCGGCAACACCGGCGTCGGTCTGGCCATCGCCGCGGCGGTGCGGGGCTACCACACGGTGTTCGTGATGCCTGACAAGATGTCCGAGGAGAAGACCCGGCTGCTACGGGCCTTCGGCGCACGCGTGGTGATCACGCCGACGGCTGTGGCACCCGAGGATCCCCGCTCGTACTACAGCGTGAGCCGCCGGATCGCTGAGGAGACCCCCAACGCCTTCTACGCGGGGCAGTACCACAACCCCGTGAACCCGCGAGCGCACTACGAGACCACCGGGCCGGAACTCTGGCGGCAGACCTGCGGCCGGCTGGACGTGCTGGTAGCCGGCATGGGTACCGGCGGCACGATCTCGGGCGCGGGCCATTACCTCAAGGAGCAGAACCCAAAGCTGGTGGTCGTCGGCGCCGATCCGGTGGGCTCGGTTTACACCGACTACTTCAAGACCGGCCGCCTACCCGACGCGCACACCTACAAGGTCGAGGGCATCGGCGAAGACTTCCTGCCCTCGACCATGGACTTCGCCGTTGTGGATGAGGTCGTGCAGGTCACCGACCGCGAGGCATTCCTGATGACCCGCCGACTAGTGCGTGAGGAGGGGCTGTTCTGCGGCGGGAGCAGCGGCGCGGCGGTCGCCGCGGCCCTGAAGTACCTCCGGGCGCGGCGCGACCTGGGCGCCGACCTGCGGGTGGCCGTCATCCTGCCGGACTCCGGTTCTCGCTATCTCTCGAAGGTCTTCTCCGATGACTGGATGCGTGAGCATGGGTTGCTCGAGCGGGAGATGGGCACGGTGGCTGAACTCCTGGCGTTCAAGGATGGCGGCGTCATCACCGCCACGCCCACCGAAACCGTCGCCGATGTTATCGCCCGGATGAAGCAGTACAACATCTCGCAGCTCCCCGTCGTCGAGAGCGGCCGCCTGGTCGGCTTGGTGGGCGAGGTTGACTTGGTGAACTACCTGCTTGAGGAGGGTCACAGCACGGAGGACGCCATCGCGACGCTGACCGAACCGGCGCCACCGGTCGTGACCACCGAGACGCCGGTGGAAGACCTGGCCGCGCTCTTCGCGATGGCCAATGCGGCGGTGGTCATCGGCCACGGCAGCGTCGTCGGCATCCTCACCAAGATCGACCTCATCGATCACCTGGCGCGCCGGGTGGCACGATGACGTCGCTGGCGGACCGCGGCGGCGTGCGGCGAGGATCGGATGACGACGACCCCGCACCTGCCTGATCTGCGCATCGTGCCTGCGAACGCCCTGCTGCTGCACGAGGAGTGCGATCCGGCTCGCGTCGAGCGCCTGGCCGGGAGGCTGTCGGCCGACGGGATCCTGCGGAACCCACCAGCGGTCGCCCCTCTCGATGATCGAACGTCCGTCGTCCTCGACGGCGCCAACCGCGTGACGGCCATGCACCGGGTCGGCCTGCCCCACCAGCTCGTGCAGGTCGTCGACTACGACGATCCGGCGGTCAGGTTGGAGACTTGGGCTCACCTGCTCCAGGACGACGGCGCGCTGGTGGCCGGCGGCGGGTTCGACGGCCGCGTGCAGGCGCTCGCCGGGATCGTTGCCCGCTACAAAGGGCGCGTGCCGATCTGCCGGGTGCGGCCTGCTGACCTTGGCATTTTGGCAGGGGCCTACGGCCGGGCCGCGGCGCTGGTACTCTTCCCCCGGTTCACCAAGCGGGATATCCGCGCGCGCCTGCGGGATCACCGCGTCCGGCACTACCCCGAGGCCACGGTCCTGTACGACGAGTAGGCCGCGATCTCAGGTCAAGGTTCCACCGCCGCGATCGCGCGATCGGGATGTCAGTCCCGGTAGTGGGTCTCAATAGCGGCGAACCATGCCCAGACCTGTTGTGGTGGCGCCGGAATGTGCGTGCGGTCCACCAGACGGATTATGTAGCCCGGCGGGCCTGGCCCCTGCCCCAAATGAGACGCCGGATCGCGGCCGCTGCGAGCAGGCTCACCGACGCAATCAGGATGGTGTAGGCTGCCGCTGTGGACAGGGTGAACAGCAAATGCGTGTTGACGCCGAGCGCATGCAGGATGCCGTCGAGCATGCTGCGCTTACCCGCCAGGTGCCCGCCGGTCGATCCCGCCAGCATCAGGGTGAGGAACCCGCCCGCCACTAGCGCGGCATATGCCCACCGGAGGCACGCGTGATCCCATAGCCTGGGCCCGTAGACCGTGCGCGTGACGAGGAACAGCAGCCAGAAGGTCGTCGAGAAGGCCGTGATCGCGATCTTGTTCAGCACGACCGATGAGGTCAGCAACACCTCCGCCGGCCAGGTGTAGGTGAATCCTGTCACGATGCTGGCTATCAGGGCTAGCAGGCCGCCGACACCGGCCAGATAGGCCGTGGGCTCTGCCAGACGCACGAGCCCGCGCCAGACCGGTCTGTCCGCCGTCACCCAGACGCCGATCAGGCGGATGATCGTGCTGGCGAACGCGAGCGTCAGCATCCCGGTGTGGAGCTCCGCGGTGATCACATGCCAGGCGATCCGCCCGGTCTCCGGTGACATGCGTGTCCCCCTTCGATCAGCGCAGCGGCCGCCGTTCGCCTCGACCGTGCCATAGCAAGCATGCGGCTGTAAGCACGACGATGGCGAGGACGCCGGTCGCGACGGTGAGCAGCCAGGGGCCCAACGGGTCACTCCCTTCACCAAGGGATCGCGGGCGGGCGAAGAGACCGGCCTCCTGGGCCGCCCCGGCGAGGAAGTCGATCCTCACGACCGTGCGCTTCTCGCCATGATAGGTGACGAAGTCGTCGCCCGGCGCATAGGCCAGTTGCACGGTGTGTGTCCCCGGAGTGATCGGCCGGTCGAACCGATCGCCGGTGTCGAGCTTGCGCCTGAACTCGATCGTCGTGAACTGCTCATCTTCCGAGCCGGACGACTCCAGCACATCATCCCGGCCACCCAGGCTTACGTCGTTGGCGTGCGTCACCGAGCTGTTCGCGAAGTAGTCCTGGAGGAAGAGCTCCCGGCCGCGGATGTACCCGATCAGGATGTCCTCACCCTGCATGATGGGCCCGCTGGGATCCCACCCCACGGCCAGCCATCCGGTCGTGGGCGCTCTCAGACCGATGTAGATGGAGTCGCCCTCGATCGTCCAGTGCAGCTCCATGCCGATGCTTCTGGCTACGTAGTGGCTGGCGTATTCGCCCTCGGCAATCTTCCCGTCGATGACCGGCGCAGGGGCGGCTGCCGTGGCAGTCAGCCCCCAGGCAGCCAGCATCCCAGCGCTGGCGATCACTGCCCAGAACACCAGCGGCGCTGTCGCGGCGACTACCCGCACAGCCCGCGGCAACGGCGAGCGCGATCGCGGGTGTGCCCCCCGCGACATCCGGTGCCTGCTGCCGGGCTTCATCTGAGCCGAGGAATGAAACGGGGGATCTGTGTCATGTACTCCCGGTATGCTGGGAGGCGCTGCACCAGGTCCAGTTCCTCAAGCCTGGCCTGCACGACGGCCCACACGATCCCGACGGCACAGGCGACCACGACCGTCGAGGTGGGTCGAAGCAGCGCCAGCCCGGCAAAGACCAGGATTCCGCCGCCGTAGATCGGGTGGCGCACACGGCCGTAGAGACCGGTCCGCACCAGCGTGTCCTTCACCGAAGGCATGTGTGTACGCCAGCCCAATTGAAGATGACCCCAGATGACCGGGACGGCACCGGCGATGACCAGCAGCCACCCCAGCCCCTGCGTCAGGACACCGGGGATGAAGATCAGGGGCGCCCGTGCCTGCCAGGCGATGATGAAGCCGATCACCCAGAGCGGGATGGCCAGGAGGTTTCTCAGCACCATCGTCGCCATCTGACCGCCGCGCTCTCCCGACCGGCGGCTGAGAGCAACCGTGAAGGCACTGAGCCCGCCCAGCGCAAACCCGAGGATCAGCGGAACGAGAAAGGCGTACATGGCATCCGCTCCCATCGAGTCCGTCATCATCACGACGCTAGAACGCGAACCCGCTGATCTCCCAGCGCGCAGTACCCTTGTGGGGCGAGCGCCAGGCCTCACCGGTGCCCAGCGCCAGCAGCAGGAAGAACTTCTTGCCGGGGACGATGTCCATGTCTGTCTTCTCGCCGGTCTTCAGCTTCCGGGAGAACTCCACGACCACGACGCCTCCGTCGCGGATGACGGCGGACTGCAGGATCGAATTCTTGCCCCCGTTCTGGTCATCGAGAACGGGCGGCCCGGCTGCGCTCGCCTGGTAGAGGTCCACGGCAACCGGCTTGCCGCCTTCCACCGTGAAAATGTACTGATCGGCGCCCTGCTTGCCTTTGGTCTTCTCGGACAGGAAGCCGATGCCGATCCAGCCCTCGCTCTGAGCCCGGATGCCCACGTAAATGGTGTCCCCGGCCACGGTCCAGGACAGTGTGATGCCCGAGGCGTCATGCTTGAACGTCTTGGCATACTCGCTGGCGCCAATCTTGCCGTCAACGACCACGCGGCTCTGCCCGAACGCCATCGGAGCGCTGAGGATCAGTGCGAGCGCCAGTACGGTCAGCCTGACAACGATGCGCATGCTCATTCCCTCCCGTGATGATTTGCCAATCGCTCCCGCAGGCGCGTCGCTATCGTTTCTGAAACACCATCGGGAACGCGTCGGACGCGGCGTGGCCGATCTGCGTGTTGTCGAAGACCGCCACCCCGAAGTAGTAGGGCTTCGTCAGATCGTCAAAGATCACGTCGTGCTCGATATCACCGGTGTTCAGCTTCCGGCTGATCTCCAGCGTGTACGTCCCGTTGATCCAGGTGTGTCCGGCCGTGATGTCAGCCCGGTGACCTGAGAACGGCCGTCCGATGACGCTCGGCACCTTTGTGCCGGCGGGCAGGCTCATGAGCTCGGCGTAGTCCGTGATCTCCTTCGTCCATCCGCGGGCGATCATCGGCTGCGTGAGCACCAAGAGGTTGCGGTTGCCGGGGATGTAGAAGCGCGGGCCCCGAACTCGGCTGCCGTCCGGCGCGGTGAACTGCTTGACGTTGTCGTAGTAGCCGCCGGGCACGGCCGGATCCTGGGGATCGGTCTGCCGGCCGGCGTTGGGCGCCGTGCGCGCGTCGATCTTGTCATCCACGTACTGGTCATCGACCTGTGCCGGGACCGTGAAGGCCGTGCGGACCAGCTTCCAGTGCCACATGTCGAGCCGCTCGCCCTGCGGCGTCGTCTTCTCCGGACGCTGATACCCGTACTTCGCGGCTGCGTCCTGCTCGACATACGTGGGATAGAACGTCCCCTTCTCGACGACGCTGGGTGACCGCATGACCCAGAGGAAGGCCAGCTTGTCTTCGTAGGTGGTGCTCGCCCCGCCGCGCTCCAGGGGCGTCTGGTCGTCCAGTTGCCAGGTGTGCCCATCGAACACCCACCGCTGGCGGTCGAGGGAATGCGTCGGATCTTTCCACCTGGTCAGGACGTAGAGCGTATCGCGCGTATAGACCGCCTGCAATTGGACCGGGGTCCGTGACTTGTTGACCGCGCCCCACTTGCCGACACCCTGAGTACTCAGAGTGAAGACCGGCGCCTGCTTCCAGACGTCCTCGGTGGCCAGGCCGTTTAGCGCGGGCGCCTGATCGATGGGAATGGCGACGAGCTGCGCAGGCTGCGCGGACAACGGCCGAATCACCGGCGGGGCGAGAAGGGCGAGCGCAAGTGTGACAAACAAGAAGAGGGCGTTCCGAACGTTCATTTTCCTATCCTCCTTCTTGGGCGTTCACGGACGGTTCCGTGAGGGCGAGGAATGCGGAACGTTGAGTCGTTCCGTCTTGCGGCACACTGAGACTGAGAAGGCCGCGGGGATCGTAGGAAGCCGGGGGACGCAAGGACCATCACACCTCCCGGCTGACCCCCCGGCAGCCACGCTCAAGCGTACCGTGCGACCTCACGCGCGTGTTAAGCTCGGATTAAGGTTGGGAATGCTGCGAGAACCCCCCGAGCATATCGGTCCTCGCAGCGCCACCCCGCAGCGTCACATCACGCGGGGCCTACGGAATGACGTTCACCACCATCAGGAGCCCGCCGGGCTCAACGCCGTTGTTCGTCACGTGATGCAGCACGTGGCAGTGCAGGGCCCACTTGCCGGGATTGTCGGCGACGAACTCCACATCGTACCGTTCTCCGGGCGTAATGGGGAGGGTGTCCTTGGTGAGCTGCGCCGCGGGTGGCACCGGATTGCCGTCGGTGGCGACGATCTTGAAGAACATGCCGTGCAAGTGCATGGGATGCAGGAACTGGCCCGCGCCGACGAAGCGCAGGCGGACCCGCTGGCCCTTCTTGACGGTGATCGTCGGGATGTCCGGGAACGCCTTGCCGTTGATCGTGAAGTAGTTGGGCTCGGACATCGACGGCATCGCCGGCCAGGTCTTGCCCGTCGACGGGTCAATCCGCCACTCGTTGAGCATCAGCACGACGTCCTTGTCCACCCTGCTAGAGGGGCGCTTGGGATCGATGATGAACGGCGCGAACAGGCCGATGTTGATCTGCCGATCGGTCTCGACGTGGGAGTGATAGAAGAACGTGCCGGCAGGTCGGGCGACGAACTCGTAGGTGAACGTCTCGCCAGACCTGATGGGCTTCTGCGTCAACGCGGGCTCGGCGACCCCGTCCATCGCGTTCGGCACGGGCAGCCCGTGCCAGTGAATGCTGATCGGCGCCGGCAGTTGGTTCTTGAACACCACCCGGACCCGGTCCCCCTCGGTCACCCGGATCATCGGCCCGGGCACCGTGCCGTTGTACGTCCAGGCGGTGGCCCAGACTTCCGGTTGTCTCTCGTACTTCGACTGGATCTTCCACTTCACGGGCCGGGCGACCAGGTCAAAGACCTTGACGCCGTTGACCAGCCTGTACTTCAGGGGCTGACCACCGGTGGTCTCGGTCGCCCTCGGGACGCCCTGGTCCGGAATCGGTTCCTCGGTCATCTTGATCCCCGCGGCCGGCGTCTCCGGCATGGGCATCTGCATCTGCTGGGCGCGGCTTGTGCCCATCACAGCGGTCAACGCAATGATCGCCACAAGGCCGAGCCCGGCGGTTGCGAGCAGTAGTCTCATCGGTCTATCCTCCATAGGATCTCGCCAGGGTCTCGCCGCTCGGCCGCCCTGGAGGCGTCTCCTACACCAACGCTCTCCCGGCGCAGCCCTCGCAGTTGTAGATGTCTGCACGGCTCATGGGCAGACCGCTCCGGCCCCCGGGCTCCGGCTTGGCCAGCAGTGCTTGATAGACATTCAGCCTTCCCGTCGCGAAGCCATGGGCGGAGGCGGCCATGAACAGGCGCCAGGTACGGTAGATGGCGTCACCGGCCGTGGTCAGCGCCTCGTCCCGGTGGGCTTCGAGCCGGCGGACCCAGTGTCGCAGGGTCAGCGCGTAGTGCTCGCGCAGGCTCTCTACGTCTCGCACCTCAAAGCCCGCCTGCTCGGCAGCGCCCATCGCCTCGTTGATCGAAACCAGCTCGCCGTCCGGGAACACGTACTTGTCAATGAATGACGGTCGGCCATTCGG
>JASEHJ010000056.1 GCA_030018905.1 bacterium | reverse complement strand
TGGCAGCACCGCGCGGCGTGTGTCGCGGCTGCGCCCGCGGCGTCCGATCGTCGCGGTCACGCACACCGTGGAGACGCTTAGGCAGCTCTCGCTCACTTGGGGCGTCTGGCCGGTCCTGGTTGAGCGGATCGGCGATATTGACACGCTGATCGCGCGCGGCGTGCAGGCGGCGGTTGACCTCGGCGTCGCGCGGCCAGGCGACCAGGTGGTGGTCACGGCCGGGGTCCCGATCGGTCAGCCGGGGACGACCAACTTCCTCAAGGTCGTGAAGGTTGAGGGGTAACAGGAGTAACAGGAGTAACAGGAGGTAGCACGATGGCACCCGCGGTGGACCTGGAGCAGACGTTTCCCCGGCGCTTCGTACCAGAAGGCGCGGACATGGGGGACTGGGCGCAGATCGAGCCCCTGTTCCGGCGCCTGCTCGATGCGAGTCCCGACTCATCCGGGTCGCTGGAGCGATGGCTGGAGGATGCCAACGAGCTGAGCTCCGTGATCCACGAGGAGGGGGCCCGTCGGTACGTGGCGATGACCTGCCAGACCGACGATTCGGCCCGCGAGCAGGCGTATCTGTTCTTCATCGAGCACATCGTGCCCCGGGCCAAACCGTTCTCCCACGCGCTCGACGAGGCCTACCTGCGCTCGCCGTACCGCGCGGCGCTGCCGGAGCGGTACGCGCAGATGGACCGCCTGGTCTCCAACCGAGTGGCGCTGTTCCGGCCCGAGAACGTGCCGCTTGAGACCGATGAAGCGAAGCTGAAGCAGCAGTACCAGAAGGTCATCGGCGCGATGACGGTCGTCTTCCAGGGTAAGGAGCACACCCTGCAGCAGATGGCGCGCTACCTCGAGGAGACCGACAGGTCGGTGCGCCAGGAGGCCTGGGAGCTCGTAGCCCGGCGCCGCCTAGAGGACCGCGACCGGCTGGAGGACCTCTTCGATCAGCTCCTGGCGCTGCGCGTGCAGATCGCTCAGAACGCCGGGTGCGCCGACTACCGCGAGTTCGCGTTCCGGCAGCGCGAGCGATTCGACTACACCCCAGTGGACTGTCTGCGGTTCCACGAGGCCGTCGAGGAGACCGTGCTCCCACTTGTGCGGCGATTGCGCTCCGAACGGAGGCAGGCGCTGGGACTCACCGCGCTGCGGCCGTGGGACCTCGAGGTGGATCCGCTGAGCCGGCCGCCGCTGCGGCCGTTTGAGACCTCCGAGCAGTTGACGTCCGGGGTGGAGCAGATCTTCGCGCATGTGGACCCCGAACTGGGAGAGCAGTTCCGGTTCTTGCGGAACGCATCGCTGCTGGACCTGGAGAGCCGTAAGGGCAAGGCGCCCGGAGGCTACCAGAGCACGATGCACGAACGGCGCGTGCCGTTCATCTTCATGAACGCGGTGGGCATGGACGGCGACCTGCGCACCCTGCTCCACGAGGGCGGGCACGCGTTCCACATGCTGGCCGCCCGCACCGACCCGATCATGGACTACCGGGACGCCCCCCTGGAGTTCGCCGAGGTTGCCTCGATGGGGATGGAGATGCTGGCCAGCCCGTACCTCGGGGTGTTCTACCCCGCACCGGAAGAGGCGCGGCGCGCGTTCCACGAGCAGTTGGAGCGCACCGTGCTCATCTTCCCCTGGGTGGCCACGATTGACGCCTTCCAGCACTGGATCTACACGCACCCGCGGCACTCCCGCGAGGAGCGCCGCGCGGAGTGGGCGCGTCTCCTGGTGCGATTCGCTCCCGAGGTGGATTTCAGCGGGTACCAGGAAGTGGCGGACTACCTGTGGCACCGGCAGTTGCACTTGTTCCAGGTCCCGTTCTATTACATCGAGTACGGGATCGCGCAGATGGGCGCCCTGCAGGTATGGCTGCGAGCGCGGACCGACCGACCTACGGCGATTCGCCGGTACCGCGCGGCGCTGGCCTTGGGCGGCAGCGAACCCCTGCCCGCGCTCTTTCGGGCAGCCGGTGCCGAATTCGATTTCTCGGCCCGCGTCATGACCCCGTTGATGGCGGCTCTTGCCGAGGCGTTCGACGAAAGCCGGCCGGCCGGTTGAGCTATTCGTTCTGCCTGAGCCCGTCCAGGAGGGCGCGCCAGGTATCGGTGCGCTTTCCCGGGACCAGCGGCTCGTAGGAGGCGATCCGGTCGGCGAGCCCGCCGTATTCCTGTCTCAACCGCGCGGCCACCTCGTCCGGCGGGCCCCAGAGCGCGCACGCCTTCAGCATCTCGTCGGGAATCTGGCCGGGCATCTCCTGCCACCTGCCCTCTGCCGCGAGCCGGCTCAACTGCTCTCCAACCTCACCCCAGCCGTGCAGGTCGAGGACAGGCCTGTAGGTGGGTGTGGAGGCGTAGAAGGAGAGGTGCCGGCGGATCTCTCCGAGGCCGGTGGCTACCTCGGCCGCGGCACCGGTGGCGACGAGGACGCCGCTGGCGATGCTGAAATCCTGGCGCGAGTGGCCGCGGCGCGCCAGGCCTGCCTCGATCGCGGGCACGACTACCTCGCGGAGATAGCGGCGCGTGTGGAATGGGTGGACGTGGAAACCGTCGGCGACCTCGCCGGCCAAACGGCACATCCGCGGACCGACGCCCGCGATCTCGATCCGCAGCCCGGATGGCGCAGGGCCCGGGGGCGTGAAGAACGGCGTCATGAGCGAGAGGGCGAAGTACCTGCCGCGGAAGTTCAACGGCCGCCGTTCGCTCCAGGACGCCCACACCTCGCGAATCGCGGCGATCACCTCGCGCAGCTTAGGTGCCGGCGGATCCCAGGGCATCCCGAACCGACGCGTGATGTGCGCCTTGACCTGAGTGCCCAGGCCCAGCACGAACCGGCCCCCGGAGAGCTGGGCCAGGTCCCAGGAGGTGTACGCCAGGGTGGTGGGGCTCCGGGTGAAGGCCAGGGCGATTGCGGTGCCCAGCGTTATCCTGGACGACGATGCGGCCGCAAGCCCCAGCCCCAGGAACGGGTCGTGGTCGGTCTCGGTCGTCCACAATCCGTCGAACCCCAGACGTTCCGCCTCCTGAGTGATGGCAGGGATCTCAGTCAGTGATTTGTACACCAGGCGCGTGTCAACCAGCATGGGAACCTCCTGCTGCGGACATACCGGCCCCGGAGCATTCACCACCCGGGCAGGAGTTCCCCTGCCGGCGACGAAACACAAGGTCTTACGGGAGAGGCCGGAGGGTAGGAAGGAATAGGGGAGGGTGGTCGGCGCACCTAATACGGTGCTGCATGCGCGTGAGCGCGCTGTGGGTTTTGGTGGCTGTTCTGGCTGCGGCGTCGCCCGCCGCGGGGCAGCCTGCAATACGGGTTGTTGTAAACGGGTCGCCGGTCTCGCTGGCCGTGCCTGCCATGATGCAGGCCGGTCAGGTGATGATCCCGGCGACGCGTGCATTTGAAACCTTCGGAGCCGCGGCGGTCTGGCTGCCCGCGGAACGGACGGTACTGATCACCAACCGCACGGGCCGCACGGTTCAGCTTCGGGTCGGTGATCCGGTGGCGCTCGTGAACGGCCAGGCCAGGTCACTGCCCGTGGCCCCCACGCTGATCGGCGGGCACCCGTTCGTACCCGCGCAGTTCGTCTTCGCGGCTCTCGGCGCCTGGGTTCGATATGACGAGGCCGAGCGCACCCTGCACGTCGCCTCCCAGATCATGGCAATCGCCGTTCAGCGTGGTGGCGGGGCGATCAGGGTGGTGCTGGATGCCACCGGCCCGCTGCAGGCCCAGATGCGCACGCTCTTGGAGCCGGACCGCCTTGTGGTGGACCTGCACGGCGGCGCGTTCAGACCCCCAGACCAGGACCTTCCAGTGGGAGAGGCGGGCGTGGTGCGCGTCCGCGCCGCGCAGTTCCAGACGAAGCCGTACATCACGCGCGTCGTCTTCGACCTGCGCGAGCCTGTGGAGGCGCGGACGGTTGTCGCCTCGGACTCGTTTGAGTTCGCGATAGAGGTGCGGCCGCGCGGACAGGCGCCGGCGGTGCAGGCTCCGGTTCCTCCTCCGGCCGCAGTTCCCCCGCCTGCCACGGTTCCGGTTCCTCCCCCGGCCGCCGTTCCCCCGCCTGCTCCTGCTCCGGAACCCGTGGCGCTACCCGAGCAGCCGGAGCCGCTGGTCCTGCTGCCGCCGGAGCCGCTGCCCGACGACGGCATCCCACGGGTGCTGCAGGTGCGCGTCGAGCAGGCGGCCGGACGGTTTCGCGTGTTCATAGAGGGGACCATGCCGCTGGAGTACGCCGTGCGGGAGTTCCTTGAGCCAGACCGCCTGGTGATTGACCTGGCCGGCGCGGTGTTCGTGCCGGTTAAGCAGGAGATCCCCGTGGCCGGACCCGTCGTGGCAGAGGTCCGTGCCGCGCAGTTTCAGGTGGACCCCAACATCACCCGCGTGGTCGTGGAGCTCCGGCGTAGGACGGCCTACACCGTAACCCCCGGCGCCGCCGACGGCAGCGTGCTCGTGGTGGAGATCCACGAGCCGTCGCTACGCGCTCACATCGTGGCCATTGACGCCGGCCACGGCGGCCGAGACCCGGGGGCGATCGGTCCTACCGGCCTGTACGAGAAGGAAGTGGTGCTCGACATTGCGCAGCGCGTCCGCGAGCTGCTGGTGCGCAGCGGGGTGCGCGTCATGATGACACGCGAGACAGATACCTTCGTTGAGCTGGCCGACCGGTCCCGCCTTGCGCGGGCCCAGGGCGCGACCGCGTTTGTGAGCATTCACGCCAACGCCTCGACCCGCCCGGCAGCCAACGGGTCCGAGACGTACTACCTGACCCCCCAGAGCCTGGTGCTGGCGCAGATGATGCAGGAGGAGCTGGGACGGGTTCCGGGATTGGCCAACCGCGGCGTACGCACGGCGAACTTCCAGGTACTGCGCGAGAACGACGTCCCCGCGGTGCTGGTTGAGGTTGCCTACCTGTCCAATGTTGACGAGGAGGCCAGGCTGCGTGCCGCCGCGTTCCGGCAGCGTCTGGCCGAAGCGGTCGCACGTGCCGTGCACCGTTTCCTCCTAATCTACCCGGTGCCGGCAAGCTGACCGGGAAACCCAAAGGAGCTACCCATGCCACGGGCTGATGGCCGCGCCGCCGATGAGTTGCGGCCGGTTGAGATAGTGCGGGGCTTCATCCCCCACGCCGAGGGATCGGTGCTCATCACGCTTGGCCAGACGCGCGTCGTGTGCACCGCAACCGTTGAAGAACGCCTGCCGCCGTGGCTGCGCGGCGCGGGTCAGGGCTGGATCACCGCCGAGTACGGGATGCTGCCCCGTTCGACGCACGAACGGACCCCGCGCGATCCAGGGAGGCAGGGTGGGAGAACGCAGGAGATCCAGAGGCTGATCGGGAGGTCGCTGCGCGCGGCCGTAGATCTGCAGAAACTAGGGGATCGGACGATCACGGTGGACTGTGACGTGATCCAGGCCGACGGCGGCACGCGGACCGCCGCGATTACCGGCGCCATGGTGGCGTTGGTGGACGCGCTGGCCGTGCTGCGGCGCAGCGGCGCGCTGGGCTGGTGGCCATTGCGCGAGCTGGTGGCAGCCACCAGCGTGGGCATCGTGGAGAACGAGTTCCGGCTGGACCTGGCCTACGCTGAGGACTCGCGAGCCCGCGTGGATCTCAACCTGGTAATGACCGACTCGGGCAACATGGTTGAGGTACAGGGGACGGCGGAGGGTCTGCCCTACAGCCAGCAGGAGCTCCTGGCGATGCTGGCACTGGGGGAACGGGGGATACGCACGCTGATCGCGGCGCAGAAGGCCGCGCTCGGCGACGTTCTTGTGGGGCGGCCGCGCTGATAGTGGAGATCGTGCTGGCCACGCGCAACCCGGGGAAGATCCGTGAACTGCAGGCGTTGCTGGCTGATCTCCCGGTGAGACTGCTAACCCTCGACGACTACCCCGCGACCCCGCCGCTACCTGAGACCGGCGATACCTTTGAGGCCAACGCGACATCGAAGGCGACTCTCGTAGCCAGGCTGACCGGCCGGATCGCCCTGGCCGACGACTCGGGCCTGGAGGTGGACGCGCTGGGCGGCGCGCCCGGGGTCCACTCTGCGACCTTCCTGGGACCGCACGCCACCGAGGCCGACCGGAACGCCTGGGTCCTGGAGCGCATGCGCGGCGTGGAGGAGGAGCGCCGTGCGGCGCGGTTTCGCGCCGTCGTGGCCGTGTCTACCCCGGACGGCCTCGCGCGCACCTTCGAGGGGACCTGCGAGGGTCGAATCGCCGACGCCCCCCGAGGCATCGGCGGGTTTGGATACGACCCCATCTTCATCGTCCCAGAGTACGGCTGCACCATGGGAGAGCTCCCGCCGGAGTCCAAGAACGCGATCAGCCACCGGGCGCGTGCGCTTTGGGCCGCGCGCGACCACATAGCGTCCCTGGTTGGCGCGGGGAAACGGCTACGGGACGGATGACCCTGCAGGAGGTCTCCCTGGCCGCGCCCAACTATACCTGTCGGTTGCCCTGGCGCCGCAGTTGCCACCCCGAGCAGTATGGACGACGGATCTGTCCGGGTTCGTGCGTCACCGGTCCTGACGCTGGCGGTGCTCGTGTTCTACGCGTTCGCGATCCCGGTGGCGCCCCTGGACGTCATCGGCGAGATGAGCGAGGCCGCCGACAAGAAGTGCGCGGCGGCCAAGGCCAGCCCGCTGGATCCGAATCTCCCTGTCGGGCGCACGGTGGCGGGGACGCTGTTGCCAGGGCCCGGGTAGCAACCCGACACCAGGGATGCGTGGGTGGCTGGCTTGGTCGAGGGTCTGGTGCGCCGCTTCACGCTGGCCCCCAATGTCAAGACGGTCGTGCTGGGGGACTCCAAGGGCCACCTGCTGGTGCACTTTAGCGATGGGGTGCGTTTGGCCACCTACCGATTGGACCGTAGCCTGGTGGACACCGCGATGGGTGGCGAGGCCGCCCGGCTCGACGAGGTCACCGGTCTGCTGTCGCGCCACCTGATGGCCGACCTCCTGGGCCACGAAGAAGCCCGCCCGCCGCGGACTACCGAACTGGCGCGGGAACAGGCCGGCAAGGCATCGGCTGGGCAGGCGGAGAAGCCACCGGCGTCCCAGCCGGATAGGCTGGCTTCCCCCCTAGGGAGGGTTTCGCCATCCATCCTGGCGAACTTCTCTTTGCTCAGGGTGCACCGATGGGCGAAGATGGGGGCAACCGGATGGCGGGAGAGCGCAATATGACACTTGAGGCGGCCTTGACGTCCTTGGAGAAAGATGTCGAGGCGGCTGCGAGCGTCGCTACCGTGGCAGTGCGTGCGATCAAGGCCCTGCAGAAGGCAGTCAAGGAGGGCGAGCTGCGGAAACTCGACGGTGCGATCTCGACCGGGAAACAGGCCGTCAAGGCTCTCAGGGAACAATTCGCTAACGCTTCGGACGGCTGGGCCTTCGACGTGGAGGGCTATCTGTCAAGTGGCTCGTTCTCACGGGAGTTGATCGAGTCCGCTCGAAAGCAGGGCGTGAACATCCTCGAGCAAGATGAACGCCTTTACTGCTACCCGAGTCTAATCCGCGTCCTTCCCGGCGAGCAGTGCGTGAAGATAGACAAGGTTAGAGAAGCTAGGTTGAGACCCAGCGTGCTGGCTGCCCGTCTGAAGGAAGTGCAGCAGCGCCCCCCACGCTTCAGGCCGGAAGCCTTCCTGGAGAGCCTCTACGCAGCCTACCGGCGGCTGAACCCGCCACAGAGGACCCTGCTAGCTCGCCTAGGTAGAGTCGTCAGACTCTCGCAGATCTATGAGCTGCTGACGATTCTCCCAGGACAGTCGCGAGAGTATACGAAGGCTGAATTCGCGAGGGACATCTACCTGCTGGACCGCAGCGGTGTCACAAAGACCCGCAACGGGGCTGTCGTTGACTTCCCCGCGAGCACCGGGACGAAGGCGGCTAGCGCAACGATTGCGGTGATCACCGAGAACGGTCGCGAGAAGACCTACTACGGGATTTCATTCGAGACCCCGAAATAGGACGCGTCTCAGACCCCAGAGGTTGGACCGATGGAGAACAGAGAGCAACGCTGGATAAGGCCTGATGATTGGCTCGAGGTGGTGCGCCAGGAGTATCTTCGCGACTTCATCCGACCCGGCGGCGCCGCCGTGAAGCTTGTAGTGCCTATCGAAGGCAGCGACCGAGAAGCCATCATCGAGGGCCTGCGCGGTTTGGCCAACCGAGAGAACTTTGCCTTTGCCTCCCTGGATGCCGCCACCACGAAGATCCACCTTATAGACAGGCTTTTCCACGCGGTGGCTGCACAGGTTGAGTGGAAGAACCTTGCCCATTCCTTTGTTCGCCGGTTGCTGACACAAGAAGGGTATTCCCTGCCGGCTGAAGGGGCGAGCCTTGATCTGGCCAAGGTCGCGCACCTCAACGAGCGCGACGAGAAACTGCTCGGACTGGAGATAAGGAGGCTGTTTGAGAGGAACCTGTTTCGAGATTACAAGATGTGCCAGGAATTCAGGTTCGCCACGATTGAGTTGTGTCGAGAAGCACTTGGCCAGGGGGGCCTGCAGGAAGGGGTCGCGGAGGAGTGGCTGCGCGGCGAGCTGAGGCTCATCAGCGCGATGAAACCGTGCCTCATCTTCCAGAAGATCGCCCGCCACAACGCCAGGCACATGCTGCTTTCTTTCGCGCATTGGCTCCGGCTAGCAGGCAAGGGTGGTCTGATCGTGGCACTTGACATCTCGCGTTACATGGTCGAAAGGCGGCCCAAGGAGCCAGACGCTACTCTCTACTACAGTAGGCCGGCCATGTTTGATGCCTACGAGGTAATCCGGCAACTCATTGATGGCACGGACGATGCAGAAAGCTGCTTCATAGTCGTCCTCTCAACCCCGGACTTTCTAAATCATGAGCGTCGTGGTCTTAATGTCTACGATGCCCTTCGGTTTCGGGTCCAAGACGAGGTCCATGACCGTCGTCGTCCCAACCCGCTGTCCACGCTGATTCGCATCTCCAAGGCGGCCGAGCCCCTTGCGCTGTCGAGAGACGGGGTAGCACCATGATCGATAACCTACTGGCATGCCGACGAGCCATCGAGGCGGTACGAGCCGGTGTGCCGAATCGAGACGCGGTCCTGGCTTTGGGTTGCTCTCAGCCCCACATTGAGGAGAGGTTTCAACAGGGCTTGCGGGAGTGCCGCGAGCTAGCAGAGCAAGGCAAGCAGGCCAAAGGGCTGCTGGTTGCCGGCGACTTCGGAACCGGAAAGTCTCATCTGCTCGAACACCTCCACCATCTCGCGCTTGACCAGAACCTCGTCTCCAGCAAGATCGTCATCAGCAAGGAAACGCCCCTCTTTGACCCCTCGAAGTTCTATCGCTCTGCCATAGATGCTGCCGTCGTGCCCGGTAAACAAGGCGGTGCCCTGCGCGAGATCGCCGAGACGCTAGATCGCTCGCGCGGTTACAGGGCATTCTACGAGCGCGTCACTTCTGATAAGAGCGCCCTGGACTCGCGATTCGGAGCCACCCTCTACATATATGAGCACGTCCGCATCAAGGATCTCGAGTTGAGTGACCGTGCCATCTCCTTCTGGTCAGGTAGAAAGCTCAACGTCAGCGAGATAAAGAAAGCCCTACGACAGATTGGCGAGAGCGTGACCTATCCTTTGCGCAAGATCTCGGAAAGAGAACTAGCGCACCAGCGGTTCAGGTTTGCCTCGCAACTGATGGTAGCTGCCGGCTACTCTGGGTGGGTGTTGTTAGTGGATGAAGCGGAGCTCATCGGTCGCTACTCGTTGCTGCAGCGCGCTAGATCCTACGCAGAACTCGCACGCTGGATGGGCGCACTCGGGGAGGATAGGGGATTTCCATCCATATTCACGGTCTTCGCGATCACACCAGACTTCGAGACGGCGGTTCTTGAGGAGAAGGACGACCGCGACAAGGTGAGGGCCCGCCTGGCTGCGCGCGGAACGCCCGACGATCTTCTTATGGCAAGCGAGGCGGAGAGGGGTATGCGAGAGATCCCGAAGGCGGTCAAACTGAAGCCCTTGGGTCGAGAACAGATCGAGACCGTCGCGGGCAAGTTGCAGAAGATTCATGCCCAGGCCTATCTGTGGAACCCGCCGGCAATCCAGTCCGTCTCCGAGAAGGAGTTGCGTTCTACTCGAATGCGCACCCATGTGAGGACGTGGGTTAACCAGTGGGACTTGCAGCGGCTCCATCCTTCCTACGAGCCGGACATCGAGACCACCGCGATGGAGCAGCGCTTTGAGGAGGACAAGGACCTCGAGGTTTCGACCGAGGAGAATGAAGACGAGCACGGCGCAGCTCCCAGAGTGTGATGGGTCAGGAGGGATGCTGTCATGCCGATCCCTTTCCGAGATACCGATGAGTCAGCAGAGCTAGGCGCAGCCGGATTCCTGACCATCCGTCCATTATCGTTGGCCGATGGCTACGAGGGAGCGCTGTTCATTGTCAATGCGCGAGGTGAGCCACTCGAATTCACGTACAATCGTGTGGAGACCCCGCACCCTTTCCTCTGGCGCAAAGCGGACATCCGTCGCCATGCTCACCGGCGACTGACGGCCTCGCTACTTTCTACCTGTCCGGCAATACCGAAGGTCATCCTCTGCCTCGCTGAGGAGGTGGGTAGTGAGCTCTTCTGCCAGGACATAGAAATGTCCATACCAGTGTGCCGCATCGCGCCCGGAACGGCAGTCATTTCCGTCGAGGCGGCGGAGACACAAGAAGCGTTCGGGGAGAAAGATTCGGTCAACCTTTTCTGGTTCCCGCGACCGCCCGACGATGCGGCGGTCGAGAGGCGTTTGGCACAAGAACTGTCCCGGCGGGGCCTGCTTATTGAGCCGCTCGAGCGGGCGAAGAAGGGCTTGGACGAAGTATACGGGGTGTCACTGGGGACCGAGACGTGAAGCCGTCGACGAGCTGGTGGCGAGAACGAAGTCCAGGCGCACCTCATCTCGGTCGGTGGCTTTGGCTCTTTCGGCGGAGACTTTCCGCAAGAGAGGGTTCACCCAAGCGAGTAGTTCTACCTTCCACCAGGACAGGCACCCCGGCGTCCCTTGGCGAAGTCAGACCGGCCTTGGTCACGGCGTCGAGCGTGACGGCAGTTGCATTGTCTGCCGCTGCGGCCTCTAACCTAACGATTCCTCGTACAGCAATTCCTTGCGGGCCGGCGGGCAGCGTCACAGTAGCGGACATTGACATGCTGGCACGATCGCCGGCACCCACGGTGCGGGCAACGGCCGGTCGTGGCCCAACGGCTGCTACCACCCAGCCCCCAACCACTGAGGACGCCCTTCCCCTGTGGAAACGCCTCGCCTATGTTCTTCAACCGCCAGCCGAATTGCTCCTCTCACCCCAAGGCCCGCTGGAATGGCCAGCAGAGCTGTTTCCCTTCCAAAGGGTTGGCATCCAGGCGCTCTACGAGAGAGAAGCCTTGCTCTTGGCAGACGACATGGGACTTGGCAAGACAATTCAGGCGATTGGGGCACTGCGTTTGCTGTTTCATCATCGAAGGAATGACTCAGCTCTGGTGCTTGCCCGGACAAGCCTGCTTAGCCAGTGGCGCAAGGAATTTCACAAGTGGGCGCCGGAACTGCGTGTGTCATTGGTTCACGGTCGCGCAGACGAGCGGGCGTGGCTATGGAACGCCGAGGCCCACGTGTTCCTGACGAGCTATGAAACGCTGCGTTCAGACTTCACGCAGAATCCGGCCTCCCCACCGCGTCGTCGAGAGTGGGGGGTAGTGGTTCTCGACGAGGCGCAGGCGACAAAGAACCGCGACACCGAGGTCAGCCGAAAATGCAAGCAACTTCTTAGACAGCGTGCGTGGGCGCTCACGGGAACCCCTCTCGAAAACACTGTCGAGGAACTGGCCTCGGTACTTGAGTTCGTTCGTCCGCTCCACGAAGGAGAGTCCCCGCCTGCGCTCCTTCCCGGCCCCGCGCTATTGCAGAGGCACCAGGCCGTGCAGGTGCGCAGGAAGAAGACCGACGTCTTACCTGATCTTCCCCCCAAAATCGTTAGCAGTCTTTCTCTGCCGCTTCGGGCAGCTCAGCGAGAAAGCTATGATCGTGCCGAGAGAGAAGGCATCATTCATCTCCGGGAGAAGGGCAAGACCATACGGATCCAGCACGTACTGGAGTTGATTACGCGGCTCAAGCAGATCTGCAACTTCTGTCCCTCCACCAAACAGTCTGCGAAGCTCGATGATGTACGCAATCGTCTTGAAACCTTGACAGCGGAAGGACACCGGGCGATTGTCTTTTCGCAGTTCACGGATGATGTTTATGGCTGTGAAGCGCTGGCCCAGGCCTTCGCCTCGTATCGCCCACTTGTCTACACGGGAGAACTGTCCATCGCCGAAAGGGATAAGGCGATTCGCGAGTTCAAGGAGAATCCTGATCGGCAACTACTCATCCTCTCACTGCGTGCCGGAGGGCAGGGTCTGAACCTCCAAGAGGCGTCTTACGTGTTTCACTTCGACCGCTGGTGGAATCCCGCTGTCGAGCACCAGGCTGAGGACCGGAGCCACCGTCTAGGGCAAACATTCCCAGTGAACGTCTACAAGTATACGAGCGAGGGCACGATTGAGGAGCGGATTGAACAAGTCTTGCGCGCTAAGCAACTGCTGTTTGACGAGCTCGTGGACGATGTCTCAATAGACCTAGGGAGCAGGTTGACGCAGGAGGACCTCTTCGCGCTGTTCGACCTACGGCCTCCTCCAAACCGAGGGGCCACTCCAAGCGTCAAGGAGCCCGCGCCTCACTACAGAGCAATGTCCGGAGAGGACTTTGAGCAGTACTTGAAACAGCTTCTTGAGCGGAAGGGCTGGCGGACCGAAACCACACCGCGCACTCGCGATGCCGGCATGGATCTTGTTGCTCGCCGCACCGACGAAGTCGGCGCAGAGGTGACGCTCTACATCCAGTGCAAGAACCTGTCTTCGCCCTGCGGCGTTGAGGTCGCCCGGGAGTTGAACGGGGCCATGCCGAGACACCACCCAGGGGCCCGAGGTGTCGTGGTCTGTCCGAGCGGCTTCTCCGGTGACGCCGTGTCGTGGGCGAAAGAACGCGGAATACTTCTGTGGGACCGCGAGCGGCTATTCGAGTTATCCCGGTAGCTGGATGTCATCCGCCGAGCACGCTACATTCAGTCCGCTAGCGCGACTTTTCTACGCTGGACCTTAGGAATCTCCTTCAGACGCCCAGCAAGCAGGTCCTCGGCTTTCCCCAGGTGCATTTAGGGTGCGGACGGCAGGATGACTGCCCGGGCGTCGGCAGGCCGCGACGATGCGCCAGTAGGTCCGGCCGTGACTGGAGTAGCGCTGAAGCGAGGGCATCTTCTTTCGGTATTTGCATCCGGCATATACAACTCGCGTTCTCCCCGAAAACTCCTTCTTGAACGCCCAGTCTCCGCCCGATCGGGTGTGGATTCTTGGTCTATGCACATCCAGACGGGGAAACCCCCACTCCACTGCCCTTTTCACCACTAGATCCTATTGGAAGCGGGAAAGCCGTGCTAGCCCATGTTTGACATCGACAGGGCTGAAACCCGCATGGTTGAGCCATTCCTG
>JASEHJ010000055.1 GCA_030018905.1 bacterium | reverse complement strand
AAGCAGATGGTAGGTTTCAGAAGGGGTGTCTACCGGCCTTCGGGGCGCGAATGGAGAGTTCGCCGAAGGCTGAAACCCGCGCCCTGCCTGGGCATGGTGCCCCCAGCGGGATTCGAACCCGCGTTACCGGCTTGAAAGGCCGACGTCCTGGGCCCGGCTAGACGATGGGGGCTGACCGGCTTCCAGCAGTATAGCACGCGGGCGCTAGCCCTTCGCGAACCGCTCCAGGAACCCTGCCACCGACCGCTCGAACAGACGCATCCCATCAACCGTCGCGTACTCGTTGGGGCTGTGCGCGCGGCCGCCGTGGCCCAACCCTCCCATCACGAACGGTATTCCCAAGACGTCAGAGAACAGGTACATCGGCGCGCTGCCGGCGATGCGCGGCCAGGTGTAGGGGACGACCCCCTGGTCGCGTATGGCGCCTTCTAGGGCCTGCACCACCGGACTGCGCCACGGTGTCTGCGCCCAGGGATAGGCCTGCCACAGGTCAATCTCGATGTCCGTGTAGCCCTGGCCGTCCAGATGATCGCGCAGCCGCTTGAGGGTGCTGCCGATCTCCATGCGCGGGACCAAGCGGACGTCCACGCGCGCCCGGGCCTCGTGGGGCAGCACCGTCTTGGATCCCGGGCCGACCCAGCCGGAGACCATGCCGTCAATGTTGAGCGTGGGAAGCGACAGGTAGTTGCGCAGCAGCGTCTCGCCGTGGCCCTCAAGCTTGAACCGCCGCACGTCGTTCTGAGACAGGATCTCCCTCTCGTCGAAGACCTCCGTAAGCTGCTCCAGAAGGCGCTCCTCGTCCGCGCCCAGCGGGATCACGTCGTCATAGAAGCCCTCAACCAGGATCTGCTCGTCGCGTCCCATCATCGAAACCAGCGCCTGCAGCAACCTCCAGGTGGGGCTGCCGATCCAGACGGCGTTGCTCCCGTGGATCATGCGCGACTGCGGCCCGCCCCACTCACCGCCGCGGCAGATAAGCTCCAGGAACGCGATGCCCTTCACCCCCAGGTAGATCGCGGGTATCCCTCGGGCGTCCTGCCCGTAGAACGAGAAGTAGGCGGCGTCGGCGTGCAGCCGATCGCGGTGCGACTCCACGAACGCCTGCAGGTTCCGGCTGCCCAGCTCCTCCTCGCCCTCGATCATGAACACGATGCTGACCGGCGGGTTTTGGCCCAGCGCGCGGTAGGCGCGCAGCACGTTTAGAAAGCCGGCCATCGGTCCTTTCGAGTTGAAGACTCCGCGCGCCACCATCGAGGGCCCGCATCCCGGAAGATCCACCACCTCGCCGGCAAACGGCGGCACGGTCCACGCCTCGCCCTCAACCGGCTGCACGTCGTACATGCCGTAGAAAAGGAGCGTGCGGGGCGCTCCCACCTCCAGGCGGCCGGCAACAACGGGGTGTCCCGCGGTAGGCACGATCTCGGCCTGCCCGCCGATCTCCCGTATCGTCTCCGCGACCAGATCGGCCATCGCTGCGATGCCGGTGCCGTCGGCGCTGATGCTAGGCTGCCGGATGAACGTGCGCGTGCGTTCGAGGTGCTCCTGCTGGTGGGCGTCGAGGTACTCCATGATGTCGGTCGCTGACACAGTTCGATCCTCCCCTCAGAACGGCCCGCGCACCGCGCCGCCGTCCACCTGAAACGTGCCGCCGGTGATAAAGCTGGAGCGTTCGGATGCCAGGAAGACTGCCAGGTTCGCGAACTCGGCGGGTTCACCCACCCGGCCGAGCGGTATCTGGGAGATCCAAAGACGCTGCATCGCGGCGTCAAACGGCACGCCCTCGCGCTCCGCGTACTGCCGGGTGAGCGCCACGAGCCGGTCGGTGGCGATCGGTCCCGGGCAGATCGTGTTCACCAGGATATTGTGGGGAGCCAGCTCCATCGCCTGAGTCTTGGCGAGGCCCACGACCGCCATGCGCACGGAGTTCGAGAGGGCCAGGTTGGGCACAGGCTGCTTGACCGCAAACGAGGCGACGTGCAGGATCCGTCCCCAGCGGCGTGCCTGCATGGAGGGAATGACCTCCCGGGAGAGCCGGACCGCGGAGAGCAGGAGCGACTGGACCGCCGACTCCCACTGCCCGTCCGCCAGCGATGCCAGAGGTCCGGACGGCGGGCCGCCGCTGTTCGTTACCAGGATGTCCACGCGGCCCCACCGCTCCAGCACCTGCGCCGCAAACCGCGCGATGTCCGGCTCGCGGCTCACGTCCGCGACCACCGGAACAGCCTGCCCTCCGGCGGCGGCAACCTGCGCGCTGGAGTTGATGGCCTCGGCCGCGGCGATGATCGCGCCTTCGGATCGCGAGCAGATCGCAACCGCCGCGCCTTCAGCGGCCAGACCTTCGGCTATTGCCCGGCCCAGCCCCTGACTGGCGCCGGCCACCATCGCCACCTTCCCTCGAAGCCCCAGATCCATCCCCGCCTCCTCCTGCCTGCGTCATCCAGATCACGCTGGATCGAAACGCGGCAAGTCGTGACTTGGCGACAGGGACGTGGGTCTCCTTCCCGCCGTCGAGCAGGGCGCTGTGCACGTGGCGCGACCACGGCACCAGCGCACGTACGCGGTACAGGTTCACAAGGTACGCCCGGTGGGTCCTGATGAACCCGCACGGCGCCAGCAGCCGCTGAAGTCGGGACAGGGAGACGCGCACCACTCGCACGCCGGCATCGGTGTGAATCAAGCTGACGCCATCCCGCGCCTCCACATACTGGATGCCCTCGGGCGACACCGCCACGTGGTGTTCGTCCGCGGGCACGAAGATGCGCGGCACAGGAGGAGCGGACTCCGTCCGGGGGCGATGCGCGAGCCGCGCGCGGACCCGGCGCACCGCCTCGCCCACACGCGCCGCGGAAAGTGGCTTCAACAGGTAGTCGGCTGCGCCCAACTCGAACGCTGCCGCGGCGTAGTCGGAGTACCCGGTCGTGAAGACCACCTCAGGCCCGCCCCCGGCTCGCAACAGACGGCCGACCTCGATGCCGTCCGGCCCGGGCATACGCACGTCCAGGCAGAGGAGGTCCGGGCCCACCGCGGAGACCGCCTCTAGCGCGGCGCTGCCCGACTCGCACTCGCCGACGGTCTGCACGCCGGCACCTAGAAGCAGCGTGCGCAGGTGCGTCCTCGCGCCGGCTTCGTCATCGGCGATGACCGCGCGC
The DNA here is from genome assembly GCA_030018905.1 of bacterium. Lineage (GTDB taxonomy): Bacteria > Sysuimicrobiota > Sysuimicrobiia > Sysuimicrobiales > Humicultoraceae > VGFA01. The sequence continues at coordinate 10,400 of JASEHJ010000055.1, read as the reverse complement.
AGGCGGCCGGCGGCGCTCACGGCCGGATGAACACCGCGGGCAGGCTGATCGCTGCCATGGCCCCTGCTCCCTCCCGGCCCAGAAGCCGCAGCCTGGCCGAGGAACCAAAGAGCGCGACCAGCCGCATCCGGACCCCTGCCAATCCCCAGCCGGTGCGGCCGCAGGAAACCAGCGGGCGCCGCACCCCAGGGCCGTCGTCGGACACAACCAGATGGAGAACCTCCTCGGTCACCCGCGCGGAGATGCGGACACAACCTCCCTGGGGGCGCCTGGCGATCCCATGGCGGACGGCGTTCTCCACCAGCGGCTGCAGCACGAGGGAAGGGACCTGCGCGGCCAGCGATTCGGGAGTACATGCCACCTCAAGGCGGAGCCGGCCGCCCAACCGGGCCCGCTCGATTCCGATCACCGTCAGCACGGCGCGCAGTTCGTCCGCCAGCGAAACCAGGGGTAGGCGGGGATCATGCTGATGGCGCAGGTGCGCCGCGAGGTACGCCAGCAGATCCTCGGCCGCTTCAGGGCGCCGGCGGAGAAAGGCGCCGACCTGGCTGAGCGCGTTGGACAGCATGTGCGCCTGTGCGCCGGCCTGAAGTGCAGGGAAGGTGCGCAGGACTCGGTCCGGGATGGGACGCCGGCGTCGACCGGACATCAGCCTCCAGCCCTCCAGCGGCGTGCCGCGGTGGGGGACGCCCTCTTCGGGCGTCCCAACGCCTGTATGCGGTCCGGTGCGGGGACCCGCCGCCCGCGTGATCAGCCCGCCCCAACCGTGACCGGCGGAGGGGGCGGATAGATGGGGGCGGAGGCAGTGGTATCGTTCGGGGTGGACGCGGCCGCTTCCTGCCTGCCCCCCTCTCCCGGAGCGGACGCCACGCGACGCGCCCGAGGGAGCGGCTCGCCAACGAGGAAGCGCCGCATATGGGCCAACCCTCGCGTCTGGATTTCCACCACCCGCGTGATCGAGAGCGAAAGGTGCGCGGCCACCTCGCGCAGCAGCAGCCCGCGGACCATGCGCAGCACCAGTACCTGCCGGTCGCGGGGGGGAAGCGCTGCCAGACCCAGCCATATCTGCCGCTTGAGATCGGCCTCCACAGCGACGGCCTCAGGGTTGCTCTCCTCTCCGTCGGGTACCATAAGGACTTCCTCCAGCGCCAGGAACTGGACCCGGCGGTTGGGCTCGGTCTTCTGAATGCGCCGATACGCGCGCGGCAGCGGGTCGCGCCGTCGCAACCCATCCAGGATCGCGCCGCGGATCCGATGGCCGGCGTAGGTCGCAAAGACAACGCGGCGCTGCGGATCGTACCGCTGCAGTGCCTCCATGAGGCCGAGCACGCCGTCATTGATCAGGTCGTCCACCTCCACGGTTGGCGGCAACCTGCGCCCCATCGCCCTGGCAATCGCTGCTACCAGAGGAAGGTGTGGCTCTACGGCGGCAGATTGCGACGCGGGTTGTTCCATGGCTCCTCCCAGCGACCGGGCGGGCGATCCTGCTATCTTGAGGATGCCGCGGCCGGTCCTGGAAGGGACCGGCAGAGCGCCAACTGGGGCCAGTTCCGAGCCAGGCGGTTCCCAGCGGGGCGCAAGAGGGGTAAGAGATATCTGGCTGGGGCAGAGATGCACAGGTGCGTTATGATGGGAAGAAACAGTGGGGGTGGCGCGTGCATATCGAGGTGGGCGGGATCAGAATGGGCTACGACATGGAGGGCAGGGGAGCGCCGCTTGTGCTGCTCCACGGGTTCCCACTAAACCGCGCTATGTGGCGCGCTCAGGTGGCCGGGCTGCGCGACAGGTTCACGGTGATAGCGCCCGACTTTCGGGGATTTGGCGATTCGGAGATCCCACGGAATCCCATGACCATGGACGCCTACGCCCAGGATGTGATTGCGCTGCTGGACGCGCTGGACTGCCCGCGCTTCGCGCTGGAGGGCCTTTCCATGGGTGGATATGTGGCCTTCCGGGTGATGGCCCTCGCCGCGGACCGCGTCAGCGCCCTCCTGATAGCGGACTCACGCGCAGAGCCGGATACAGATGAGGGCCGCCAGCGCCGCTACGCGGCCGTGGCGCGGATCGAGGATGAGGGCCCTGCGGGGTATCTTGCGGAGTTCGCCGGGCTGGTGGTCGGTCCGACCACCAAGGCGCAGCGGCCCGGGGTAGTCCAGGCCGTTCGGGAGATTATCGGGGCCCCGCCGGCGCGCAGCCTCACCGCGGCGCTGTCCGCGATGGCATCGCGGCCGGACAGCAGGTCGCTGCTGGGCGAAGTCAAGGTACCGGCCCTCGTGGTCGTGGGCGAGGAGGACACGCTGACTCCCCCGGAGGCGGCCGAGGTAATGGTCGCGGCGCTACCGAACGCCCGCCTCGTCCGGATTCCCTCCGCCGGGCACATGTCAAACCTGGAGGCTCCGGAGGCGTTTACGCGCGCGGTCCGCGACTTCCTGGCGGCCGAGTTCCCAACGGCCGGGTAATCGTCAGCCGCGCGCCTCAAGGGGCACATAGGCGCGGTCGTTCGGGCCCGTGTAATGAGCAAGCGGCCGTATGAGGCGATTGTCCGAGTACTGCTCCAGCACGTGCGCGGTCCATCCGGCGATGCGGCTTACCGCAAATGTCGCGGTGTAGAGGTCCATGGAGATTCCCAGTGCGCGGTAGACCGACGCGGAATAGAGGTCCACGTTGGCGAAGATGTTACGCCGTGAGGTCGTGATCTCTTCTACCCCGCGTGTCAGGCGGTACCACAAGGGGTCGCCGCTTTGCTCTCCCAGTTGCTCCGACATCTTGCGTAGGAACCGGGCGCGCGGATCTTCGGTGCGGTAGACCCGGTGCCCGAATCCCGGGATCTTCTTCTTGGCCTCCAGCATCTCACGCAGGACCGGTTCGACCCGGTCCGAGCTGCCGATCCGCTCGAGCAGGCGCATCACGTCCTCGTTAGCTCCCCCGTGAAGCGATCCTTTGAGCGTACCGATCGCGGATACGATCGTCGAGTGGAGGTCTGACAGCGTGGCCGCCGTCACGCGCGCGGCAAAGGTGCTGGCGTTGAACTCGTGGTCGGCGTGCAGGATGAGCGCCACGTCGAGGGCGCGCGCCGCCTGGGCATCGGGGACCTTCCCGCTCAGCATGTACAGGTAGTTGCCGGCATGGCTGAGCCCGGCCTGCGGCGCCAGCGGATCGCCGCCGGTGCGCAGGCGGTGGAACGCGGCGATCACGGCGGGAACCTGCGCGGTCAGGCGGACCGCCTTGCGTACGTTGGCCTCGGGCGAGCCATCTCCGGCCTCGGGATCGTAGTGTCCCAGCACCGACACCATCGTCCGCAGCACGGCCATAGGCTGCGCACCCGCGGGGATCTCCCTGAACAGGCCCAACGCGGGCCCCGGGATGGAGCCGGCCTGCAGCAGGGCGGACCTCAGCGCGTCGAGCGCGCTCCGTGAGGGTAGCTCGCCGTGCCAGAGGAGGTAGGCGACCTCCTCGAACGTGGCGTGCTCTGCCAGGTCGGCGACATCGTAGCCGCGGTACACCAGCCGCCCGCGCTCACCGTCAACCAGGCAGATGGAGGAGTCCCCGGCGACGACGCCTTCCAGACCGTCTTGTACCGGCACATTGCTCGCCCCTGACACACTTGCCTCCCTCGGTTGTTCTCTAGGGAAGGACGCCGGAGGACGCGCGGATATTCCCCATAGACTTAGACTGCCCTGCCCGGGGCCCTTACGATCCCGCCGTGCCCGCGTGCTTGCGGTCTAGGTCTCGGAACCGCCCGTGCTCCTTGTGGAAGAACATCTCGACGTTCCCCACGGGCCCGTTGCGGTGCTTGGCAATCCTGATCTCGGCGACATGCTGCTTGCCTTCCGTCCGCGCCTTGGCCTCGTCGTAGTACTCCTCGCGGAATATGAAGAGCACCAGGTCCGCCACCTGCTCGAGCTCGCCACTATTGTGCACAACCAAACCATCCGCAACGAAGTTGTGAGTACCCGGCATGACGAGGTCGTACACGGGCGCCTTACCCAATGGTGTGATACTTACAACCCGATCCCACAGGACGTCCCCGGTCGCCATCTGGTAGACGTCCCATGCCCGGAGTCTGCGCGCCAGAAGGGCGCCTGTCGGTCGGTCCAGCGACTTGCCCCGTTGCAGCCGGAACCCGAGACGGCTCCAGCTGAGCCCGGACCTCTCCTTGCGGGCCCACAACGCCTCTGTTACAGCCACGGGCAGGCGGTCAACTTGGGGCTTCGCGCGCCGACGGAGTAGCTCGGCGCCGCACCGCTCCACCAACACCGCCTTCCGCCCCTCGATTCCGACAAGGCGGCAGAACGCCGCCAACTGAATGGAATCCTCCACACAGAGGCGATACAGTGGGGTGGTGGCCTTCTTGCTCGTGTAGCCCGAACCGATCTGCGCCACGATACCAAATCGCAGGAGCAGGTCGCGCACATCGTCAGCCAGACCTCGACTCACGGTATCGTAGTGGAGGGACCACAGAGTAGCCCCGTTGCGGTAGCGTCGGCGCGTCAGGCATCCATCCGTTGAGTACAGGGCGCGAAGCAGTGCCCTCATGCCATCACGGTCGGCCTCCGTGAATACGCGGTCAGGAATGCGTTTGTTGTAGGCCGACTGACCCTCAATCCCGAGTTCGCGAAGCCACTCGCGGAGCGGGTTTCCATGGGGTCGGCCGTAGGCGCGGTTGGAAGCATCTCCGTTGGGGTAAACTGAAACCAAGTCCACCTCGGGGGTCCCGTTTGCCTGGCCCCGACGCGATTGCACCCCGAACTCCCGCTCCGCGATGGCAATGCAATCCTCAAACGTGTGCGGATCGCTACTGATGAACGATATGCCGCGGTGTCGCTGGTAGCTTCCATCACCCATGAGATAGCCGAGAAGCCGCAAACGATCCGGTCTCAGTGACGCCGACCGGGCACCGAAGAGCGGAAGACGCCGGGCCGCGGCGATCGTTGATCCTTGGTGCAGCTCTCCTACCGGCTTCCAGCCCTCAGGGGTCAGCACGGGGTGGTTGGCCGTCGCCTTGAGGCGCCGGCCCGTGCTCGTCCGCACCTCGAAGACCTCGTTCTCGCCCTTCTCCATCACGGCGGCTGGCCGAACCGGAACCAGTCGCATCGTGGCGTCTAGTGAGAGCAGCCGCGGCCATGATTCCTGCCGGGCCAAGTCGCCGACCGTCATCCGGCAGCCGGTATCGGCGTCCCACACGACCGTGTCAGCAGTCACGCACTCCCTCAGGTGCGAGAGTTGCGGCACGCGGCTGCCGGTGGACTCCACTACTCGGGAGAGCTGCGAGATCCCGATCACCGGGACGTTCAGCTCCTTGGCCAGCGACTTGATGGAGCGGGCGATTTCCGAGACCTCCTGGGTCCGGTTCTCCGACCGCTTGTAGGATTGGATCATCTGAATGTAGTCAATGATGATCAAACCAAGCCCGTGCTCGGCCTTCAGCTTGCGGGCCTTGGCCCGCATCTCAATCGCCGATAGCGTGGACGAGTCGTCAATGAAGATTGGCGCCTCGCTCAGCTTCCCCATTGCGGTGGCCAGGCGCGGCCAGTCAGCGTCGCTCAGGTGGCCGCTGCGCAGCCGGGAGGAGTCCACCTGCGCCTCGCTGCAGAGCATCCGCTGGACGAGCTGCTCCTTGTTCGTTTCCAGACTGAAGATCGCCACCGGTATCTGGTGCTGCACCGCGGCGTGCTGAGCGATGTTGAGGGCAAGGGTGGTGTTGTGCACGCAGACGTCGTTGGCGACGAAGTTGTGGGTCTCCGGCACGGTCAGGTCGTAAACCTGGAAGAGCCCGGCCTCCTCGATTGAGACCACCTCTTCCCACATCACGTCAATCTCGTCGAGCAGCGAGCGCTGGGCGTTGCGTGCCCACCTCCGCAGCCGCTCCCAGCCGAAGATGCCCACCTCCCGCACCAGAGCAAGCGTGGCGCTGACGCCCAGGGTTAGCGCTCCGTCGCGACGCGCGGCGGACACGCCGAAACGCAGGAGGAGGTGCTGGACTCCGCGCGCCATGCGCGCCGAGGGGAAGACCGCCTGCGCCTGGTGGCCGTGGGGCTGCTCGCTAACCTCGGCCAGGGCACCCATCAGCCTGTTGAGGAACAGCGCCAGCTTCTCGCGGCGCAGCGTGAATACCGCGGATGGCAGCGCCCGGAGGTGCGGTGCCTGTCCCATCTCGGGGTAACGCCAGAACAGGTCGGCCACCGCGGCCCCACCCTCGCTGCCCCCGCCGATGCCGGACTGCGCCACCCGCCGGCCCCGCGCCCCGGCCAGGACCGCCTCAGCGGCCGCGGCGGCGTCGGAGAAGTCCTCCGCAATCTGCGTGCGGGCCGGAATCCGCCCACTGCAGAGATAGGCCAGCAGCTTGACCTCGTGGTCAGGCAGGTCTGCCCGCCCGTACACCGGCAGCCGGCGCGGGACGGCGATCAGCGCACCTGGCGCAAGCGCGGCCAGGGGTTCCCACCCTGACGGGGTCAGGAAGGGGTGCGTCAGCGTGGTCTCGACCGACCGACCACCGCTGGTTGTGACCCGGAAGACGGGCTTGACCCCATCGTCTACGAACAAGCTGGGGGCAGCAGGCCGAAACCTGTGGTCGTTACCCAGCGTGAGCAGCGCGGCCTTCCCGGCGGCCACCATCTCCTGGATCGTCCGGACCTCTCCTGTGGACGCGTCCACAACCTCGGCATCGAACTTCAGGCACTTGCCCATTGCGGGCCTGGCGGCGATGATGATCAGGTCGGAAGGCTGCAGCCCCGCGGTGATCTTGTCGAGCTCGGCGAATCCGGTGGGCACTCCGCTGATCGTGCCTTTGTCTCGGTAGCGGCGGTCGATCTGCTCGAAGCTCTCGCGCAGGACCTCTGCGATCGGGAGGAAGTGCTGTCCCATCCTCCTGCTGGCAATGCCGAAGACCATCTTCTCGGCCTGGTCCAGAAGCAGCTCGACGTCCTGATCTTCGCGGAATCCCATGCCGACGATCTGCGTGCCGGCGGAGATCATCTGCCGCAGCATCGCCTTCTGCACTACCATCCGGGCATAGAACTCCACGTTGGCGGCAGTGGGCACGGCGTGCAGGAGAGAGGTCACGTACGCCGCTCCCCCCGCGTCGTCGAGGAGACCCTGGACGCGCAGCCGGTCGGTGACGCTGATCAGATCGGCCGGCTCGCCGCGCTCGAACAGCTCGGTGATGATCTCATAGATGCGGCGGTGCGCGTCGCGGTAGAAATCCTCCGCCCTTACCAGCTCCACGACGCGCGCGATGGCATCGCGCTCCAGCAGCATCGAACCCAGGATGCTCTGCTCGGCTTCCAGGTTCTGCGGGGGTACCCGGTCAACGGGCGGGTCTGCGCTCACGGTGAACTCCTGCTTGGGGGCCAGGCCCCCTCATTATATCGAACATATGTACGGTATGTCAAACGGGCGCAACCTTCGTTCGCGTACTGCTTCTGCCGGGCGGCTGTGCATCTCCTTTGGGATGAGCTGTGGGTAAGTGAGGAATTTCGCTGGACACGATGGGGATAACGCGTGGACAGGATGTGGGCTACCCCCTACCGTGTGCCGATAACATTGAGATCTATCTTGATCACCCTGCCTGGCCGGACGCGCACCGGCACCCTGTAGAAACCCTGAACCCGTATGGGCTCCTCCAGTTCGATCTGCTTGCGGTCCACGGCAAAGCCCTGCTTGGTCAGCGCCTCGGCGATCTGTTGGGACGTTACCGAGCCGAACAGCCTGCCGCCCTCGCCTGCCCTGCCGCGCACATCGAGCACCACTCCCTCCAGCCGACTGACCAGGCCATCGGCCTCGGCACGATCGCGCTCTGCGCGCCGCTGCGCGGCCTGCTGACTGTGCTCGTGGGCGCGCAGGGCCCCCTCGCTGGCAGGTACGGCCAGGCCACGCGGTATGAGGTAGTGGTGCGCGTGGCCCTCTTTGACCTCACAGGTTGCTCCGGCCTTGCCGGTCCCCGGGACGTCCTTGAGCAAGATAACCTTCATGCGTCCTCCCCCCCGACAGATGCCTGCGAAACGCCCCAGCGCTCCCGAACTCTAAGTGCCGAGTCGAGGATCCCGAGCATCATGGCAACAATGCCCATCGCAGGAACCGTCATTACGATGATCATCGCGAGCACTTGAGCGAATCTACCGAAGCCGAGGTTGCCCAGTATCATCCAGCCGGCCAGGATACCCTGCAGCGTGAACGCGCTCTGCGTGGCCAGCATCAGACTCCAGCCGGCGCTCTGCAGGACGGCCGGAGCTCCAGGCCGCAGGCCTAGCGCCAACAGAAGGTAGGCCAGCGGCACAAGCCAGATCCCCGCTGTCGGGATGCGCCAGGTCCGCACCGGGGGCAATGGGTCAAGCCGGTATCCGATCCGGGCAAGGACGCGACGGCCCACCTCGTAGTTCAGCCACGCCGCGAAGACGGCGCCGAAGACCAGCATCGCGGGCAGCATGTAGGGAAGCAGCCGCGCGAACTCCCGCATCTGGGTGGAGACCGATTCTATCTGGGCCTGGGATAGACCCAGCCGCGTGTAGAGGCCGGCGGAGGTCTCAACGCTGCGTTCCATGGTGCGGGCCATCTCGGCCATGCTCACCCTGCCCCCGCCCATCAGCCCCAGGTAGTTCAAAACGGTCGAGACGAAGGCCACCAGTCCGCCGGTCAGTACGACCCGCGTTGCCGCCCATCCGCGGCGGACGCCCATGCCCAACACGATTCCCATCGGGGCGAACGAGACCAGGATGGCGAGTCCCAGCAGTGGGCCGGCCAGCATCGCGCCGACTAGGCCGGCGGCAATGCCCGCGACCGCCGCCACGCGCAGGCCGTGACGAATGACCAAGACCGCCAATGGCAGCGGGCAGAGCAGGGCCGTAGCGATGCCGACCAGGGGCAGGTAGTGGGTGGCGACGGCAAAGACCGCCACGAGCGCCGCCAGAATGGCGCCCTCGGTCAGACCTTGAGTCCGCATGCGCCGCGCCGACATCACCGGGTTGCGGGCGCGCGCCGGGAGGTTCTCTCCCGGCAGTCCGGCCTACTCTCCGGCGTACGGGAGCAGCGCGAGTTCGCGCGCCCTCTTGATCGACACCGCCAGAAGCCTCTGGTGCTTCGCACAGTTTCCGGACACCCGCCGCGGCAAGATCTTCCCGCGGTCTGTGACGAACCGGCGAATGCGCAGGGCGTCCTTGTAGTCAATCTCTTTGGCCTTTTCCGCGCAGAACGCACAGCTCTTCCGCTTGGGCTTGCGTCCGCGCCATTGCTTTCTGGGTGCCTCTACCATGCAAATGCCTCCGTGTCACAACTCTGGTGCGCGTCAGCTAGAACGGCACTTCCTGTTCGTTCTCCTCGGCGAACTCCCCGCCCTCGGCGGTTCCGGCCGAAGCACCGGTCGCCTTCCGGTCGAGGAATCGGACCGCGTCTGCCACAACCTCGGCGACCTTCCTCTTCTGGCCGTCCTGGGTCTCGTAGGACCGGATCTGCAACCGGCCCTCGACGGCCACCAGGCGTCCCTTGCTGAGATGCTGGCTGACCTGATCGGCGAGCTTGCGCCAGGCCACAATGTCAATGAAGTCGGTCTCGCGCTCGCCCTGCTGGTTGGCAAACGGCCGATCCACCGCCAGCGAGAACGAGGCAACCGGATGCCCACTGGGAACGTACCGCAGTTCGGGGTCGCGGGTCAGCCGGCCGATCAGTATGATCCTGTTGAGCACAGCGCTCCCTCCCTCTGGGACGGTCTAGGTACCAGGCGGCTCTGGTTGCGGCGGCTCTAGCTGCGACGGCTCTGGCTGCGACGGCTCGGGTTGCACGGTCTCGGGCTGCGGGGTGGAAACAACAACCGGCACTTCGGAAGGTGCTGTCGCCGGTTGCGCAGTCTTCGGGGGCGCGATCGCCCCCACGGCGACGGTGATCGAGGTGCGCAGGATATCCTCGATGACCTTCAGGTCGTGCCGGATCTCCGGGATGCGGTCTCCGGACATCGAGAGCCGGGAAAACACATAGTGGCCTTCCCGGTATCTCTGTATGGGGTAGGCCATCCGGCGCTTTCCCCAGACATCCGTGTGCTCGATCACCGCGCCATGCTCGATCAAGCGCTGGTTTGCCCGCTCTAAGACCGAGCTCATGGCCTCGGCGTCGAGATCGGGCTTGACGATATAGACAAGATCATACTGAGGCAACGCAGCCCATCCTCCTCTGGTCTTTCAGGCCCATGGAACCGGACCTGAAGGGCGTCCCGCCCGCAGCCCCCCTTTCGGTTGGCACCTGAGGGGGGCAGGAGGAACGCGCGGCTTCCCGCCCGTTGTCGGACGCGCCGCGCGTTCTGCAAGCGACGCCAATTGTACCATCGGCCGGGGAGGGACACAAGTACGGGGGGCGGAGGGCAGGGATTCCGCAAGTGCCGGGAAGTCTCCGCACGAGCCGAGCGTTGGGGAGCA
>JASEHJ010000054.1 GCA_030018905.1 bacterium | reverse complement strand
AACGGCACGCCGTCGAGCACGAACTGCCGTTGTGAATGATTGCCTCGATGTCACCGTAGCAGGCGAGGTTGTCCACGCGGAACAGGCTCGCCAGCGCGTTACGCGGGACGATCGAGGTGTTCGAGAAAGCGGCGTCGATGGGCCCGTCCAGGCGCCGGTAGTAGAACGCGGCGTTCACGTCCTGCCCGGCCACCGCCGGATCGAGCGAGTTCGTGGGCCGCAGCCGCCTGCCGTCGGCGCGGAAGATGTCCACAACGACCAGGTAGCGACCGTTGGGCATGCGAGGGATGCCGGCCATCAGTTCGTCGGTGGCGACGAACGCGTGCCACTGCCCGCCGAGCCACGGCCAGACCGGGTCGTGGTACGGAATCTTGTAGAGCCCCGGCGTCGCGGTGTTCAGCGGCACCCACTCCACCTTCACACCGCCCATCCCGTCGTCCGCGTACTTGCGCCACGACACGTTGCCCGTCAGCGTAAACTCGGTGCCCGCGATCGGATCGCCGTTGGCGTTCACGCGCACCACGCGCGTCCGGAACATGGTCGCGTTGAGTCCCTTCAATCCGGGATGGAACTGATACCGGAGGTTGAGGGTCTTGCCCCACGGCTGGTTGTAGGGTCCCGCCGTGACAGACACAGGCCCTGCGGGCGCCGGATTCACCAGGCCGTCGGTGGATGCCAGCGGGCCGCCGAACGATGTCTCACCATCCTGCTGGGTCGAGTGAATGAGATTGTCGGCCCAGGTGTTGCCGATCTGCTCGAGGATCACGAACGGCGTGGGGTGCTGGTCCCAATCGTGCGGGTCGTCGCACGTCTCCGCCCGCCAGTCCGCGTAGAGCGTGGCGTCGTCGTCGAGCTCGAAGCCCTGGTTGCGCGCAGGCCCGTCGTAGATGACCCTCCAGCCGCTCTCTTGCACCTGCAGCACGCGATAGAACACGCTGCGGTGGCAGTTCCGTGGCATCGGCCCAAGGAGGAAGCAGGCGTCGAAGTGACCGTCCTCCTGCAGGGGCACCTCGGCCACCTTCACCGTGGAGCAGGTGCAGAACCTGATCCGCAGTTCGGGCACCCTCTCGATGTAGCGTACCTGGTCGTCCGGCGCCAGCTGCATCAGCGCCCGCAGGTGGCTGCTGGCCTGAAGCACCGTCTGCGCATCGGGCGCGCTCTCGACGGATTCGGCGCGCTTCAGCGCCCGCAGCGTCGCCTCCTCGAGCCTGACGTCGAAGCCGGAGGTCCGGCCGCGGTCGAGCACCCGCCGCAGATCGGGCACGGGATCAGGACCTGGGCCCGGACGCGGCCCGGGGAACGGGCCGGGGTCGGGTTGTGGCCACGGCCGCGGCCTGGGCCACAGACGGTCGCAGTCGATGATCTTGCAGAGATCCTTGATGATCACCGGCGGGTCGATGGGGAAGAGCGGCCGGCAGCAGCACGTGCGCACGTACACCTCGACCTTCCCGTGACAGACCGGCTTGCAGCGGAAGCGCGGCCGGATATGGTGCAAGCCCGGGGCCTCGATTGCGGAGTCGATCAGGTCCTGGAATCCACCGGCGCGCACGCGGGCGACAGCCAGATCGATCCGGTCCAACGTGAAGTGCGGATGCCAGATCGGGCGGCAGACTTTGACCTGGCCGGTCACGCAGGTCCGCCGGCGCAGCAGTCCCTTCCACGCGGCTTCAGGCAGGCGGTAAACCGCATCGGCCTTGATCTGCCCGAGGAACGCATCATAGGCGAAGCGCCGGGCCTCACCCCCCTCGCCGGCGCGCAGTTCGAGCGTGTACCCCTTCCCGGTGAGCGATTCGTCGAGATGGAATCCTCCGGACGCCGAAAGCGGGATCGCTTTCCGCTTCCCCAGGGGATCCACCGCCTCGAGTGTGAACTCAGGCTTTGCCTGATCGCCCAGGCCCACCAGCTCGAGGACGCCGTTTACCCTTCCCTTACCTTCATTGCCCTTGCCTGCAGTTCGAGCCATGTTCATCCCCCCTGGTGTGGCTTGCTGTCGCCGCCGTGTCGCGTCGCCGACACGCGGGGCCTATCCGGTCCGGTAGGGCGAGGAGACGGTACGTGGGGTGCGGTGGTGCGGGGACCGTCACGCGCAGAAATGCAGACGCGGGCCCCGGTTCGAGCCCGCGTCCGATCATCTACTAGCCCTTTGTAAACACAAGAGCCGGCGAGGGGTTCACTGTGCAATCGCACACTCGTGAACCATCCCTTCTTCCGGCAGGCTCAGCCTACACCTGGCCGTGGGACGGTGTCAACTCGAACGTCTGTGCGCGGATGGCTCAGGTCTCCCCCGCGACTCCCCCCTCGCCATAGCCACCGCACTCTGGCAGGCCTGGGCGCTCCAGACACAGAAATGTAAGCCACGCGAGTAGCAGGAGCACGGAAGCGAGCGGCCGCTGAGGTCATTGAACCCAGGGATGAGCCAGAAGCAGTCCGGAGGAAACGCCCATGATCAGGCTCCAGATTGTCGAGCGGCAGGGTGCTCATCTCTACAGGACGCTGGTTGACGCAATGCGTTCGGGTGATCTTCGAACCTTCTCCACGGAAAGGCGTGGCCGGAAGGTCACCCACACCAACCCGAACTATCCCGGTTGGATGAACTGGTCCTGCGCCGAAGGCGTCATCAGTTGCGAAATCCTCAGTCCTCGGAAGCCTGGGGCCGAATGGAAGCTCCTGAGTGCCCTGATCGGACGACTGGCAGACAAGTATGGGGATCACATCCACAACATCAGTGTCCAGTTCCCGGAAACGTTGACTCCTAAGCCAACACAGAAGCGTCGGAGCCGGCGCTCGCGATAGCAGGGTGGCATCGAAAGGTTCTCCCGGCCCCCTGTCGTAATAAGCACAACGGACGCTCCAAACAGAGGGCGCTCCACACACTCGTCCCAAGAAACCGCTCGCATCACCTGGAGGTGCGCCGTTCATGTTCACCAACCCGCTCAAGTCACGCCTGGCCCAGGGCCTTCCCACCGTCGGCCACTGGATCGGCATCCCGTCGCCGTCCATCGTTGAGTTGCTGGCCGCCTTCGAGATGGACTGGCTTCTGCTCGATACCGAGCACGGCCCGGCCAACACCGAAACGATAGAAGATCAGATGCGGGCCATGAAAGGTACCGGTGTGACCCCGCTCGTACGCGTGGTCGCCAACGATCCCGGCCTCATCAAGCAGGCGCTGGACCGGGGCGCCTACGGCGTGATCGTCCCGCTGGTCAACACGCCCGAACAGGCGCAGGCCGCGGTGGCGGCCGCCAAGTATCCGCCGGAGGGGATCCGTGGGGTGGCAGGCAGCCGAGTCAATCGCTACGGCGCGGATCTGGCCGACTACTTCGCCCGGTGGAACAGCCAGGTGGTCGTGATCTGTCAGGTCGAGACGACCGAGGCGCTGGCAAACGTGGAACAGATCGCGTCAACCCCGGGTGTGGACGTGCTCTTCATCGGGCCCAACGACCTTTCCGCGAACCTTGGCTGCTTCCGCCAGTTCGATCACCCGGAGTTCAAGGCGGCCGTCGAGCGCGTCCTGGTGGCGACGCGACGGTACGGTATCGCCGCGGGCTACATGGCATCCAGCGCCGAGGAGACGCTGGAGCGCGTGGGCCAGGGGTTCAGGTTTGTGGCAGCCGGGAGCGACGCGCGGCTGCTGGCCGGCGCGGCCGCTGCCACCTATGCGAAAATCAGGGCAGGGCTGCCGAGTCCACCGTCGGCAGGCTGACAGGCACCAGATCCGTATACTTCATCCCGGCGCCAGTTAGCAGTAGCAGCACGCTGTCCTTTGGCGTCACGGTGCCGAGGTCAATCAGCTTCGGCAGCGAGGCCAGGGTGGCGGCGGCCTCGGGCGCGGCGAATACGCCTTCGGCCGACGCCATCTCGCGCATCGCCGCCAGCATCTCGTCGTCGGTGACCGACAGGGCAGTCCCGCCGCTGTCGCGCACCGCCTGAAGCATCAGGTAGTCCCCGATCGCGACCGGCACGCGCAGTCCTGAGGCGACCGTGTGCGCGTTCTCGAAGGGCTCGGCGTGGCTCTTCCCTTCTAGGTAGGCGCGGACTATAGGCGCGCACCCCGCGGCCTGGACCGCGACCATGCGCGGCCGGCGCTTTCCGATCCACCCGAGCGCTTCCATCTCCTCGAACGCCTTCCAGATGCCGACCAGCCCGGTCCCTCCACCGGCCGGATAGACGATAACGTCGGGCAGATCCCAGTCCAGGGCTTCGGCGATCTCGTAGCCCATCGTCTTCTTGCCCTCAACCCTGTAGGGCTCCCGCAGGGTGGACATGTCGAACCATCCCCGCTGCGGGGCAAGGTCCCGAAGTGCACGCCCTGCGTCGTTGATCAGCCCGTTGATGCTGTACGCGTGGGCGCCGTATATGGCGCACTCCGCCTGGTTGATCGCCGGGGTGTCCTGGGGCATCACGGTGTAGGCGTCTATGCCTCCGCGCGCCGCGTATGCGGCCAGCGCCGCTCCGGCGTTGCCGGCGGTGGGCATTGAGATCGCACGCACGCCGAGCTCGCGCGCCCTCGAGACTGCCGCGCACAGGCCGCGCGCTTTGAAAGTGCCGGTGGGGTTCTTCCCTTCGTCCTTGAGAAGCAGCGCCCGCAGGCCGTAGCGCCGGGCCAGGCGCAGCGCATCGAGCAGCGGCGTCATCCCCTCGCCCAGACTCAACACGTTGGATGGGTCGCGGACCGGCAGTACCTCGTGGTAGCGCCACATGTCCGGCCGCCGTCCGCGCAGCGAGTCGCGCGTGAGCGTCGCGGCCGCGGCGTCCAGGTCGTACCGGGCGTAGAGCACCTTGCCGCACGCGGGGCAGACGCCCAGGAGCTGATCGGCATCGAACCTCTCGTGGCAGGCGGTGCACTCAAGATGTGTGAGCGAACTGAACATCATGGGCGACTCCTCACGCCGATCGCGTCACGTGAACTATCCGACCACCTCACGGAACACCCGCAGGAAGTTGAGCCCGAGCAGCTTGCGCAGCTCTCCCTCGTCGAACCCCCGCTCCGCCAGCTTCACGGTCAGGTTGGGCCAGTCGCCAAAGTCCCGGAAGCCGTTCATGCGATGGCCCGGCGTCAGGCGGTGCTCCTCGTCGCGGAATCCGCCCCAATCGAAGGAGTTGGCGCGGCGCTTGGGCATGGAGGCAGGATACTCGATCAGCGATTCGGTCCCCGGGCCCGGGCCGGCCTTGTCGGTGCCGATGCCGACGTGGCCTATGCCGCAGACGTCCACCAGGTGCTCGATGTGGTCGGCGAACGCGTCCAGGGTCGGCTCCTTCTCGGGCGAGATGAAACCGGGGATGACCACGACGCCGAAGAACCCTCCCGCATCGGCCACCGCCTTCGCCAGATCATCGGACTTGCCGCGGTCGTGGTAGCAGACCGCCTTGCTGCTCGAGTGCGACACGACGATCGGCGCCTTCGAGATTTTCAGCGCGTCCCAGCCCACCTGCTCGCTGCAGTGGCTGACGTCAACCAGCGTCCTCAGTTCGTTGAGCCGGCCCACGACCTCGCGGCCGAAGTACGACAGGCCGCCCTGGTGGGCCTCGGTGCACCCATCGCCCACCAAGTTGCGCAGGTTGTAGGTCAACTGCACCATGCGCACCCCAAGGTTGTGGAAGTACTCGATCCGGCTCAGGTCGTCGCCGTAGGGCGTGGTGTTCTGGAAGTCAAGGATCAGGCCGCGCTTGCCTTCGCGGTAGGTGCGTTCGACGTCGGCGGCGCGGAGGATCGGCACCATCTCTCCACCCAGGGCGTCCATGTAGGAGTAGGCCTGCGCTATGCGCCTGCCGGCCAGTTCGAACGCCTCGCTCATCCTGGCAGTCCCGGAGTAGGTACCGCAGGCCACTGTGACGCCGGACCTGCGCCAGAGGTCCATGTACTGCCTGCGCGCCTCCTCGGATGTCTTGATCTCGCGGGCCGCCATGTCCACCAGCGGCGGCGCGGCCTCCTCGCGCGACAGCCCCTGCCGGAAGAACTGGTCGAGCGCCGCCTTCATCTTCTCGGTGAACAGGAACCCGGTGGTGACTGGCGGCTGCTGCGTGTCTATCACGAGCGCGTCTTCGTGAAGCTGTCGGGCCTCCTGCGGTGTGAGGGTGGGTTTCCTGCGCTGCGCCATCTGCTGCCTCCTTGGTCTGCTGTCACCTTAGTGCCGCGATTACCGCTTCAACCCAAAGGACTCGGCGGCCAGGTCCGCTATGTGGCGGCCGATGGCCAGCGAGGCCGTGGCCGCCGGCGACGGCGCGTTCAGCACATGGATCGCGCGCCGCGACCGGAGAATCCGGAAGTCGTCCACGAGTGAACCGTCAGGCGTCAGCGCCTGCGCCCGCACGCCAGCGCCGTGACGGACCACGTCGCCAGGGCGAAGGTCGGGCACGAGCCGCTGCAGCGCGGCCACGAAAGCTCTGGTGCTGAACGACCGGCAGACCTCGTAGAGACCGGTACGCCAATGACGCCCGGCCATCCGCCAGAACCCTGGATATGTCAGGGTTTCGAGCATCTCGCCCGGATGCACCCGCCACCTGGTGTATCCCTCGCGGGCGTAGGCGAATACCGCGTTGGGACCGGCCTCGACCTCGCCGTGCACGGTGCGCGTGAGATGCACCCCCAGGAATGGAAACTCCGGGTCGGGCACCGGGTAGATCAGTCCCCGCACGAGGTGCCGTCGCTCGGGCTTGAGCATGCAATACTCCCCGCGGAACGGCACGATGCGCACGTCCGGTGTCTCTCCGGCCATCCGCGCGACCGCATCGGAGTAAAGGCCGGCGCAGTTCACCAGGTAGCCCGCGCGCACCTCACCACGCGTCGTCAGCAGCCGGAGCCCCCCGGCCGTCGCACCCCCGTCGGCCACGGTAGCCCTGCGGGCCGCCCCGCCGCCGGATTCCTTGGAGATCGCGGTTACGCGCGCGCCGGTTGCGATCTCCACCCCGCGGCGCCGGGCCTCGGCCGCCACGGCCGCGGTTACCTCCCGGAAGTCCACGATCGCCGTGTCGGGCGAGTGGATCGCGCGCAGGCCCGCTGCGTGCGGCTCGATCTCCCGGATCTCTTCGGGGCCTATCTTGCGCAGACCCGCCACGCCGTTGGCCGTACCGCGATCGAACAGGTCGTCCAGGCGTGGCAGCTCGCGCTCGTCTGTGGCGACGATGATCTTGCCGCAGGTCTCGTAACGCACTCGGTGCTCGTCGCAAAAGGCCTTCAGCAGCCGGTGGCCCAGAACGCAGAGCCGAGCCTTGTGGGACCCCGGCTTGTAGTAGATGCCCGAGTGGATCACGCCGCTGTTGTGCCCGGTCTGGTGGGCGGCCAGCTCGCGTTCCTTCTCGAGGACGATCAGGCGGAGACCCGGATGCCGTGTGATCAGCGCCAGCGTGGTGGCCAGGCCCACGATGCCGCCGCCGACGACCGCCACGTCGTAGTGGGTAGCATCAATACCGGGGAGGGAACCAACAGGCGTCATCGGTCTCAAATCGGGGTTTCTCCGTGAGGAGTCGGCGCCCTGCATGGCCCCGGGCAGGGTTCCTATCGTGCCACGTTCTCGGGCAGGCGTCCTACTTGGCGCCCTTCCGGGCGATGTAGCCCTCCACCTGAAGCAGGCCGCTCTCGCCGGCCCGCTGAACGATGTTGAGCAGCGCCTCCATGCTGGAGACTTCCTCGAGCTGCTCCTCAACGAACCACTGCATCGCGTTCTGGGTAGTGTAGTCGTTCTCCTTGATGGCCAGCTCCACGATCGCGTGGATCTGCTTGGTGACCGTGCTCTCCCAGTCCACGGATAGCTTCACGCACTCCTCGGCGCTCTTGAACCTGCCCTTGGGAGCGGGAATGGCCGGGATGGCCACCGTGCCACCCGCATCCAGGACATAGCGCAGGACGCGCATGCCGTGCTCGCGCTCCTCTTCCGCCTGGCTGTAGAAATGCTTGGCCAGCCCGGCCAGACCAGCGGAGTCGAAGTGCGTGGCGATGGCGATGTACTGGAGCGAGGCTGCAAACTCGTGGCCGATCTGCTCGTTTAGCGCGTTGTTCATCTTGTCGCTGAAGAACATGACTGCCTCCTCGTGTTTGGTACCACCGTGTTTGGTGCCACCGTGTTTGGTTTCACTGCGTGTGGCGTCATTCTTCCGTCTAAACGAAAGTGGCGGGCGGTTCCTTCCCGACACGCGAAGAGCTGAGGGCGAGCGCGAACGCTGCGCCCAATGCGGGCAGGAACCCGGCCAGCAGGTACATCTGCCCGAGCCCGATGGCGCGTCCCAACAAGCCCCCGCCGATCGCTCCCATGCCGATGCCGATCTCGTGAAAGACGCCCATCGTGCCCATGGCGCTCCCGCGTTCGTGGGCAGGAACCAAATCGGCTGCCAGCGCGTAGAGCGCAGGATTGCCCAGGCCCAGGCCCAAGCCTGAAAGCAAGGCAGCTACCAGCAGCCATCCTCCGTAGAGCAGCGAGGTCGCCCACATCCCGGCGGAGGCCAGGACCAGCGCCGGCCAGATGACCGCCAGGCGTCCATAGCGATCGGAGAGGCGGCCGGCCAGCGTCTGCGCCAGGAGAAGGCCCGCGGCCTGTGCTACGAACACCATTCCCGGATTTGACAGGTCGCGGCGGCTGGCATGGACCGCCAGCAGGGCGACGTTCGTCCCAAACGTCACCGCGAGCGTCACCAGCAGCGAGCCCGGCATCAGGACCGTCAGGTTGATCAGCCGCGTGCTGCGATGGTCGGCGGGGTTGGGCGGGAGCGATCGCAAAGGCCCTGCCAGCAGCATGCCCAGCAGGCCGGCGGCCATGCACGCAGCGAACAGGACTGGATAGCCGGCGGCCTGCGATATCGCAACGCCGGCCGGCGGCGCTATTCCCCCACTCAACGTCGCCGCCAGCCCAAACAGGCTGAGGGCCTCGCCACGGCGCTGCGCAGGTGCCAGGTTGGCGGCCAAGGCCTGGCTCGCCGTCACGAAAAACGCGATCGCCAGGCCGGAAGTGGCGCGCAGGGCAAGCAGCGCGCTCACCGAGGGTGCCAGCCAGTATCCGAGCGCGCAGAGCGCGTAGATCGCCGCCCCGACCGTCAGCGGCGCCACGCCGTTCCCGCGGTCTACCCACCATCCGGCGAGGGGTCGAACGAAGAGCGCCACCACCGCAACCAGCCCGATCATAAGCCCAATCACGGCGTCATCGGCGCCGAGCCGCACCGCGTACAGGGGTAGAGCAGCGGTCAGCAACTGGAATCCAAAGAAGGTGGTCATGGCAACGATCCAAAGATCAATGAACGCGCGGCTGAAGATGCGCTCGCGCCGGGGTTTCAATGTCAGCGGGGCCTCGATGGGCGGAGCCTCAATGGGAAGAGCATGGCTTCCATGGTCTGTCTGTTCTATGTGCGGCCGCGGCCTCCTGGAGAGGAGCCTGGGGATCAGTGACCGGCCCGCCGGGAATCCGTGGGCTCCCCTGCTGCGAGGTGAACCGGCGCGGGTGCGAGAACCGCTTTCCCTGTGGGCCTTGCACCGCCGTTCTGGCCGGAGGAACCCGAAGCGCTGATTGCCGCCCAGGAGATCCTGGCCGCGGCAGCGCCCGAGCCGTGGCAGTTCGCGGGCGGAAGACCGCTGGCGGTAGCCGGTTGCTTCGTCTGTTTCCCCCGGGGATCCTCGGGCACAGGGGCCGCAGGTGATCCTGGTTGGGCCGGCGCGGCATTGGTGGCAGACGGCAGGCTGGTCGCGGTGTTGGTGGTAGGCGGACAGGCGCGCGCGGCCTATGAACCTGGCCTGCTCGCCCTGCGCGAGGGTCCATTGCTGGAGTCGGCGGTGCGCGGCCTACCCGGTGTCCCGGACGTGCTCGTTGTCAACGCTACGGGCCGCGATCATCCGCGACGCGCCGGCCTAGCGCTTCACCTGGGCGCAGTGCTTTCGCTGCCGACCGTGGGCGTCACGGCGAGACCGCTGGTTGCCGCGGGGGACTGGCCCATGGATGAGCGTGGCGCATCCAGCCCGCTGCGGGTTGACGGCGAGATCGTCGGGTTCTGGCTGCGCACAAGACGCGGCGCCCGCCCCTTGGCGGTCCACGCCGCCTGGCGCACCGATCCTGAAACAGCCTTGGCCGTCGTTATCGCCGCAACCGGAAGCGCGCGCACGCCCGAACCGCTGCGGCTGGCAAGGCGTGCGGCCCGGGAGGCGCGGGCGGCGTTGCGGTGAGGGTGTCCAGGAGAGGGCATACCGGTGGGGTGACGGCGGTGGACCCCCGAAAGGGTTATCCGGAAGTATGACAAACAGTAGTATCAAGACAATCAGGATCCACAAGGGGGCGATGCAGATGCCTGACGCGATTCGCATTGTAGACTACTTCTACACCGAGACGGGCGACAGGCCAGGGGAGGGCGCCCGCGTCCTGGGCCACCTCATGGCGGTCGGTGTAAATTTGATCGGCTTTCACGGCTTCCCGAGGGGCAGGCGGGCGCAGCTTGTCTTCCTTCCTTCCGACCCTGCGGCGTTCAGGGCCGCGGCCAAGAAGGCAAAGTGGAAGGTGGTGGGACCGAAGAAGGCCTTCGTCATCGAAGGCAACGATCGAGTTGGCGCCCTCGTCGAGCATTTCGACAGGCTGGCCAAGGCCAAGATCAACGTCACGGCATCGGATGCCGTCAGCGCCGGTGCCGGACGGTTCGGGGCCATCTTCTGGGTGAAGGCACGCGATGTGAAGCGCGCAGCCAAGGCCCTGGGCGTGGGTTAGGGGCCGGGTGCGGAACTCGCTGCTGCTTGCCCTCGTCGCCCTCGTGTGCCTGGCGCTGGCCGGCGTGCTCCATGCCGCGGCCCCCCCGGCAGTCCGACTTACGCCGACGGCCTCGCCCACGCCGAATACGACCCTCAGCACGCTATCGCGCCTCTCCGGGCCGGCGTTCGACAAAGCCTTCATGCGGGAACTCATCCCCATCCACGAAGAGGCCGTGGAGATCGCGATGGCCGCCACCCTGCACGCCGATCATACTGAACTGCTGCGCTGGAACCAGGTGATGATTGACCGTAAGAGCGGGCAGGTCCGACAGATGCTGGCCTGGCTGCAAGAAGCCGGCGTCTCCCCTGGCAGGCGCAACGTCGGTCTCGTGACGGAACCGGTGAAGAAGATGCGGAGCCTGCGGGGCGCCGCGCTCGAGCGGGCCTACCTGCCGCTGATTGTTGCGCACCTCGAGTGGAGCACCTCTTTGGCCCAACTGGTCGCGACGAAGGCCGACCGGCCGGAGCTGGGGAGCATGGCGCAGGCGATCGTGGCTGTGGAGGTCAAGGAGGTTGCCCGGCTCCGCGCCTGGCAGAAGGCTTGGTACCCGTAATTCCCTGTTGTGCTTGCGGGCAATCCGTGAGAGAATGTTAGGGCATCGCAGAACAAGTTCGATCTGTGGTAGCTTGCAGGACAAGGTGGGAACAGCATGGCAACAGGAACAGTGAAGTGGTTCAGCAGTGAGAAGGGGTATGGCTTCATCACCCCGGACGACGGCACGAAGGATCTGTTCGTGCACTTCAGCGGCATCGAGGGCGAAGGCTACAAGTCCCTCTCTGAGGGGCAGAAGGTCGAGTACACCCAGACCGTGGGCCAGAAGGGTCCTCAGGCAACTGGAGTACGAGCGATCAGCTAGCGTCTTCGACAACACGTTCTGTCCGACGAGGCTTGTCCACGAGACAGATGCAGGCCTGGGTTACCGTTGCCCAGGCCTGTTCACTTGTGCGGCTTCGTGGGGCGTCGCGCCGGCACACGAGCGGGTGGCCGAGGACATCAGGCCCCCCGAGACGAAGTTCATGGAAGCGAGAGAACGACCTTGAAGGGGGTGAGCGCGATGCGAGCACGGGCATTCGGCAGGAACGCCGTGTGGGCAGTCTGTCTCTGTCTGGTAGGTAGCCTGATGCTACCGAGCGCGTCCCAGGCCAGAACGGCGGAGGAGATTGACGCCAGCGTGAACGCGGCGCTGGCTCGGTTCACGAACCAAGTACGGGGATCGAGGGAGCTCCTCCAGACCGCCAAGGGCGTCCTCGTGTTTGCGGGCGTCATCAAGGCCGGCGTGGGGATCGGGGCTGAGTACGGGGAGGGCGCGCTGCGCATCGGCGGCAGGAGCGCGGCATACTACAGCATCGCCGCGGCCTCGATCGGGCTCCAGTTAGGGGCCCAGAAGAAGGACATCATCATCGTGTTCCTCGAGGATGTGGCCCTGCGGAAGTTCCAGGCCAGCCAGGGCTGGCAGATAGGTGTTGATGGATCGGTTGTCTTGATTGACGTGGGGGCCAACGCGTCCATAGACACAACGAAGATCAATCAACCGGTCGTAGGATTCGTGGTGGGCCAGAAGGGCCTCATGTACAACCTGACCCTGGAGGGGTCGAAGATATCGAAGCTCAAGAAGTAGACTGTTGACCGTAGACATCACGCACAGACCAGGCAGCCGCGCCCTCGCGCCGGTGTCGGGCGCGCTGGCCTGGCTGATGGTCGCGCACTTCACAAACGACCTGTACAACAACTTCCTGCCCGCGTTGCTTCCGATACTGGCCGACGTGCACGGCATGAGCCTGAGCCGGGCCGGCCTGCTGATCTCGATCTCAACCCTTACCGGATCCATGTTCCAACCTGTGTTCGGGTATATCGCCGACGCCACGCGACTTCGCGTCGTGGCATCGGTGGGACTGGCGTGCGCTGCGCTGGGATCGGCTCTGCTCGGCGTGGCCCCTTCGTATCTCTGGCTCGTCCTTGTCACGGTGATGCATGGATTCGGGACGGCTGCCTTCCACCCACAGTCGGCAGGATTCGTTCACCTGCTGTCGGGCGAGCGCAAGGGAACCCGGATGGCGGTCTATATAATGGCCGGGCAGTCCGGACAGGCCCTGGGCCCGATGCTGGCGGCGTTCGTGGCGGTTCGCGCCGGATTGCCGTGGGTCGCCCTGACCGTGGTTCCGGCACTGCTCGTGTCCCTGGCCTTGGTACGCGTCGTCCCGTGGCACTGGCGCGTTGCGCAACAGCCGGGCATGTCCGCGGGCCTGCGGGACGCCCTGCGCCAGAATCTCGGCGGGTTGGCGCGGCTGATGGCGCTCATCATGACCCGCGCTACCCTCCTGCACATTATGCTGGCCCTGCTGCCGTTCATGTATCGCAACCGGGGCGCGCCCGCCACCGAGGGAGCAACTGCGATAGCCGTCATGATATTCGCCGGAGCGCTCGGCGGGATGGTCGGAGGGTATCTATCGGATCGCTATGGCCGACGCCGGGTCTTGTTCATCTCGTTCGCGCTGGCCTCGCCGCTGTTTCTCGCCGCGATCCTGTCCAGCGGGCCGGCAACAATGGTCTTCCTTGCCCTGGGCGGTGCCGCGTTGCTGGGCTCGTCGTCGCTGGTAACGGTTGAGGCGCAGAGCCTCCTCCCCGCGCACGCGAGCATGGCCGCCGGCTTGATGCTGGGCGTGAGCATGGGCGTCGGCGGCCTCCTGGTCGGACCGGTCAGCGCACTCGCGCAGGCGGTCGGGATCATTCCTGTGCTGACCGTGGTCAGCCTCCTGCCTCTGCCGGGGAGCATCCTGACGCTGACACTGGCCGGAACCAATCCGGGCCAGGCACTGCGCCTCACGCCACCCCAGGCAGCTTCAGTTCATCGGCGCGATGGCAACTGACGAAGTGGCCGGGCGAG
>JASEHJ010000053.1 GCA_030018905.1 bacterium | reverse complement strand
TTTTGGGGTAGAAAGAAATCTCAGACACGCCCGAACTATGCCCCACGCTACTCACGGGTTTCGCAGAACCGTGAGGCTGCGACTCAACCCGAAGAGCCCTGGGCATAATCCGTGTGACAACGCTACATCTGGAGACGCGATGACCTCAACCGTCCACGCATTGCTGATCAGCCTTATCGGCCTTGCTATAGGATGGGTCCTGGCTGTGCGAGCCCTCAGCCAGGCAGGACCCTGGGTAGCCCTTACCGCTGTGGCCTTCCTCGCCCTGATAGCCCTGGGTCTGATCCGCGCCGCACGAGTCTAGTCCCTCCCCCGTCCCAGGTGGCTTCCTTGCACAGAAGGAGGCCGGCCTGTCCGCTGTCGAACCTGTGTTCGTACTATGGTGACGGCATGACACTCGAGCAGATCCTGACCGCGCTGCACACCGAGCCTGCGTGGGCCCGGCACATCACCGCCTGGCACCAGGTCCCGGAGCGGCCGGGCCGATACGAGCCGATCCCCGGCGATGTGGACGGCCGACTGGCTTCGGCGCTTCGGAGCGCGGGCATCGAGCGACTCTACACGCACCAGGCTCAGGCTTTCGAGATCGCCCGGTCGGGCCGGCACCTGGTGGTTGTCACGCCGACAGCGTCGGGCAAAACGCTCTGCTACAACCTGCCGGTGCTTAACACGTTGTTGGCCGCCCCCCAGACCCGCGCGCTCTACCTGTTTCCCACCAAAGCCCTCTCCATGGACCAGGTGGACGAGCTGCAGACGCTGGTCACCGCGCTGGAAGCGGACATCAAGGCCGCCACCTACGACGGCGATACGCCCGGCGCGGCACGGCGGGCAATCAGGACCGCCGGTCATGTTGTCGTCACAAACCCCGACATGCTGCACGCGGCGATCCTGCCGCACCACACGAAGTGGCTGCGGCTGTTCGAGAACCTTCGCTACGTCGTTGTTGACGAGCTGCACACCTACCGCGGGGTGTTCGGCAGCCACGTTGCCAACGTGCTGCGGCGGCTGCGGCGCATCTGCCGCTTCTACGGCAGCACGCCCCAGGTGATCTTCACCTCGGCCACGATCAGCAACCCGAAGGAACTTGCCGAGCGCCTGCTGGAAGAAGAGGTTGCGCTGGTGGACGACAACGGCGCGCCCTCGGGCCCCAAAGTCATCGCGTTCTACAACCCGCCGGTGATCAACCGTGAGATGGGCATCCGCCGGGACGCGCTCTCCGAGGCCGGCAGGCTGGCCGGCGAGTTCATCCGCAACCGGATCCCGCTGATCGCGTTCGCGCGCAGCCGCCGCGCCTGCGAGCTCCTAACCACCCGGTTCCGGGCGGTCGCATCCGGCCATCAGATCCCCCCGGAACGCATCGCGGGCTACCGCGCGGGCTACCTTCCGTCCGAGCGGCGGGCCATCGAGAAAGGGCTCAGGAACGGAAATGTGCTGGCCGTCGCCGCCACCAATGCGCTGGAGCTCGGCATCGACATCGGCCGCCTGCAGGCGGCGCTGCTGGTCGGGTATCCCGGCACGGTGGCCTCAACCTGGCAGCAGGCGGGACGCGCGGGCCGCACGCAGGACCTGTCCGCGGCGATCCTGATCGCCACCAGCGACCCGCTCGACCAGTACATCGTGCGGCATCCCGAGTACTTCTTCGGACAGTCGCCGGAGGCCGGCCTGGTCAACCCCGACAACCTCTACATTCTGACCAGCCATGTGCGCTGCGCGGCGTTCGAGCTGCCTATCGAGAGCGGCGAGCGGTTCGGACCGAGTACGCTGCCCGAGGTACTGGACTACCTGCAGTCGCAGCGGATCGTGCACCGGGAAGATGGCCGCTGGCACTACGTAGCCGACGCATATCCGGCCCAGGACGTCTCGCTGCGCAGCGCCTCGACCGAGAACGTGGTGATCATTGACACCACGGACCCCGCGCCCCGGGTCGTGGGCGAGGTGGATCTGGCCAGCGCTCCTGGCCTCGTGCACGAGGACGCGATCTACCTGCACCTGGGCCAGCAGTACCATGTGGACCGGCTCGAGTGGGAAGAACGCAAGGCGTACGTCCACCGCGTTGAGGTGGACTACTACACCACCGCCCAGATCGCGGTTGACATCCGGGTGCTGGCAGAGTTCGCCCCGGGCGCGGCTGACGGGCGCGCGGCGGCTCCAGGCCGCCCCCATGACGGGATGGTCCGCGGCGGCCCGGCCCACGGCGAGGTTGTGGTCACCTACCGGCCGACGATCTTCAAGAAGCTGACGCTCGAGCAGCACGAGAACGTGGGCTGGGGCCCGATCCACCTGCCCGAATCCACGCTGCACACCACGGCTTACTGGCTGGCGCTGCCCGAACTGCCGGTGCCCCAGCACGAACTGCAGGGGCTGTTGATAGGGCTTTCTCATTCCCTGGCGCACGTCGCAGCGCTGTTTCTGATGTGCGATCCGCGCGACCTTGGTCGCACATACGAGGTGCACTCGCCGCACACCGACCGGCCGACGGTCTTCCTCTATGACGCCTACCCGGGCGGGGTTGGCTTCGCAGAGCGGCTGTACCGGATGCACCACCAGGTGCTATCTGCCGCCCGCGATCTGATCGCGGCGTGCCCGTGCGATTCCGGCTGCCCATCGTGCGTCGGGCCGGTGCTGGAGGTCGGCAGCACCGGCAAGGCCCTCGCGCTGGAGATCCTCGATGCCCGGCTCATCCCAGACGCTCGCCGATAAGCTGGCAATGCTGGGGACCGTCGCCCGCTCTCCTGCGGCGCGTACGGCCGGGTGGGACGGACCGGCCTTCGAGGTCCGCCGCAACAGGCGCGACGCCGGCGAGTTCTTCGGCAGGGAGCAGCCGCATCCGGCGGATGCAAGCGCCCTGTTTCTCGACACCGAGACCACGGGCCTTGCGGGTGGTACCGGCACCACGCCGTTCCTGGTGGGCCTGGCCTTCGTTGCGGGCGGCGAGGTGGTCACCGAGCAGTACTTCCTGCGTCGCCTCTCCGGCGAGGCTGCCATGCTGGACGCGTTGCGCGAGCGCCTGGCCGCGGTGGAGACGCTCGTTACGTTCAACGGCCGGAGGTTCGACTGGCCAATCCTGGAGGCGCGGGGGATCATCAACCGGACGCCGCTGGAGGCTCCTCCCGAGCACCACGACCTGATCGGAGCGGCGCGGCGGTTGTGGCACAGGCCGCTGGGTACCTACCGGCTCTCGGTGATCGAGCGGCAGGCGCTAGGTATTTGTCGCGTGGATGACGTTGACGCGGCCCAGATCCCAGGTCTCTACCTCGACTACCTGCGCACCGGGGATGCCGCGTCGCTGGAGCCGGTTTTCGAGCACAACCGCCACGACGTCCTCTGCCTGCTACACCTGCGCCGGAAGGTGCGCCGGTGGGTAGAGGATGGCGTGGATCCTCCACAGCCGGTGGACTGGGAGGGCCTGGGCGTGCTGCGACTGCGGGCGGCCGCGGCGGCGCTCGACGGCGACACGCTCGGCCGCGCTCTGACCGGGGACGCGGAGAATGCGCTGCGCCGGGCACTGGAGCCCGAAGACGACCCGGCCGTGCGCTGGCGCATCGCATCGCGTCTGGCCCCTCTGCTGCGCCGCGCGGCACGCTGGGAGGAACTGCTGGCACTGTGGGAACATGAGGTCGGCGGCCGCGGGATCTGGCGGATCAGGGCGTTGCTGGAAACCGCGAAGACCTACGATCGTCGCATCAGGCGGCCGGACCGGGCGCTGAAGATCCTTGAGGAAGCCTGTGGCCTTGTTGAGTGGCTGCTCCTCAGAGGCGATCCGGTTGCTGCGGAACTCGATCTCAGGGTGCGCCGGCGGATGATGCGCCTTTCCCGCCGGCTCGAAGCGCGCTAATCGCCGCTACCTATACTCCAGACCCTCATCGGCCAGCCGGGTCAGGACGCGGTAGACATCGCCCGCCCGGCCCGGCTTCCGCGTCCAAACCATGCAGATCCACCAGGTCTCCGTTTCGGTCTCGCAGGTGTAGACCAGCCGGTAGTTCCCAGACATCCTGACGCGGCGAAACGCATCCAGAGGAGGAGCCAGCGTCTGACCGAGCTCGGGATTTCGCTCGATGGCCCGGGCGGCCTCCAGGGCGTCCTTCACCACACGCTTGGGAAGACGCTGCAGATCTTCCTCCAAGCAGCGCCGGGTGAACCGGACCCTGGCCACGCTACTCTTCCACGTTCAGCAGTCTTGCGGCCTCGGCGACGCCGACCCCGCGCCCGGCCTTGATGTCCCTTCGGCTCTGCCGCAGCCTTCGCATCGCCTCGGGGTCGGCCAGCAGCGCCGCTGTTTCTTCAGCCGCCTGGACGCGTTCGAGGAGGCTCACCCACGCATCGCGGGCTACCATGGTGACGATCCTGTCGCCCGCCACTATGGTGACCGGCGTGCCTTTGCTGGCAGCCTCAACGAGACGGCTCAGACGCTTCCGGGCATCGGTAGTACCTGCGACGAATGTTTCCCTGGTCAACACCATAGTCATAGCCTCCTAACTACAGCCCATTGTACCATATTCGATACGAAATATGCCACAAAGAACAATGGAAAATATACCGGATTATCGTCGCGCACCGTAGGCCGTCCCGCGGGCACGCGGCCGCCTTATCCGTTCCGTGAACGCCCTCGCACGCGGCGAGAGGCGAATCAGATGACCCGGCGCCGGGGAATCAGTCCTCCAGCCCTGCCAGTGACTCGACGAACCTGGCAATCCCGGAATGATCGAGATCCTGGTGCCCCTGCGCCACGAGCGATCCTAGAACCTCGTGCACCAGAGCGGTCGTGAGAAGGGGCACACCGTAGGCCTTGCCCGAGGCCATCGCGATCCCCAGATCCTTCTGGTGGAGTTTGATGCGGAAACCCGGCGCGAAGTTGCGATCGATGATGCGCTGGCCGTGGAGGTCGAGGATCCGGCTCTGTGCGAATCCTCCCAACAGCGCCTGGCGCACCTTCGCCACGTCCACACCGGCCTTGCGGGCCAGCGTGAGCGCCTCGGCAACCGCCATGATCGTGATGCCGACGACGATCTGGTTGCAGGTCTTGGTGACCTGGCCGGAGCCGGGCTCTTCACCGATGTGCACGATGTTCTTGCCCATAACTTGGAAGACGGGCAGCACCCGCTCGAATGTGGCGATGGGCCCTCCCACCATGATGGAGAGCGTCGCCTCGACAGCCCCTTTCTGCCCGCCGCTGACCGGCGCGTCAAGCGCGGTCACGCCCTTTGCGGCCAGGGCCTGAGCCACGTCGCGGCTTGTGAGTGGGGAGATGGTGCTCATGTCCACAACGGCCTGGCCCGCACGCACGCCCTCGATCACCCCGTTAGGCCCGAGGATGACCTGGCGCACCTCTGGGGAGTCGGGCAACATGGTGATGACTATGTCGCTCTGCTCTGCTACCGCCGGTGGTGATCCCCCGTCGGTGGCCCCTGCCGCCACCAGCTCCTCCACCGCAGGGCGGCCGAGGTCGTGGACGACCAGGGGATACCCGGCCCCCAGCAGGTGGAGTGACATCGGTTTGCCCATGATCCCCAGCCCAATGAACCCAATCCGTTCCGCCATTGCGTTGCCTCCTTCTTGGATCCCGCTCTAGGAGCGCGTGTAGCCCAGCTCCTCAATCCAGCCGAACGACTCATCCGTGGTGCCGGCCGGGCGGTACTCCAGCCCGACGTCGCCCGCATAGTCGGTGCGGTCGAGGACGCGGAAAAGGTAGCCGAAGTTTATCTCTCCTGTACCTGGCTGGTTGCGATCAGGGGAGTCGGCAACCTGGATGTGACCGATCCGGCCGATGTTGTTCCGTAGCGTATGGGCCAGGTTGCCCTCCATGCGCTGCGCGTGGTAGATGTCGAACTGCACCTTAAGGTTGGCGGCGCCGACCGCTTCCTGAAGATGGAACGCCTCGGAGGTTGTGCGCAGGAAGAACCCGGGGATGTCGAAAGTGTTGACCGCCTCAACCAGGAGGACCAGTCCCACCTCTTCGAAGGCCGCGGCCGCGCTCTTGAGGTTGTCAACCAGGCAGGCCCACTGTTCGGCCAGCGGCACGCTCTCCATCTGCTTCCCCACAAGGCAGTTGACGCGCGGGCACCCCAGGCGGCGGGCGATCTCAATGGCCAGGCGAGCGCCTTCTCGAAACTCAGCGCGCCGTCCGGGATCCACGGCAATACCGCGGTCGCCGGCAGCCCAATCCCCGGCAGGAAGGTTGAACAGCGCCTGTCGGAGCTTCAGACGGCGCAACTCGCCGGCGATGGCATCTATGTCCTCGGCATAAGGAAACATGTACTCGACCGCACCGAATCCGGCGCGGGCAGCGGCATCGAAGCGGGCATTGAAGGGACGATCTGACCACAGGAACGTGAGGTTTGCGGCAAAGCGCGGCATGGCACCTCCCCGACTACGGACTGTTACCCCCTCACAGTATACGGCCCTGTTCGCTCCCGGCAACTGCATCCGTGGCAGGGGAACGCACCCGCGCGCGAGAAGCGCAATGGTAATAGGGTTCACTGAGCAGGAGGGATGGAAATGTCAGCGGCGGTCTACGATATCGGCTCCTACGCCTTTTCGCCAGAGAAGTTCTTCCCCGCGAGCTTGTTCGACCGCATCACGGAGCTGCGGATCACCCGGCCCGGGATTGTGCAGCAGGAAGCCGAACGGCGGCAGAAGCGCGCGCAACTTACCACCGGCGGCCGGCTGGTCATCCTGGCGGCCGACCACCCGGCCCGCAGCGTCGCCGGGGTCGGGGATGACCCCATCGCCATGGGCAACCGGTGGGGACTGCTGAGCAGGATCCTTCGGGTCCTGACCGCGCCTGACGCCGACGGCCTGATGGCCACCCCGGACATCATGGAAGAGATGTTCATCGTCAACCACATGGTTCAGGAGATGGGCGGCCCCTCGTTCCTCGACAACAAGGTGCTGTTGGGCTGCATGAACCGGGGCGGGCTCGCCGGGGCGGCGTTTGAAATGGACGACCGGATGACCGCCTTCACACCGGAGCGGATCGCGGAGTTGCGCCTCGACGGCGCCAAGCTGATGTTCCGCCTGGAACCTTCGGAGCCGGCCTCTGGATGGACGATTGACTACTGCGTGAAGGCGCTCGACCGGCTGTACGATCTGAACATCCCGGCATTCCTGGAATGCCTGGCCGTGCAGAAGAGCGAGGGCAAGTACAAGATGCTCAAGCTGGCGCCGGAACTGGTCAAGGTCATAGGCGTCGCCTCGGGGCTGGGGAAGTCGTCGCTGGGAACGTGGCTGAAGATTCCCTACTGCGAGCGCTACGAGCTGATCGCGAGGGCAACCACCTGTCCCATCCTGATGCTGGGCGGCGAATCCAAGGGCGATCCCACCGGCATCTTCACCGAGTTCGCCTCTGGGATGCGCGCCGGCGCAACGATCCGCGGTGCGCTCGTGGGCCGCAACGTGACCTTCCCTGGCCGCGACGATCCCCGAGCCGTGGCGCACGGGGTGGCAGGGATCGTGCACAGCGGATGGGACGCGGCGCAGGCGACCTCCGCCATGACCGCGGCCCGCGATCGCGATGCCGACTTCTTCACGCGGCTGATGGGTCAGGCGAGGTAACAGCCATGGAACCCCTGCGTGGAAACCTGGTTGTCGGGCAGTCCGGAGGCCCCACCGCGGTCATCAACAGCAGCCTCTCCGGCGTGGTCCTCGAGGCGCTCGAGCACGACGCGGTCGAGGAGATCTATGGGATGGTGCACGGCGTCGAGGGGCTCCTGGGGGAAGAGCTGATCGACCTGGGACGCCAGAGCGCCGCCACGATTGCCGGGCTGCGCTCCACCCCCTCGGCGGCGCTGGGGTCGTGCCGGCACAAGCTGCGCGACCCTGATTACGAGAAGCTACTGCGGGTGCTCGAAGTCCACGGGGTTCGCTACTTCGTCTACATCGGCGGCAACGACTCGGCCGACACCGCCTGGCGCCTGGGGCGCCTTGCGGCCGACCGGGGGTACGAGCTGCGCGTGATGAGCGTCCCAAAGACAATTGACAACGACCTGGTCGAGACCGACCACTGCCCGGGTTACGGCAGCGTCGCCCGGTGGCTGGCCATAGCCGTCCGCGACGCCGGGCTCGACACCGAGGCGATCGGCGTCGTTGACACAATCAAGGTCATCGAGACCATGGGCCGCAACACCGGCTGGATAACCGCGGCCACCGCGCTGGCGCGTGACCACGCCGATGCCGCGCCGCACTTGATCTACCTGCCGGAGCGGCCGTTCGTGCGCGACCGTTTCCTCTCCGACGTGGACCGCGTCTACCAGAAGCTCGGCCACGCGGTCATAACCGTCTGTGAGGGGCTGAAGGACGAGCGGGGCGAGTATCTCTCGGCCAGCGGCAAGACGGTGGACGTGGACCGTTTTGGTCACAAGCAGCTCGGCGGCGCCGCTGCCGTGCTCTGCGACATCGTTGCCGAAGGGCTCGGCATCAAGGCGAGGTGGGACAAACCCGGAACGATCCAGCGTGTGTCAATGCTGGCGGCATCGCCCGTTGATCTAGAGGAAGCGTATCAGGTGGGCCGCGCCGCGGTCCGCCACGCGGTCGAGGGTCAGGATGGGGCGATGGTCACGCTGGTGCGCGAGTCGTCCGAGCCCTACCGGTGGACCACCGGACTGGCGCCGCTCGAGCGCGTCGCCAACGCCGAGAGAAAGGTCCCGGACGAGTTCATAGCACCGGAGGGCAACGACGTTACGGACGCGTTTCTGGCCTACGCCAGGCCGCTGATCGGTGGACCGCTGCCGCCGTACGCGCGGCTGGACATGGCAAGGGTGGCGCGGCGCGCCGGAGCCTAGGCGCCCGGGGGCAGCAGGTAGAGGGCCGTTGGCGAGAACAGCAGCCTGACTTCCGTCCCCATCGGGTATATCCCATCCACGCTGCGCGGGTCGGCCACGCTGACTTCCCCAGCCTCGGTCTCGATGAGGTAGTCGGCGTAGGTGCCCATGAAGAACGCGGTCTGTACGCGCCCGGGAAGGCCCTCTCCCCCGACCCCGACCTGAACGGACTCCGGCCGCACCATGAGCGTGGCCGCGCCCGTGGCCACGCCGGGCTGCCGGTAGGGGAACCGGTAGCTGCCCACCCGCACGGTCCCGTCCTCCACAACCGCGGGCAGCAGGTTCGCCTCCCCGATGAAGTCCGCCACGAACCGAGAGGCCGGCCGCCGGTACAGGTCGGTAGGCGTGCCGATCTGCTCGATCCGTCCCTGGTTCATGACCACCACGATGTCGGAGATCGCCAGGGCCTCCGACTGATCGTGCGTAACGTAGATGCTGGTAATTCCGAGGTCTTGCTGCAACATGCGGATGTCGGCGCGGACGCGCTTGCGGAGCTTGGCGTCCAGGTTGGAGAGCGGCTCGTCGAAGAGCAGCACCTTGGGCTGCATCACGAGCGCTCGGGCCAGGGCCACACGCTGTTGCTGGCCGCCGGAGAGCTGGGCCGGCGCACGGCGCTCCAGGCCCGGCAGGCCGACCAGGCTCATCGCCTCGCCGACGCGGTGGCGGATCTCCTCGTGGGGCCGGCGCATCACCCGAAGGCCGTAGGCGATGTTCTCGAAGACCGTGAGGTGAGGGAAGAGGGCGTAGGCCTGAAACACCATCGTCACGCTGCGGTTGGCAGCAGGCAGCGGGGTCACGTCCTCGTCGCCGATGTAGACCCGCCCCTCGGTCGGCCACTCCAGACCGGCGATCATCCGTAGGGCCGTTGTCTTCCCGCAGCCCGAGGGCCCCAACAGCGTTACCAGATTGCCGGCCGGGACTTTCAGCGTCACATCGTCCACGGCCATGACGGTCCCAAAACGCTTGGTGACGCGTTCGAAACGGACCGGGGAGGCTGCCTGATGCAGAACCTGCTTGAGTTGCGTGGCTGGAACCGCCATCTCTGTCTACACCCCTTCTTCCTAGGGCTTGGCCTGTGCTCCGCGCCCCGCCCGCGCGTCTATCCGCGTCGTAACCGAGTACATGATCATGATCACCACGGCCATGAAGACAACCAGGACCGATGAAAGCGCCGCGGCCCTTCCCATGCTGCCGTGCTCAACGTATGACAGGATGAGAGCCGTGCTCAGGTTCACCCTTGGGGTCACCAGGAAGATTACCTGGCTGACGGCCGTCATCGCCCGGACGAACGCGAAGACGAGCCCGGACAGCAGCGCCGCCTGAACGAGTGGGGCGACCACGCGCCGCAGCGTCGTCAACGAACCTGCCCGCAGCATCGTCGAACACTCCTCCAGCGAGCGGTCTATCTGATGGATCGCCGCCACCCCGGAGCGAATCGCCACCGGCATGTTCCGGAAGACGAAAGCCATGATGATGATCAGCTCGGTCCCCGTGAGCAGGAGCGTGCCCTGGTTGAATGCCAGGATGTAGCCGATCCCCATCACGGTGCCGGGCACCGCGAACGAGAGCATCGACGAGAACTCCAACGCCCGCCTACCCGGGAACGAGTAGCGCGTGACCAGGTAGCCGATGAGGAATCCCAGCGCGGTGGAAGGCAGCGCGGCGATGAGCGACAGTGAGGCCGTGGTCCGGAAGACGTACCAGCCCGAAGGGGACAACCCCTTCACGTGCGCGAGCGTGAAGGTGTAGTCAAACCCCCAGAGCTTGGTCACGCTGCCGACAAAGATCGAACCGTAGAGCAGCACGATCAGCAGCACCCAGACCAGGAACACGCCGGTGACGGCGTAGTCAAGGGCCCGGGGCAGCTTGCGCGGGGTGGCATGGGTGGGCCGGCCTGTGACCGTCACATAGAACCGCTCGCCCACCCAGTACCTCTGAATAAGGAAGATCGTCAGCGTCATGCTGAGCAGCACAACCCCGAAAACAGCGGCCTCATTAGGGTTGTAGCGGCCGATGATAGCGTAGAACACCTCTGTCGCCAGGTAGGGCTTGCCGCCACCGATCACGACGGGGTTGCCGAAGTCGGCCAGGCTCTCGATCACCGTCAGCAAGAAGGCGTTGGCGATACCGGGCCGCGCCAGCGGCCAGATGACCGTCCGCAGCGTGTACCAGTTGGATGCCCCAAGGGTCTCGGAGGCCTCCTCGAGAGCGACGTCCATGGCACGTACGACGCCTTGTAGCAGAAGGAAGGCGATCGGCGTGTATGCCAGGATCTGGGCGATTGACAACCCCAGCAGTCCGGAGAAAACGGTGGTTGACATCCCGAGCACGGAGTGCGTGACGAACCCCTGCCGGCCGAACAGGTAGACCATGGCCAGGCCCAGGACGAACGGCGGGGTTATGATCGGCAGGATCGAGATCGGCCCCAGCAGCCGGCGCGTGGGGAGCTGGGACCGCTCGGCCAGCAGTGCGAATAGAAACCCCAATCCGGTGGAGGCGACGCCAACGACCAGAGCCAGCAGAACGCTGTTGCGCACCGCCCCGAAGCCGAGGTAGAGCGCGGAAATGAGCAGGCCCGCTATGCCGCTCCCCGCCGCCCACACAACCACGGGGCGGAGCTTCCTGGCAAGCACCGCCGCCACCAGCCCGGAGACGGCGGCGACCACCGCTCCGAACGTCACGGCGATGCGTATCTCATCCCGGGGCGTGTACGGGTTGTTGATCATCAAGAAGTTCGGCGATTGGAAGACCGTGCCGAACACCTCAAGGGTCAGCCGCCCCTTGACGACCACACTCGCCTGGAGCACCGCCCACAGCGGGTACAGGATGAAGAGGACAACGAACACGGCGACCCAGACGATGCTCGCCGCGATGAATGCGTCTGCGCGCAGGTAACCGCTCAGCGACAGCCCGACGCCCACCAGCGAGAGAAAGCCGAGGAACACCACCACCGGCGCCGGACCCATCGGCTGGCCGTGACCGACGAGGGCAAGCACGACCAGAGTGCACCCTGCGGCGGCCGTGACGAGCGCCAGTTGGCCGCGGCGGTACAGCGGCAGTTTCAGCATGCCCAGGATGGCGGAAAGGAGCGCGCAGACCAGGGCCGCGGCCACGGCCGGCTCGGAGCCGAGCAGCTCGATCCCCGTCGTGCCCGCGACGAAGCTGGCAAGGTCCCGGCCGGTCCTGAACCAGGGGAGCAGCAACCCGCCGGCTAGTGCCAGCCCGCCCCAGGCCAGAAGCGTCATGCTCGGCGCGTGCGCGGGACGGGTGATTGCGATCGTGGAACTGGTCATCAAGCCTCCTTAGACGAGGGGTGCTGCCGGCGGCCTACTTGGGCAGCGGGAAAACCTCCTTCAGCCAGCGATCGAGCAGGCGGCTCCGGACCTCTGCCGACCCAAACCGGACGAAGTCGTACTTGATGACGTTGAAATCCTGGAAGCGTGGCGACAGCCGTGAAACAGGCGTCCTCGTGTTTGAGGGAATCTGATAGGACTCTCCGGCCTCGCTCGCCAGCCGCTGCGCCTCGGGGGTAAGCGACCACTCGATGAACGCGATGCCATTGGCCCGGTTGGGCGCGCCCTTCACCAGGCTCACGCCGCCGATTTCTTGTCCGGTGCCATCGCGCGCCGACCCGTAGGTGATGGGAAAACCGCGGAGGATCTGGACGACCGATTCATGGTTGAATGTCACGCCGATCGCGACCTCGCCACGCCCGGCCAGCACGCCAGGCGCCGTCCCGGCCCGGGTGTACTCGGCCACGTTCGGGTGCATCCGCTTGAGCAACTCGAACGCCTCGCGCTCACCGTACACCTGCACAATGGTCGCCAGCATCGTGTACCCTGTGCCCGAGGTTGTGGGATTCGGGTACGAGACCAGCCCCCTGTAGCGAGGGTCGGCCAGATCCTTCCAGGTCTTGGGTTCCGGTAGGTTCTTCTCGCGCAACAACCGTGGATTCAGCGCCCAGCCCAGGATACCTGCATACAGCGGAATGTACTTCCCCGCCACGACCTCGCGCAGCTCGGGTCGCAGCTCCTCCCAGTTGCGTGGCCTGAAGAACTCGGTCAATCCCTCCTCACTGGCCACCCACTGCGGGTCACCTGTGCCTCCGAACCAGACATCGAAGATGGGATTTGCCCTCTCGGCCCTCAGCCGGGTCAACGCTTCCCCGGCGCTCATGCGCAAGAAATCGAGCGTTATGCCCGTTGCACGCGGGAATTGAGCCTTGATCTCATTACACCACGCCAAGTCCGGCACGCAGAGTACGGTGACCCGCCCCGGCGCCGGCCCAGCCTGTACGACGCCCAGCCCCGCGACCGCGAATACCAACCCGGCCAGCAAGAACCTCTTCATCAACTGCACCTCCCCTCAGGGGTCGTCGGCAGGCAACAGTCAACTATTGTGCTGAGTCAGGGATTCCATGCCAGCCGTTGTCGGTGATCCGTCGGGGCGCGCCCGGTTGTGGCTCATCGAGCAGTCCGTCCAGCCGAGGGGTCAGGAAGCGGGCTCGCCACCCATCGCCTCTATTATCGTTCTGCAGAAGTCACCCGTATCCGGCGGCTTCATGGCGGTTACAAGGTTACCATCGCGAACAACCCGCTGCTCGATCCAGTTGGCCCCGGCATTGATCAAATCGTCCTTGATCCCGGGATAGGAGGTCACGGTTCGTCCTTTGACGACCTGGGCAGAGATAAGCACCCATGGTCCGTGGCAAATGGCTGCAACCACCTTGTTTGCCTGCCATGCTTCACGGACCATGCGAAGGACATCTCGAGATTGGCGGAGCTTGTCCGGAGCCCATCCACCCGGGATAATCACCGCATCAAATTCGTCACCCTTCAACTCCGCAGCTGTTCGCTCAACCTCCAATTGCAGGCCTTGTCGCGACTTGTGAGC
>JASEHJ010000052.1 GCA_030018905.1 bacterium | reverse complement strand
TGCGCGCCGCCCCCGCTCCGCATATGTCCGCCGTAATCGAGCTCACCGAGATCACCAAGCGGTTCCCAGGGGTGCTGGCCAACGACCGCATCTCACTGGCGGTCGCGACCGGTGAGATCCACGCGCTTGTGGGGGAGAACGGCGCGGGCAAGTCCACCCTAATGAAGATCCTCTACGGGCTCTACGAGCCCGACGGGGGATGGATAGCGATCCGCGGCCGTCGGGTTACGCTCGACAGCCCCAGCCGCGCCATTGCCGAGGGCGTCGGCATGGTGCACCAGCACTTCATGCTCATCCCGCGCTTCACCGTGACCGAGAACGTGATCTTGGGGTCCGAGCCTGCACGGGCGGGCCGGTTGTCCCTGAACACGGCGCGCTCGCGGATCCTGGAACTCGCCGAACAGTACGGCCTGACGCTCGATCCGGACGCGGAGGTCGGCACGCTGTCGGTCGGAGAGCAGCAGCGCGTGGAGATCATCAAGGTGCTGTACCGGGGGGCCGAGATCCTCATCCTGGACGAACCCACCGCGGTGCTCACGCCCCAGGAGGTTGACGACCTCTTCGCCAACCTGCGGCGCCTGCGCGCGGAGGGCAAGACAATCGTGTTCATCAGCCACATCCTGGAGGAGGTCCTCGACATCGCCGATCGCATCTCGGTGCTGCGCCGCGGCCGCGTCGTGGGGACCCTCGATGCGGCGATCGCGACCAAGGCTCAGATAGCCGAGATGATGGTGGGGCGTCCCGTGCTGATGGAACTCGAGGTGCCGCCGGT
This sequence comes from bacterium, assembly GCA_030018905.1. Taxonomy (GTDB): domain Bacteria; phylum Sysuimicrobiota; class Sysuimicrobiia; order Sysuimicrobiales; family Humicultoraceae; genus VGFA01. The sequence continues at coordinate 13,529 of JASEHJ010000052.1, read as the reverse complement.
GGAACCCGGTCCGGTCCGCCTGGAGGTTGAGGGCGTGGTGGTGCCCGGAGCCCGGGGCAGGCCCGCGGTGCGCGGGGTGTCGTTCTCCGTCAAGGCGGGCGAGATTCTCGGCATCGCCGGCATTGAGGGAAACGGTCAGAGCGAGCTGGTGGAGGCGCTGGTGGGTCTGCGGGCACCGACGGCAGGGCGGCTGCGAATCATGGGAGAGGACGTGACCCGCTCAGGGCCCCGGGCGATCAGGCTGATGGGCGTGGCCCACATTCCCGAAGATCGGCACCGACGCGGCCTGGTCCTTCCCATGGAGGTGTGGGAGAACCTGATCCTGGGGCACCACGTCCGGGGGGAGTTCGGGGAAGGATTCCTGCTCGATCGTGGTGCCATCGGTCGCTTCGCGCGCGAACGGGCGGACCGGTTTGACGTGCGCACGCCCTCGCTGAGGACGCCCACGCTGGCGCTCTCAGGTGGCAACCAGCAGAAGGTAATCGTCGCGCGTGAGTTTGGCTTCGCGCCGTCGGTGCTGATCGCGGCTCAGCCGACGCGAGGTCTGGACATAGGCGCCACGGAGTTTGTCCGGCGCCAGATCCTTGCTGCTCGCTCCGCCGGGATGGCCGTGGTCCTGGTCTCGGCGATGCTCGAGGAGGTGCTTTCGCTGGCCGACCGTGTGGCGGTCATGCACGCGGGAGCGATTGTCGCCGAGTTCCCGCGGGGTACGGTCACGCCGCGCGAGATTGGGCTATACATGACCGGCGCCCGGCGCGCCGAGGGCGTACCGGTGTGAGCACGCGGGTCCGGCTGGGAGTGCTGCAGGCCGCGGCGCCCCTGCTGGCCATCGCGTTTGGAGCGGTCGTCGCCTCGGGGATCATCCTGGCGATCGGCAAGGATCCCCTGGAAGTCTACGGCCTGATGCTGCGGTTCAACCTCACCCGGTCCGACAGCGTGGCGGCGATCTTTCTCAAGGCAACCCCGCTGACGTTCGCCGGCCTGGCGGTGGCGCTCTCGTTCCGCGTGAATCTGTGGAACATCGGGGTCGAGGGGCAGTACGCCGTGGGCGCCTTCGCGGCGGCGCTGGTGGCGTTTGGAATGCGTGGGCTGCCCGCCCCCATCCACCTGCCCCTGGCGGTGTTGGTCGGTGTGGCCAGCGGGGCGGCCTGGGCGTTGCTTCCGATTGCGCTGAAACTCCGGCGCGGAGCGCACGAGGTCATTACCACGATCATGATGAACTACATCGCGTCCGCGCTGGTCCTGTATCTGCTCGCCGACGTCTTTCGTGATCCGACGCAAGCAGGTACACCCCGCGTTCGCACGCCGCTCTTTGAGGACAGCGCCCGCATTCCCCTGTTGCGTCCGGTGCTGCAGCTCGTAGGGATAGATGTTCCGAGCCACTCAGCGCTCAACTGGTTCTTGCCGCTGGGGGTTGTGCTGTGCTTGGGCGCGGCCTACCTGCTAGCCCGCACGCGCTTCGGTTATGAGGTCCGGGCCGTGGCCCTGAACCCGGATGCCGCCGAGGCCGCCGGCATCCGCATCGCGCGCACCCAGTTCTACATGTTCTTGGCCAGCGGCGCCGTGGCAGGGCTCGTGGGACTCTCCGACGTGCTTGGGTTCTTTGGATACTTCGACATTGACTTCCCAAAGGGGCTGGGCTTCCTGGGGATCTCGGTGGCGCTGTTGGCAAGGAACGATCCACTCGGGGTTGTTCCTGCGGCGTTGCTTCTAGCCTTCCTGGATCGGGGCGCGCAGGGAGTCCAGGTGTTCTCAGGGGTCCCGCGCGAGGTGATCACGATCCTTCAGGCAGTGATCATCCTGGCGATCGTGGTTGGGTATGAGTTGGTGACGCGATACGTCCGCGCGCAGCGCAAGCGAGAGGCCGAGCGCCTGGTCGCCGGGCGGCCCGATGTCAGCGAGGGGGAGGGAGGGTAGCCTGTGGAGTTGCTGTCCGCTCTCGCCAACATGGCACTACTGGCCTCGGCGGTGCGACTGACCGTGCCCATACTCCTAACCGCCCTGGGAGCCGTCTACTCCGAGCGTGGCGGCGTCGTGAACATCGGGCTGGAAGGCATTATGATAATGGGAACTTTCTTCGGAGCCTCGGTGACGCACCTTGTCGCCACGGCCCTCCCTGTCCCAGGGGCCGAAGCCGGCGCCACGCACGCTATTGCGCCCGTGGTCGGCATGCTGGCTGCTATGGTCGCCGGCGTGCTGTTCTCACTCGTCCACGCCGTCGTGGCCGTGACGTTCCGCGTTAACCAGATCATCAGCGGCGTTGTGCTCAACATGCTGGCGGTCGGACTGGCGCGGTTCCTGAACATCCTTTTCTTCGGCGTGGCCACGCAGTCGCCCGGCATCAGCGGGTTTGAGCCATGGAGCGTACCTGTGCTGCGCGACGTGCCGGCCCTGGCTCCGATTGCCACAGGCATCTCCCCGGTGATCCCGTTGGCGCTGATTCTCCTGGGGCTCGGCCACTGGGTGCTGGTACGGACGGTCTTCGGGCTCCGCCTGCGCGCGGTCGGCGAGCACCCGCTGGCGGCGGATACCCTTGGGATAAACGTGGCGGCTATGCGTTACGCGGGCGTGCTGATCAGCGGCGCCCTGGCCGGACTGGCCGGCGGGTATCTCTCTATCGAGCAGGGTAGGGGCTACCTGGAAGGAATGACGCAGGGCCGTGGTTTCATCGCGTTGGCCGCCATGATCTTCGGCAACTGGTGGCCGCTGGGCGCCCTGGGCGCCTCGGCGCTGTTTGGCTACTTTGACGCCCTCAGCCTGCGCGTTGTGCACACGCGGATACCCTACCAGTTCATCACCGTGCTGCCGCACATCGCGACCATCTTCGTGCTGGCCGGCTTCATGCGGAGAGCCGTGCCGCCTGCCGCGGACGGAATCCCGTACACCAAGGAAGAGGCGTAGGGCTATGATCCGGATCCGCCGGTACGGGCCCGTAACCCAGATCCGCATGGCGCGGGCCATGGCCGGGCGGCCGCTCTACTGGACGTGCGCCTACCACGTGGACGGCCTGCTGATTGACACGGGCTGCAGGCACACGGCCGGCGAGCTCGTGGCGGCGCTGGATGGAAGCGGACTCACGCAGTTGGTCAACACGCACCACCACGAGGACCACGTCGGAGGGAACGCGGCGATAGGCGCGCGCTTCGGGGTCCGGGCACAGATCCATCCGCTGGGGATCGAGCGGCTGCGGCAACCGGACGCGCACCTGCCGTTCTATCGCCGGGTGGTGTGGGGGAGGCCGGTTCCATACGATCCCGAGCTCCTGGGAGACCGCATTGCCACCGATCGGTACGCCTTCCGAGTCCTCCATGCGCCCGGACACAGCACCGACCAGGTGGTGCTGTTCGAGGAGCGGGAGGGCTGGCTGTTCAGTGCCGATCTATACCTGGGCGAACGGGTCAAGTACCTGCGGCGGGACGAGCGGTTGGACGATAGCCTTGAGTCGCTGCGCCGCGTAGCCGCCCTGCCGGTCGAGCGGCTGTTCTGCGGCCTGGGCGCGGTGCTAGACGATGGCGGAGGGGCCCTGCGCGGCAAGCTTGCCTACTGGGAAGAGGTCTGTCAACGGGTTGCGGAGCTGCACGCCGCCGGTAGGTCCGCGGTCGGGATACGGCGCGCCATGTTGGGAGCCGAAGGGTTCATGCGCTGGGTCAGCGCGGGCGACTTTGCCAAGCAGTACTTGGTGGACCAGGCGCTGTCAATCGTAGCCGGGGGTTCTCCTCACGGGCCGCCCGGCCGGCCCGGCCGACGAGACGCATGACGCGGGGTGGGATCGTGCTGGTCGGCGGTGCCCTGGTGGACGTGCGTGCCACCACCTCCGGCAGTCTGGTGCCGGGCCGGTCCGTACCCGGGAAGGCCCGGCTCTTGCCCGGCGGGGCCGCGCGCAACGTAGCCGTGAACTTGGTCCGCCTCGGCCACCGGGTGACCCTGCTGACCGCAGTAGGGGATGACCCGATGGGCCGCTGGCTGGTGGATGTCACGGTCTCCCAGGGCGTGGACACGAACGGTCTCCTGCTCCGCCCGCAGCCCACAGGACTATTCGTTACCGTGGGGGCAGGCATTGACGCAGCCTGGTGCGTCGCCGATGCCGGGCCGGTCGAGTCACTACGCCCGGCCGACCTGGAGCCCTGGCGTCAGGCGATCGCCACGGCCGGAGTTCTTGTGAACGACGCCAACCTCTCCGAGGATGCCCAGGCCGCCCTGATGGCGATGGCAGGCGATGCGCCACGCATTCTGCTGGCCACCTCGCCGGACAAGGCGGTGCGGTTGCGGCCATCGCTCAACGGCGCCGCGGTCGTAGTGTGCAACCGCCAAGAGGCCTGCATCCTGGTAGGGGTCGTAGGGGCGCCAGACTGGCAGGTTCTGGGCGCAGCACTGGTGGCCGGCGGCGTCGGTCGCGCTGTGATCACGCAGGGTGAGGGAGGCGTAGGCGTGGCGACGCGTGACGAGACGGCGTTCGAGCCGGCCGTTCGAGTGCCGGTGGTGGATCCTACCGGAGCCGGTGATGCGGTTGCAGCGGCGGCGGTGCACGGCTATCTGGCCGGCATGAGCCCGGCCCAAACCGCGGTTCTGGCCGCCTCTGCCGCATCCTGCGTTGTACAATCTCCCGAGAACACTCCTGCGGCGCTGTGTGCCATACTACGGACATGACCCGGGCCTCATCCCCCTGGATGCGCATCGCGCCGGAGGTGGCCGCCGCCCTCGACGCGGGCCGAGCAGTGGTGGCGCTGGAAAGCGCTGTGCTCTCGCACGGCCTGCCGGAGGCCCAGGCCCGCAATCTGGCCTGCCGGCTCGATGAGGTCGTCCGGAGCGCCGGAGCAATTCCTGCTCTGGTCGCGGTGCGCGCGGGCCGCGTGGAGGTTGGGCTCGATCCTTCCGAGGTGAGTTTCCTATTTGCAGCGGGCGTGGTGAAGGTCTCCGCGCGCGATATGGCTGCATCTGTTGCGCAGCGGCAGTCCGGCGGCACAACGGTGGCCGGCACCCTAGCTGCCGCGTATGCTGCGGGCATCCGGGTGATGGCCACCGGAGGCATTGGTGGAGTGCACATCGGGGCCGAAGCCAGCAGGGACGTCTCGGCGGACCTGTTTGCGCTGAGCCGCTTTCCGCTGGTCGTCGTGTGCGCGGGATCCAAGGCGATCTGCGATCCCCACTGGACATCAGAGGCCCTGGACAGCCTGGGAGTATCCGTTGTCGGTTTTCGCACCGATACACTGCCCGCGTTCCTGGCGCGCTCCAGTGGAGTCGTGGTGCCGTGTCGGGTCGAGACCGCGCGCGAGGTGGCTGCGATTGCGAAGGCCAAGATGGAGATGCGCGATCCATCGGCGCTGCTCGTGGTGCAGCCTCCTCCCCCGGATGCCGCAATGGATGAGAAGGAGCTGGCCTGCGCCGTTGCCGCTGCTCTAGAGCGGGCCAGGGCAGCGGCGGTGGGCGGCGCGGCCCTGACCCCGTATCTGCTAAGGGAGATCGCCGAGGTGACCGGCGGGGAGGCGTTGACGGCCAACTTGGCGGTCCTGGAGGCCAACGTATCGCTGGCCGCTGCGGTGGCCGTAGAGATATCCCGCTCGGGCAGGGACGCGCCGGCTTGAGAAGGAACAAAGCGGATGACGTGACAACCTTGCCGCCGTCCCCGGACCAGCCGAACGCCGCCGACATCGGCGTCATCCTGCGCTCGGCGCGCTTGGCCCGTGGCATTTCCCTGATCGAGCTGCAAGCCCGCACTAAGATCGGCACCGGCTATCTTGTCGCGCTTGAGGAGGGGCGTTTTGGCGCGCTGCCTCCTCTTGCCTTCACCCGCGGGTTCCTCCGGACCGTGGCGGGCGAGCTGGGCGTGGATCCCGAGCCCCTGGTGAGGAGCCTCAACGCTGCGATGGCAACGGAGGGAGGAGAGCGGCTGGAACACTGGCAGCGCGTGGGATCGGCCGTTGTCCCGGTGACAACGATGTCGCCGCTGAAGCGGCGGGTCATCTCCCTCGGCCTGGTGGCGCTCCTGTTGGCTCTCGCGGCGGTATTTCTGCTGACCCGGCAGTTGTGGGAGTTTGCGCAGCCCGTGCCGCCGGCCGCCCCACCGGAGGGCGTAGCGACGCCGGCGGCCCCAGTTCCGATTCCATCTCCGGTCGTGGGACCGCCGGAGACGCAGACCCGATCCGGCGCCACGTTGGCGGACCAGGAAGTGACCGTCGAGGTGCAAGCCTCGGGCCGGTCATGGCTGCTGGTGCAGACTGCGGCAGGCCCCCTCTTCCAAGGGTTCATCAACGCCGGAGGGGCGATGCGATGGCAGAGCAAGACTCCGATCTCGCTTCGAGCGGGCAACGCCGGCGCCATTACCGTAATCGTGAACGGTTCCGCCCTGGGAACCTACGGGCGTCCGGGTGAGGTTGTAGATCGGACCTTTCAGCCGGGCGCACCTCCGTGAAAGGCGTCGGGGAGATGTCAGGACGCGATGCGCGCTGAGTTGATCTCCGTCGGCACCGAGTTGCTCCTCGGGCAGATTACCGACACAAACGCGACCTACCTGGCGAGGCTCCTGGCGTCATACGGCGTGGACGTGCTCGCAAAGCAGACCGTGGGCGACAACCTCGAGCGCGTCCGCAGAGCGGTGAGCCTCGCGCTGGCGCGGTCCGATCTGGTGATCACGACGGGAGGCCTGGGACCTACTGAAGACGACCTGACGGTTGAGGCGGTGGCACTCGCCGCAGGGCTGCCATTCGTCCACCACGAGGAAACCGCAGTCCGGATCGCTGATTTCTTTGCCAGGCGTGGCCGGACGCCTGTGGCCTCGGTCTTCCGGCAGGCCAGGATCCCGTCAGGGGCGCAGGTGATTCCAAACCGAAAAGGCACAGCGCCGGGTCTGATCGTTCCCGTCGGCCGTCAGGTGATCTTCATGTTCCCCGGTGTGCCGGCGGAGATGGAGGGGCTGGTCGCCGACGGGCTGGTGCCATGGCTGGCTGAACGCGTTGGAGATCAGGTCATCCGGTCGCGCGTGCTGCGCATTGCCGGCATGGGTGAGTCGCTGGTTGAAGAACGCGTTCAGGACCTTGTTCACGGCGCCAACCCAACGGTGGCGCCGCTTGCCAAGCTGGGGGAGGTTCACCTGCGGATTACTGCCAAGGGCTCGCCGGCAACCGTAACAGGCCTGATGGACCGTGCTGAGGCCGGCCTCAGGGAGAGGCTGGGGGATGCCGTCTTCGGTGTGGACGACGAGACGCTGCAGGCCGTGGTGGCCCGGCTCCTAATCGAGCGAGGGATTTCCCTGGCGGTCGCGGAGTCGTGCACCGCGGGTTTGCTGACCTCACGGCTGACCGAGATCCCCGGCAGTTCGGCGTTCCTGGTGGCTGGGTTCGTAGCCTACAGCAACGAGGCCAAGGTGCGCGATCTCGGCGTAGAGGCCGGACTCATCGCCGCGCACGGCGCGGTCAGCACCGAGGTGGCCATGGCGATGGCCGAGGGTGCCCGAGCCCGGGCGGGTGCCCGCATCGGCGTGGCCGTCACAGGCATAGCCGGCCCCGACGGAGGCACTCCTGCCAAGCCGGTCGGGCTGGTACATCTTGCCATCGCCACGGACGCCGGCACGCGCGCCTCAGAGGTGCGGTTCGGCGCCGAAGCCGGCAGAGCGGGGATACGCCACCTGGCCGCGCAGGCCGCGCTCAACCTTATCCGGCTCTCCCTGCTTGAGCGATGACGCTGTACCGGACCTTCATCGCGGTCGAGTTGAGCGACGAATCCCGGCGCATGGTGGCCGAGGTGCAGGAGCGGCTGCGTTTGGCCGGGGCAACGCTCCGATGGGTCAAGCCGGAAAACCTGCACTACACCCTGTCCTTCCTGGGCGAGATCCCGGCTGCGCAGGTAGCCCGCGCGGTCGTCGCAACGCGCAGTGCGGTCAGCCGGACCTTGCCCTTCTCGGCGCTGATCGGCGGCCTGGGCGCCTTTCCAAGCTTGGAGCGGCCCCAGGTGGTCTGGATAGGGTGCACCGAGGGATCTGAGGCCCTTGGGCGCCTGGCCGGAGATGTGAAGGCCGCGCTGGACCGGGAACGCCTTCCTTCAGATTCCAAACCGTTCCGTCCCCACCTGACCCTGGGCCGCGCCAAAGACAACCGGCAGTGGGGAGACCTGGTGCGGGCCGTTCGGGCGCACCGGGATGCCGCGATCGGTCGGGAGTGGGTCAGGGCGGTCACGGTTATGGAGAGTCGGCTAACGCCTGACGGCCCGGTCTATACGCCTCGGGAGAAGGTCCAGTTGGGCTACGAGTTGAAATCCACGGGCATATAGGCCCCAAATCTGGTATATCGGTCAGATCGGGGCGTCCTTGCAGGATTGACAAGCGAACATTTGTTTGGTATTCTTCGTTCACTACGGTCACCGCGTCCCGGGGAGGTCGGAGGAGATGACTGAGCGCCAACGGGCTCTGGACCTGGCCCTCTCCCAGATAGAGAAGCAGTTCGGCAAGGGCTCCATCATGAAGCTGGGCGAAGCCAGCGCGAGGCTCCAGGTCGAGGTCATTTCGACCGGGGCCCTAGGTCTCGATTTGGCGCTGGGCGTCGGAGGCGTTCCCAGGGGACGCGTGGTCGAGATTTACGGCCCGGAGGCGTCGGGCAAGACCACGCTCGGCTACCATATCATTGCGGAGGCACAACGCGAAGGGGGCGTCGCGGCGTTCATTGACGCCGAGCACGCACTCGATCCCAACTATGCCAGGGCAGTGGGGATGGACGTAGACAACCTGCTCCTCTCCCAGCCCGACAACGGCGAGCAGGCCTTGGAGATAGCCGAGACCCTGGTGCGCAGTGGCGCCGTGGACGTCGTCGTCGTGGACTCGGTGGCCGCCCTGGTGCCGCGCGCGGAACTGGAGGGCGAGATGGGCGATGCCCACGTCGGGCTGCAGGCGCGCCTCATGTCGCAGGCCCTCCGCAAACTGGTCGGCACCATCAGCCGGTCGCGCACGATCGTGGTATTCATAAACCAGCTCCGCGAGAAGATCGGGGTGATGTTCGGAAATCCGGAAACCACCACCGGGGGCAGGGCGCTCAAGTTCTACTCGTCGGTCCGCATGGAAATCCGCAAGATCGAGAACATCAAGAGCGGGGACGAGGTCCGGGGGATGCGGGCGCGTGTCAAGGTCGTCAAGAACAAGGTCGCCCCTCCGTTTCGCGATGCGGAAATTGACATCATCTACGGCCATGGGATCTCGCGCAGCGCCAGCATCCTCGATGTGGCCACGGCGATGGGTCTGGTCCTGCGTTCGGGGGCCTGGTTCACCTACGGCGACCTGCGCCTGGGACAGGGGCGCGACAACGCGCGCGAGTTCCTAGACAGCAACGCCGAGGTAGCCAGCGAGATTGACCGCCGCGTGCGCGAGGCCCGTGGGCTGCTTCGCACCAAGGAAGCCGCCTCGGCTCCACCGGCTGAGCCGGAAGCCCGACAAGCCGCGGCTGCCGCCCGCCCTGCGCCGGCGGCACGCCTGGTGCAGGCGAAACCCCGAGGGTAGCCAACGGAGCGCAGCCCTGTGGCTGGAACCGTGAGCCCCCGAGTCGCGCGCGTGCGGGTTTCTGCGCGTGACCCGGGGGTCTGCCAGGTGGAGGTCGAGGGAGTCGGCCGGTTTCGGATAGACGCCCGGACCGCCGCCGCGCTCGGCCTGGCCGAGGGCCAGCACATTGCCCCGGACGCGGTCACCCGTCTTGCCGGCGCCGCGGAGCGCCAGAGGGCCAGGACCGTGGCCCTGGGCCTTTTGCAACGGCGGCTGCGCAGCCGCGCAGAGTTGGAAACCGCGCTGCGCCGGCGGGGAGTGCCGCGACAGGAAGCACTGGCCGTCATTGGCGAACTGGCACGGTCGGGGTGGATAGATGATGCGCGGTTCGCGCGCGCGTGGATCGCCGACCGCCTGGCCCTGCGGCCCAGCGGTGCGCGGAGGCTGCGGGCGGAGCTGGCGGCGCGCGGCGTGGCGCCGGCGGTGATCGCCGAGGCGCTGGGGGCGCAGTTGATTCCGGAACAAGAAGAGGCCCTGGCGCTGCGCCAGGCAGGGGATCGCCTGCGGCGCCTCCAGGGGTTCCCTCAAAACGTGGCGCGGAGGCGCCTGGTCGGATGGCTGCAGCGCCGCGGCTACTCGGCTGCTACGATCGCACGAACTCTGCGGAAGGTAGAACCGTCCAGCGTGGGCAGCCTCGATGACGATCCCCCAGACTGACTCTGGAGCGCAGCAGGTGGCCCAACTGTCCCTTGACTTGGCGTCCCAAGATCACGCGCGGGCGCTGGAGGGCCTCACCCCAAGCCAGCTTGCCGCGGTAACCCACGGCGAAGGTCCCCTGCTGATCGTGGCCGGCGCAGGCACGGGAAAGACGACGGTTATTACGCGGCGCATCGCATGGCTGATCGCCAGCCGGCGCGCGCGCCCCTCCGAGATCCTTGCGCTGACGTTCACCGACAAGGCGGCCGGGGAGATGGAGGCGCGCGTGGACCAGCTTGTGCCCTACGGCTACGTGGATGCGTGGATCAGCACGTTTCACGCCTTCGGCGACAGGGTGCTGCGCGAGCAGGCGCTTGAGGCCGGGCTGGTGCCTGATTTCCGGGTGCTGTCACGGCCCGAGCAGTTCATCTTCGCCCGCGACCGGCTTTTCGAGATGCCGCTGGAGAGGTACAGGCCTCTGGGTGATCCGACGCGGTACATTGACGCGCTGCTCACCCTGATCGGCCGCGCAAAGGACGAGGACATCTCCGCGGAAGCGTACGAAGCGTTCGCGGAGCGCCTGGCCCGGGAAGGTGAAGAGGAGGACGCCGGAGCGCACCGCGAGCTCGCCGGTACCTACGCGGCCTACCAGCGCCTGCTGCGTCAGGCGGGGCGGGTGGACTTCGGGGACCTGATCTTGATTCCCCTCCAGTTGTTCCGCGACCGTCCTGAGATCCTGCGGCGGTATCAGGAGCGGTTTCGCTACATCCTGGTGGATGAGTTCCAGGACACGAACCACGCGCAGTTCGAGCTCGTAAAACTCCTGGCCGCGGCGCACCGCAACCTTACGGTGGTTGGGGACGACGATCAGGCGATCTACAAGTTCCGCGGCGCGGCGATCAGCAACATCCTGGGGTTTGCGGCCGCATATCCCGACGCCGCGCAGGTGGTGCTTACCGACAACTTCCGGTCGCCCCAGACGGTGCTGGACGCTGCCTACCGCCTGATCCAGCACAACAACCCCGACCGCCTGGAGGTACGCAACCAGCTCGACAAGCGGCTCATCGCCCGCCGGTCGGACGGCCCGCTTGTCAGGCACCTCCACCACGACACCCTCACCAGTGAGGCCGACGCCGTGGCGGAGGCTATCGTTGGCCACATCCAGGCGGGCGGCCGGGCGGGGGACTGCGCGATTCTGGTGCGGGCCAACCGCGATGCCGATCCGTTCATGCGGGCACTGAACCTTCGGGGAGTCCCCTGGTGGTTCTCCGGCACACGCGGGCTCTACGACCGCGAGGAGATCCGGGTCGCGCTGGCGTTCCTGCGCGTCCTGGCCAGTCCCGCCGACAACCTGAGCATGTACTACCTGGGCACGTCGGGCCTCTATGTGGTCAACGGCACCGAGATGGCGCTGGCACTCAACCAGGCGAACCGGCGCCACAGGTCGCTGGAGCACACTTTCCGGAACCTGCACACAGCACCCGAGCTCAGTGCCGAGCTGTCCCCAGAGAGCAGGACATCCATTGCCCGCCTCCTGGAGGACCTGGACGAGATGCGCGCGCTGATGCGCCACCACCCCACAGGGCGCGTGCTGTACGAGTATCTGATCACGCGTACGGGCTACATCCGCCGCCTGGCCACCTCCGGGCAACCCGGCGATGAGGTGAAGGTGGCGAACCTGGCCCGTCTCTTCGACATCGTGGCACGCCACGGCGAGGTCGCCGTGTACGATCGGGTGCCCGAGTTCGTGCGTCGCATGGAGGACCTGATCGCGGCCGGCGACGACCCTCCGTCCCCGGATCCCGACCCGGAGTTCGACGGCGTGCAGATCCTAACCGTGCACAAGGCCAAGGGACTGGAGTTCCCGGTCGTGTTCCTGGTCAACTGCGTTGCCGACCGGTTTCCGTCGCGCGGCCGCTCCGAACCATTGCAGATCCCCGACGAGCTGGTGCGGGACAAGGAGGTCCTGCCCTCGGGCGACAGCCACCTGCAAGAGGAGCGGCGGTTGTTCTACGTGGGCATGACGCGGGCGAAGCAGCGGCTGGTGCTTACGAGCGGACGGGACTACGGGAACTCCCGTCCGCGCAAGCTCAGCCGGTTCATCCTGGAGGCCCTGGATGAACCGGCGGCCGACCAGGTGGCGTTTCGGGCCTCGGCGATCGAGGCCATCCAGAGGCACGCTCCTCCCGCGGACGCGCCCCCGTCGCTGCCAGGCATTCTCCCGTCGGAAGCGCCCGTCAACCTATCGTTCCGCCAGGTTGACGACTACCAGATCTGTCCGTTGAAGTACAAGTACGCGCACGTGCTGCGCGTACCGCTGCTGCGTGACCACCGCGTCGTATACGGCGCGGCGGTTCACGCCGGGGCCATGGAGTACAACCGGCGGTGCGCGCGGGGACAGCCGGTCGACCCCGAACATCTGATCCAGGCGTTCGAGCGCGCCTGGGCTGCCGAGGGGTTCATCAGCCGCGAGCACGAGGACCAGAGGCTGGCCGAGGGACGAGAGGTCCTGCGGACCTTTCTCGCGTTCCAACAGGCGTCCGGTACGGTTCCGACCATGGTCGAGGCCAAGTTCGCGGTTCAAGCCGGCAGCACGCGGGTACGGGGCCGGTGGGACCGTGTTGACCTGCGCGGCGCGACGGCTTCCGGCGATGCCGCAGAGGTAGTCATTATTGATTTCAAGACCACCGACGTGCGGGCGCAGAAGGACGCCGACCGCAGGGCGAAGGAGAGCCTGCAGCTCGACATCTACGCGCTCGCCTACCGGCATCACTACGGCCGCGCCCCTGATAGGTTGGAGCTCCACTTCCTAGGGCCCAGACACGTGCTCGTGGGAGCCGCCGTTCCCTCCCAGGCGAAGCTCGACGTTGCGGCCGAGGCGATCGAACGGGCGGCCGAGGGCATTCGTAGCCAGGAGTTCGCCGCAACCCCGGATTACTACCGGGCATGCCGGTACTGTGCCTTTGCCTCGATCTGCCCGTACACGGCAGAGGAGGACTAGCCTGCCCGCGGGCAGGTGAGAGAGGCGGGCTCGGACGAGGAGCGGACGAGGGCCCGGCGCGCTGTACGCGCTGGCCCTGAGCAAGAAGGTCATCCCCGTCTCGCCCACAACCTTCTACGCCTACCTGATGGCGATTGCCTACGGCCTGAAGGGCCTCCAGGTTGAGGAGCAGGCGGCGAGCATCCGGGAAGGCCTCACCCACCTGGCGATGGACATGGAGCGGATCCGCGATCCGCTCGGCAGGCTCGGCACCCAACTCCGTCACTCCCAGAACAACTACGAGCTGCTGCGTCGGGCGATGGACCGCTTTGGCGACCGCCTAGCCCATGTTTGACATCGACAGGGCTGAAACCCGCATGGTTGAGCCATTCCTGT
>JASEHJ010000051.1 GCA_030018905.1 bacterium | reverse complement strand
CCATGCTCTGCGACATGATCATCGCGGGCGAGGGGGCCCGGTTCGGCCAGCCCGAGATCAACATCGGTATCATCCCAGGTGCCGGTGGCACGCAGCGCCTCACGCGCGCAGCCGGAAAGGCGCGGGCGATGGAACTGATACTGACCGGCCGCCCGTTCTCCGCGGCCGAGGCCCAGGCCATGGGCGTGGTCACCCGCGTCGTGCCCGACGATGCGGTCCTGGACGAGGCGAAGGCCCTGGCCGGCCAGATCGCCTCGAAGCCGCCGTTGGCGGTCCGCATGGCCAAGGATGCGATCCTCAAGGCGTTCGACACCACGCTCGAGGGAGGACTTGACTACGAACGCAAGGCATTCTACCTGCTGTTCGCCACAGAAGACAGGACCGAGGGCATTCGGGCATTCTTGGAGAAGCGGGCGCCAGACTGGAAGGGCCGTTGATTCGGAGGGAACCCCTTGCAACTGCCTGCCTACCACACCCTCGTTGCGTCGATTGAAGGCGGCGTGCTCACGGTAACGCTCAACCGGCCGGATTCGCTCAACGCGATCAACGAGCAGATGGCTACCGAGTTGAACGATGCCGTGGGTCTCGCCGAACGGGCGGCCGAGGTGAGGTGCATTGTCGTAACCGGGGCAGGGAGGGGGTTCTGTTCCGGGCAGGACCTCCGCGATCGCGCTGGAACCAGTGGGATCTCTTATGGTGAACTTCTCAGGACGCGGCTCAACCCGATCGTCCTAGGCCTGCGGGTACTGGAAAAGCCGGTTATCGCCGCGGTCAACGGCGTCGCAGCCGGCGCCGGGTGCAGCCTGGCATTGGCCGCGGATCTACGGATCGCCTCGGACCGTGCGTCGTTCGCCCTGAGCTTCTCCCGGATCGGCCTGATCCCCGACGGGGGAGCCACGTTCTTCCTGCCGCGCCTGGTCGGGCTGGCCCGGACCCTCGAGATCGCGTTCAGCGGCGAGCCCGTCCCGGCCGCAGAGGCGCTACGACTAGGTCTCGTTAACCGCGTGGTTCCCCATGATGATCTGCCCGCGCAGGCATCCCAACTGGCGCTGCGGTTAGCCGTGGGCCCAACACGCGCCTTTGGACTTGCCAAGCGCGCCGTCAATGCCGGCCTCAGCGGGTCACTCGATGCCGCGCTTGAAAACGAAGCGCTTCTCCAGGGGATTGCCGGCCAAACCGCCGACCACCGCGAAGGCCTCGCGGCTTTTCTGGAGAAGCGGCCACCGCGGTTCGAGGGGCGGTAAGGCGGAAACCGCGCACGAGTCACGAGTGGGGAGAGGTCGCCGGGTTCGTCTACCCCTCCTGCCGTCCAGTTCGGTTACTTAACATAAGAGACATTATGCGAAGTAGCCGCGTCGCCCCCTGAAGACCGAACGCATGTTTGCATCGGCCGTAGAGTCTGCTATCCTAGTCCCACGGGTCTCTCCAGGAGGCAGCCATGGCGTCCGGGCTCACGCATCGACAGCAGGAGATCCTCACCTTCGTAGCGCGCTTCATAGAGTCGCGCGGCTACCCGCCCTCGGTGCGCGAGATCGGCCAGGCGATGGGGCTAACCAGCAGCTCGACCGTGCACAGCCACCTGGAAGCGCTTGAGCGCAAGGGTTGCCTGCGCCGCGATCCAAGCAAGCCGCGCGCCCTAGAGCTGCTGCGTGGCGCCGCCGGAGCCGGCAGGCAGTATCTGAGCGTGGCGCTGCCGCTGATTGGGCGCGTCGCAGCGGGCACCCCGATTCTCGCCGAACAGAACATCGAGGACTACGTGCCGGTGCCCTCCGGCTGGACGGGTGGGGTCGAGGCGTTCGTGCTGCGGGTGCACGGGGACAGCATGATCGAGGCAGGCATCCTCGACGGCGACCTGCTGGTCGTGCGGCGCCAGCAGACCGCCTCCAATGGAGACATCGTTGTGGCACGGCTTGGGGACGAGGCCACGGTCAAGCAGTTCTTCCGCGAGGGCAGCCGGATCCGGCTGCAGCCGGCCAACGCAGCTATGGAGCCGACCTACGCCGATGAGGTCGCGGTTGAGGGCAAGGCGGTGGCGGTTCTTCGCCGTCTAGCCTGATCCCTCTGCCCGGGTCCGGCGCGCCCGCGAGGGGATCTTGAGCGCACGCAGTTGCACCGCGAGCGGTCCCGGGACCTCCGCTTCAATCCAGGCCCCCTCCTCCCCGTACTGCTCGGCCAGCATCCTGCCTTGGTTGTGGATCTGAGCCACGAGCCTGGCGTTACTGTAGGGCACGTGCAGGCGGAGGCGCACCCAAGGCTCAGGCAGCCTGCGCCCGATCGCGTCAAGCAGTTCGGGCAGCCCGTCGCTTCGCGCCGCTGACACGGCCACGGCGTCCGGGTGTGCTGCGATCAACCGCCGCACCCCTTCGGCGGCCAGCACGTCGATCTTGTTGAAGACAAGGAGTGTGGGGTGACTGCCCGCTCCCAGTGAGGCCAGCACTTCCCCCACCACGCGAACCTGCTCGGGCCAATCCGGGTGGCTTGCATCGGCTACGTGGAGCAGCAGGTCGGCGTGCACTACCTCCTCGAGCGTGGCGCGAAACGCCGCAATAAGCTGCGTGGGCAGCCGCCGGATGAACCCAACCGTGTCCGCCATCACGATTGGGCGCCTGTCGGGCAGCACCAGACGCCGCACCGTCGGGTCCAGCGTGGCAAACAACTTGTCCTCCACGAACACGCTGGCCCCGGTCAGCGCGTTGAGCAGCGTGGACTTGCCCGTGTTCGTGTAACCCACCAGCGCAACCTGGGGCAGAGCGGCTTCCTGGCGAGGTTGCCGCTGCCGGCCTCGGTGCCGCTGGACCGCGTTGATCTCGCGCTGAAGCTCTGTGATTCTGGCGCGGATGCGCCTGCGGTCCACCTCCAGCTTTGTCTCGCCGGGCCCGCGCGTGCCGATCCCGCCTCCCAGTCGTGAGAGCAGCACCCCCCGACCGGTGAGACGGGGGAGCAAGTAGTTGAGCTGGGCGAGTTCGACCTGCAGCCGCCCTTCCCGGCTCCTGGCGCGATGCGCGAAGATGTCGAGCACGAGGGCAGTGCGGTCCAGCACCTTGACGCCGAGATCGCCCTCCAGCACCCGCTGCTGCACCGGCGTGAGTTCGTCGTCAACCAGCACAAGATCGGCTGCAAATGCCTCGGTGGCACGCAGGACCTCGTCCACCTTGCCCTTCCCCAGGTAGCGCGCAGGATCGGGACGGGTGCGGCGCTGAATCACGGTGGCAACCGGGTCCGCCCCGGCCGTCCTGGCCAGGCTCGCGAGCTCGGATAGCGACGGCGTCGCGTCCCCGGAGCGGTTCAGGGCAACCAGCACCGCGCGTTCCAGCCGGCCCGCGGCCGTGGACCGCGCACCCGCCTGCCGCCGCGCGGCGTCGGCCCTCCGCGTCAGCGGATGCAGGTCCAACTCGTCGAGCATCTCGAGCGCGTGCGGACCTTCCACGGCCGTTCGGGCGCCATCTCCATCAGGGTGGGCCGGGGCCTGCTCCAACAGCCAGAATCCCGTGGGACGGCCGCGACTGGTTCCTACGGTGACCACCAGGTCGAGATCGAGCCGCTCGAGTACCTGGGAGTCACCGTCGTCGGGCCGGCCGTCGGCGTGGGGATGGGCCTCAATGTACCGCAGCTTGGAACCATGTCCCCCTGCCCGTCGTCCCATCTCGTCGGCAAGGGCCTGCCAGCGGCGACTCACGATCACGTGCGCGACCGCGCCGTTGCGGTCAAGGAGCACGCCCACCTCGCGCCGAAGCGCGTGGGCGAGGTGGGCGAGGATCTCGAGGAGGTCTGCGCCGGCAATGCGATTCGTCGGCGCCTTCCGCCTCTCGAGGGCCTCCAGCATCTGGCGGTGGGTCGGCGTGACCGTGCGGGGCAGTCCCCAGATGGTGCCGATGGCCGCGCCTACCCGTAGGCCTTCCGGATGCGGCCCAGCGCCTCGTCGAGCCGCGCGTCCGGGGTGGTTAGCGAGAGGCGTATGTATCCCTCCCCGCAGGCGCCGTAGCCGATCCCGGGCGTGATTACTACGCCGGTGCGTTCCAGGACCTCGGCGGCGAAGGCCACCGACGAGGCGCCGCCCGGCGTCGGCATCCAGACGTATAGCGTCGCCTTCGGCACCGGTGGGAACCACCCGACCGAACGCAGGGTTGAGACGAGCCGATCCCGACGGGCGCGGTAGGTCGCGAGCGTGGGCGCGATGACCTCCTGGGGACCGGTGAGCGCGGCCACCGCGGCATGCTGCACCGCCCGGAAGACCCCGGAGTCCACGTTGGTCTTCAGCGTGCCCAACGCTTCAACCGCCTCGGCGTTTCCCACCGCGAACCCAACCCGCCAGCCGGTCATGTTGAACGCCTTGGACAGCGAGTGCAGCTCTATGGCCACTTCCCGGGCACCGTCCACCTCCAAGATGCTCGGGGGTCGGTAGGCGTCGTAGGCGATCTCACAATAGGAGTTGTCGTGCACGAGCAGCAGTTTGTGGCGTTGTGCGAAATCAACTGCGCGCGCGAAGAACTCCAGATCGGCGGTGGCACCGGTGGGGTTGTTGGGGTAGTTGAGGAAGACCAGCCGCGCGCGCCGCAGAGCCTCCTGGGGAATGCGGTCGAAATCCGGCAGGAAGCCGCGGTCGGCCAGCAGCGGCATCGCCACCACCTCCCCCTCGGCCATGATCGTGGAGGAGCGGTAGACAGGGTACCCTGGGTCCGGTACGAGCGCGACCTCGGAGGGGTTCAATACGGCCCAGGGCAGGTGCGCCAGGCCCTCCTTTGAGCCGATGAGCGCCAGCACCTCACGCTCTGGATCCACACGTACCCCGAACCGCTTCAGCATCCAATCCGCGGCCGCCTGCAGGAAGGCCGCGGTGCCGCGGTAGGGCGGGTACCGGTGGGTGCGCGGGTCCCGGGCGCCTTCCTCGAGCGCCCGGACGATGTGCGGCGGCGTCGGCAGGTCGGGGTCGCCCACGCCAAGGTTGATCACGTCCACCCCACGGGCCTCCAGTTCGGCCTGCTTGCGATCGAGGTCGGCAAACAGGTACGCACCGATTCTGCGAAGTCGCTGTGACTGCATCACGCCTCCCCATAGATAGACAGCGTCGAGTTCATGATAGCATGCACGCGCTCGACCACGCTGTCCTGCGTCAGACCGGTTGCATCCACCCAATGGATCCGCGCGTCGCGCCTGAACCAGGTGAGCTGCCGCTTGGCGTAGCGACGAGTGTTGCGCTTCAGGCGCCGGACGGCCTCGGCGGCGGCGTAGGAGCCCAGCAACCATCCGGCAATCTCCTTGTATCCGAGCGCCTGCATGATAGGGGCGGCAAGAGGAACGCCTCGATCCAGCAGCCGCCTGGTCTCTTCCTCGAGCCCGGAGGCCATCTGCGCTTCGACGCGCGCGTCAACTCGGCGGTAGAGCTGAGTTCGCTCTATCGTGAGCCCCACCATCGCCACGGCACCCGCCACGGCGCCGCCGCCCTGCCGCTGCTGCGTTGAGATGGGACGCCCGGTCCGCAGGACAACTTCCATGGCCCGGATCACGCGCCGCAGGTTGCGCGGGTGGATGCGGGCCGAAGCTGCCGGATCGAGGACGGCAAGACGCGCGTGGAGGTGCCCGGGGCCGTGGACCGACTCGTCCGCCTCAAGCGCGGCACGCAACGCGTGGTCCGGAGGTACCGGTGGAAGGGAGAGACCGTCCACAATCGCCCGGATGTACAGTCCTGTCCCGCCCACCAGCAGGGGCAACAAGCCCCTCGCGCGGATGTCGGCCAGTGCCAGCCGTGCCAGCCGCTGGTAGTCGGCCAGGGTGAACGCCTCCCCTGGATCGGCCACGTCGAGCAGGTGGTGCCGCACGCGGCGGCGCTCTTCCATGGTCGGCTTGGCCGTCCCGACATCCGCGCCGCGGTAGACCGCGCGGGAGTCAGCCGCGACTATCTCGGCGCCCATGCGCTCAGCCAGCGCGACGGCCACCGCGGTCTTGCCCACCGCGGTGGGTCCGCACAGCACCGCCAGGCGGTCGGACGCGGCTATCCTCTCAGAAACCATCGTTCGATCTGTTCGCGAGAGAGGGCAATGATCGTTGGGCGGCCGTGGAAGCACGTGAACGGATCCTCGGCCGCGTTCAGGTCGGCCAGCAGCGCCGAGATCGCCTCTGGATTCAGCCGGTCTCCGGCGCGTATCGCGGTGTGACAGGCGGTCGCGATGGCGATTCGCTCAAGGGGGTCCTCCCCCTCCCCGTCCTCCTCAAGGCGGCCTATCGCGCGCAGCAGGAGGTCGGCACCCGGGATGCCTGGGATCAGAACCGGCACAGCACGAAGGATAGCGGTCCCGGCGCCGAACGGCTCAACCTCGAAGCCCATCTGCGCGAACTGGTCGCCGTAGCCGACCAGCATTGCCATCTGCGAGGGCGCGAGTTCCACGGTCAGAGGAATCGCCAGGCCCTGGCTGATCCGGCTTCCCTGGCGGCGGGCCGCGATGAGGCGTTCGTAGAGGACGCGCTCGTGGGCGGCATGCTGGTCAATCATGTAGAGACCGTCCGGGCCCTCGGCCAGGATGTAGGTGTTGAGTAGCTGGCCGACCGACCTGAGCACCGGCAGGCGCCTGGTAGGCGAGGTTCCGTAGGCCCCCCCGACCTCGCGCGCTGCGGTCTCCCCCATCCCGGGCAGGAGCGTGAGTAGCCCTCCCCGGGCAGGCTCGTCCAGGACCGCGGAGCCGACAGGGCCCACCCCTGCCTGCCGGATGAGCGGGCTCGACAGCAACGCCTGCCGGACGCCGTGGGCCACGGCGCCGAACAGGCGGGACTCATCCCTGAACCGCACCTCCATCTTGCGGGGGTGGACGTTGACGTCGAGCGCGGCCGGATCTACATCCGCGAAGAGCGCGAAGGCCGGGAACCGCCCCACGGGCATCAGTTGCGCATAGCCCTGCTCTGCGGCCCGCCGGAGCAAAGCGCTCTGCACAGGGCGCCGGTTGACGAAGAGGTGCTGGCCGGTTCGGTTGGGCCGGCCGTGCTCCGGGCGCCCGAGCCAGCCGTGGAAGGCGCCCGCAGGCACCGCGCCCCGTACCGGAATCAGGTCCTGGGCGACTCCTGCTCCCAGCAGCTCAGCTACGCGTTGAACCGGTTCTGCCCGGGGCCACCACCCGGCCTCGCGGCCATCCGCGACCAGCCGAAAAGCCACCTCGGGATGCGCCATCGCCGCGCGCTGCAGCGCCTCGGCGATCAGTGCCTGCTCGCGGGCTGGGGATCTCAGGAACTTCAGGCGTGCGGGGGTGTTGTAGAAGAGCGCGCTCACTTCCACCGTCGTTCCAGGAGGGGCGCCGTGGGCGCCGGTTGCCTGGATCTCGCCGCCGGCCACCGTGATCCGCACCGCGTTGGCAGCGTTCTGCGTGCGGGCCGTGAGCGTCACCCGGGCTACGGACGCGATGCTGGGCAGGGCCTCACCCCTGAAGCCGTAGCTCGTCACCTGCTCCAGGTCCTCGATGCAGGCGATCTTGCTGGTGGCGAAGCGCTCGAAGGCCAGGCCCACCTGGTCCGTGGGTATTCCTTCGCCGTCGTCGGTCACCCGGATCAAGCGCAGACCCGCGCCCTCGACCTCGACTGTGACCGCGCGGGCGCCGGCATCCAGGCTGTTCTCCACCAGCTCCTTGACCACCGAGGCCGGACGTTCGATCACCTCTCCGGCGGCTATGCGCTCGGCGACCGACCTTTCCAGCACGTGGATCGGCTTCACTGCAGCCGCCGGTCCTCGCGGTCGCGGGTACCTGTCCTCCGGCCGCGCGCGCGTTCGCGCAGATCCGCGAGGACCCGTAGGGCCTCCAGCGGGGTCATCGTCTCAATGGCCATGCCCAGCAGCTCATCTTCAAGTGGTGACGCGAGATCGAGCCCCAGCGGCAGTTGTTTGGACCTGCGCGCCCGGGAGGGCACGGGCTCGGCATCGGCATCGGCCTCGCCGGGCCGCGCCGCGGCTGCCTCGAGCTGCTGGAGGATGCGGCCGGCCACCGCGGTTACCTCTTCCGGAATGCCCGCCAGCCGAGCCACGTGGATGCCGTACGACCGATCGGCACGCCCGTCGGCCACCGTGTGCAGGAACACGATCTGCTCGCCCTGCTCCTGCACCTGCATGGCGATGTTGTGGACGCGGGGTAGCATTCCTTCCAGCTCGGTGAGTTCATGGAAGTGCGTCGCAAACAGCGTGCGCGCACCGATGCGGTTGTGCAGGTACTCGACCACCGCCCATGCCAGGCTCATCCCATCGTAGGTGCTAGTCCCGCGGCCAACCTCGTCCAGGAGGACCAGGCTGCTCCTGGTGGCACCGTGCAGGATGCGCGACACCTCCTGCATCTCCACCAGGAAAGTGCTCCGGCCCGAGGCGATCTCGTCCGTTGCCCCCACCCGCGTAAAGATGCGGTCGGTGATGCCCACCCGCGCCCAGGCCGCCGGCACGAACGAGCCCATCTGCGCCATGATGGTTGTCAGCGCAGCCTGGCGCAGCAATGTGCTCTTGCCCGCCATGTTGGGTCCGGTGACGATCAGCAGCGCCCGATCGCGAACGTCCAGGCTCAGGTCGTTGGGCACGAACCGCTCGCCTTCGAGGAGGCGCTCCACCACCGGATGCCGGCTGTCGCGTATCTCGAGCACCGGTTCCACGGTCATCTCCGGCCTGACGTAGCCACCCCGCTCCGCAGCCTCGGCCAGGGCCAGCAGCACATCGGCCTCGGCCAGCGCGTGCGCCACTTCCAGAAGGGAAGATGCCCGGGTGGCCACCGAGTCGCGCAGCGCACAGAACAGCTCGAACTCCAGCGTGGCAATACGCTCCTCAGCACCCAGGATGGCGGCCTCGCGTTCCTTCATCTCGGGCGTGATGTAGCGCTCGGCGCCGGTCAGGGTCTGCTTGCGGATATAGTCCGCCGGCACCAAGTGCTGGTTGGCGTTGGAAACCTCGATGTAGTACCCGAAGATCTTGTTGAAACCCACCCGCAGCGAGCGGATGCCGGTGCGCTCGCGCTCGGAGGCCTCCAGGCCCGCTATCCAGGCCTTGCCGCCGGAGGCGGCCTCCCGGAGATGGTCGAGTGCGGGGTCGTACCCCGGCCGGATCATCCCTCCGTCGCGGAGACCGCTGGGTGGATCGTCCACCAGTGCGTGGGCGATGTGTGCGGCGACGTCACCGTGTGGATCCATCGCCGATGCGAGATCGGCAAAGCGAGCGTCTGGCAACGGCCCGATCTCCTCGCGCAGCGCGGGCAGCCGTTCAAGCCCATCGCGTAGGGTGCACAGGTCGCGCGCCGTGGCCGATCCGTGACCGATCCGTCCCACGAGGCGCGCCAGGTCGGGCAGCGCGCGCAGCGCTCCACGCACGCCTTCCCTCCGGGTGCGATCTTCCAGCGCGGCGCCCACGGCCCGGTGCCTGGCCTCGATCGCCTCCACATCCAGCAACGGACGAAGCAGCCACTCCCGGAGCAGCCGCCCGCCCATCGCCGTCATGGTTTCGTCCAGTACGCCGATGAGGGTGTGGCGCGCGCCGCCGTCGTTACGGTTGCGCAGCAGCTCGAGGTTTCGACGCGTGATCTCGTCGATCTCAAGCACGGACTCGGTGCCGTACACGCGGAGACCGCGTAGGTGCGCCAGCGGACTCTGTTGCGTCTGATGGAGGTACTGCACCAGAGCACCGGCGGCGGCCGTGGCGGACGCCAACCCCTCGCATCCAAAACCGTCCAGTGACGCTACGTGGAAGTGGTCAAGCAGCGCGCGCCGGGCGACGCCCGGATCGAAGCGCCAGGCGTCCATCTGCGTCCAACGGCCTTCTGCGGTCTGCCCTGACCCTTCCTCTGTGCCGGAGGGGACTACTATCTCGCGCGGGTCCAGGCGCGCGAGCTCGTCGGCCAGCCGGCGGTCGGCGTCGGGACCCTCAATCTGGGTTGCCAGGAAGTCCCCTGTCGAGAGGTCTACCGCGGCCAAGCCCCAGGCACCGCCCTCGCTGACTGCGGCTGCCAAGTAGCGGTGCTCTCTGGCCGGCAGCAGCGCGGCGTCCATGACCGTGCCCGGCGTGACCACGCGGGTCACCTCGCGACGAACCAGCCCACGAGCCTTGCGCGGGTCCTCGACCTGGTCACAGATCGCCACGCGGTATCCACGGTCCACCAGCCGTGCCAGATATCCGGTCATCGCATGGTGGGGAACGCCGCACATGGGCACGCGCCGTCCCGCACCCACCTCGCGGGAGGTCAGCACTATGTCGAGTTCCCGCGCCGCCACGACGGCGTCGTCGAAGAACAGCTCATAGAAGTCGCCCAGCCGGAACATGAGCAGCGCGCCCGGATGGCGGGCTTTTAGCTCCTGGTACTGGCGCATCATCGGTGTCAGTGAGGAGTCGCGGGTCACCACATAATGCTACCATAGCGCGCGCCCTCCTGTTGATTCGCCCCGACCCGCCGCCTATCATGGGGCCAACACACCGCGTTGCGGTTCGAGAAGGAGACTTGAGGTGGACAACCCGTCTGCGATCAACCCCAAGCACCGCAGTCATGAGATCACGGAAGGCGTCCAGCGCGCCCCGCATAGGGCGATGCTGCGGGCCACCGGACTGGGCGACGACGACCTGCGCCGCCCCATCGCCGGGGTGGCCAGCACATGGAACGAGGTCACACCCTGCAACCTGAATCTTGACGTCCAGGCGCAGTGGGTGAAGACCGGGGTGCGTGCCGCGGGGGGAGTGCCTCAGGAGTTCTGCACGATCGCCGTCAGCGACGCCATCGCCATGGGCCACGAGGGGATGAAGGCGTCCCTGGTCAGCCGCGAGGTGATCGCAGACTCGATCGAGCTGATGGCGCGCGCACAGTGCTTCGATACGCTCGTGGCCATCGCGGGGTGCGACAAAAGCCTGCCCGGATCGGTGATGGCGCTGGCCCGGCTCAACCTGCCCGGGGTCTTTCTCTACGGCGGCACCATAATGCCGGGCGAGTTTGAGGGAAGAGACGTCACCATACAGGACGTCTACGAAGCTGTGGGAATGCACGCGCAGGGGCACATGACCGCCGAGACCGTGGACTCCCTGGAGCGCCGCGCCTGCCCGGGGGCCGGGAGCTGCGGTGGGTTCTACACGGCCAACACCATGGCCGCGGCGATCGAGGCGATCGGTCTATCGGTGCCCGGCGTGGCCTCGATACCTGCCGTGGACCCACGGCGCGAACAGGCGTGCCGCGCCACCGGGCAAGCCACGATGAGGATGCTGCGCGACGGCATCCGGCCGCGTGACATCCTGACGCGCGAGGCGTTCGAGAACGCGATCCGCGTGGTGGTCGCCCTGGGCGGCAGCACCAACGCGGTACTGCATCTCCTGGCAATAGCCCATGAGGCCGACGTCGCCCTATCCCTGGAGGACTTCGACAACCTCAGCCGCGCAACGCCCCACATCGGCGACCTCCGGCCGGGCGGGCGATACATCATGGCAGATCTCGACCGTGTCGGCGGCGTTCCCGTTGTGATGCGCGCGCTGCTCGACGCCGGCCTGCTGAACGGAGAGACGCTCACGGTCACCGGGCGCTCCGTGCGTGAGAACCTCTCCGGCGTGGAGGCTGGGGGCCATCCGGTCGTCGTGCCGGTAGGCCGGCCCCTGGAGCCCGAGGGAGGCCTGGCAGTCCTCTGGGGCAGCCTGGCGCCGGAGGGCGCCGTGATCAAGACCGCGGGCGTGGCCCGCAAGACGCACCGGGGGCCGGCCCGCCTCTTCGACCGCGAGGAGGATGCGTTCAAGGCGGTCATTGACGGGCAGATCGGCTCCGGTGATGTGGTCGTGATCCGACACGAGGGCCCAAAGGGCGGTCCCGGGATGCGCGAGATGCTGGCGGTTACATCGGCGCTCGTCGGGCGCGGGCTGGGCCAGGAGGTGGCGCTGATCACCGACGGCCGCTTCTCCGGGGCAACGCACGGCGTGATGATAGGGCACGTCGCACCGGAAGCGGCCGTGGGTGGGCCGATTGCCCTGGTGCACGAGGGCGACACGATCCTGGTTGACATCCCAAACCGCCGCCTGGACATCGAGGTGCCCCCCGACGAGATCGAAAGCCGCAGGAAGGCATGGATGGCACCGGCTCCCAGGTACACGCGCGGCGCTCTAGCCAAGTACGCGCGGCTGGTATCGTCTGCGGCGCGGGGGGCGATCTGCGACAAGTTCCAATAGGAAAGAGGGAACACGCTCCATCCGCCCTGCGTAGAAACAGAGGGAACGAGAAGAGTTGAAGCATCTCGGTATTGGGAGGCTGAAAATGCGCGCCGCACGCATGGGGGCTCTGATCCTCGTAGTGGTACTTCTCGTGGGGGCGACGACCGCCAGTGTCCAGGGGCAGGATATCTTCGGGATCATCAAGACGCTGGGGATCGGCTACGCCATACGGACCTTCGCGCCGCAGATTAACTCGTTCATCAACGACCTGCTGCAGAACCGCGGTGCAGCGGTGCGCGAGCAAACCAAGGTGGTGCCCATACTAAGCATCTCGATCGGGGTATCCTCACCCGGGGGCGCGTACGTCGGAGCCGCACAAGTATCGGGGCCCCGCTCAGCGGTGGATCGCGTGGAGGCCGTGGCCGTTATCGAAGCGGACTTCCAGGCGGCGTTCCGGATAAAGGCGTTTGTACCTGTGGACAACCTCAAGCCGTGGGAATCGCTGCGCCGTGTGCCCGGCGTGGGCGTCTCGGCGATTGTGGATATCAGAATCTAGCGGGATTGATCCGGTTCTCCCACGCGCCCTTCCTGGGCTCCGCGCACTGGACGACCGCGCGTTGTGGTTCCCAATCATCGGGCGCTCCAAACAGCCCCTTGGGGAGCATCAGCAGGGTGCGCACCGGGATGCTGGTCGTCTCGAGGCCGTAGCGGTTGTCCAGGACCACCGAGCAGATATTCCAGGTATTGTTCGTAGAGTTCCAGATATGGATCTCATTGCCGTCGAGTCCCATGGCGACCCGAATGCCCCTGGCGTGATCCACCGCTCGGATGAAGACGGCGCCGGTTGCCGCGGACACCGCGGCAACCATGATGAGGAGGAAGTTCTGCATCGTGCGTGAGGATGAGAGCACGCGCCTACCTTCGTTGGTTCTGGCGGAGGGCCCTGGGAATCGAACCCAGCCTGGACCGTCCGGCCCAGCGACCGGTTTTGAAGACCGGGGCCCGCACCAGCGGACGCTGCCCTCCGTGCGATGGCCGAGCCGCACGTGCATTGTAAGTCCACCGGGCGCGACGGGCAAGACTCGGGGGAGCGATGAAGGGACCGCACAACTTTCGTCGTAGTACCCTGTAGGTGAGCGCTATGTGGGCACGATGGATCTTCGCCCTCTCAGCCGCGCTGGCTCTGGCATCGCCCGGCGCCACGCTCTTTAGTGGTCCCGCCGACTGCGTCATCGCAGATGGCGTCGGCATCGGCGGCGTGCGGCTCGGGATGACGGCACGCGCCGCCCTGGCGATCACGGGTGCACCCCTGCGCGAGCAGACCGCGGGAACGCGTGTGACCTATTTCCTGCGCGAGCCGTGGGCGCAGATCATTGCCGACTACGGATTCGTGGAGCGCATTGCCACCCGAACGGCCGCGTGTCGTACAGCGCGAGGGGTCGGCCCCGGTTCCCCCGGCGCCGCGGTGCGAGCCGCCTACGCGGATGCGGCTGCAAGCATCTCCACGACGATCCCAGAAGGAGACCTCCTCTCCTACCCCTTTGCCGGCGTGACGTTCTTGCTCCGCCGCGATAGGGTCGAGGCGGTGGAGGCCTTCAGGGCCGAGGTAGGCCTGCGTGCTACCCCGGCGGCACCCGCGCAGACAGCCCCAGGGGCTCCCAGTCCCACACCCACCGCGGCTCCCGGAGGCTGGAGCGTGAGGGCATCGTCTGCCCGCGTGGAGGAAACCACGCTCATCGTCACCGGCACCGTGGAGAACCGCGGCCGACCGATGGTAGTCTACGCTGAAGCAAGGGCGTTTGCCGAGACCGGCCGCCGGGTTGCAGAGGGATCGGCCCCGCTGTATCCCAACCCGGTCCCCAGTGGAGGTACCTCTGGCTTCGAGGTACGCCTGCAGGTGAGCGAAGTGGTCCGCCGATACACGGTTGCCATCCGGCCGGCTGGACAGATCACAGGGGCCCTGGCCGAGCATGCCGGCGAGATCAAGGGCCTGGCACAGTTCGCCAAGATCATTGGGAGGCAGCTCGAGGCCTCGGTGCACTGGGTGGGCGGCGCACAGGGATTCGTGGTAGTGGTGACCAACCGCAGCTCGGCTACGGTGGCCGGCGCCATGGTAGCGGTTCAGATCGAGGGCGCCTGCCGTCAGCTGCCGCCGGTTCCCCGAGCGGTTCCCCGGTTCATGCAGGACACCCGCACCGGAACGGCCGCGGTGGGCACGATTCCTCCGGGGGGATCGGCCCGGGCCGCGGTAGAGCTGTCCCCAGGCATATGCGTGGAGT
>JASEHJ010000050.1 GCA_030018905.1 bacterium | reverse complement strand
CCACGCCGTTGACGGCGTGGACCTCTCCGAAGTTCTTGTGGAGATCCCTGATCTCAACAAACCCCATCCGGTCCGTCTGGTCCATGGGAAGCCCTCACCCGGCGGTCAGGCACAGATCGGGGTGCGCCTCGACCCACAAGGCATACCCGTACCCCGGTGATTTCAGCTTAGCGGTCTCTACCGCCGCCCACCAGGCCCGCCGACCGCCACTTGCGGAAGATGTCCTTCACGCGGCGATCGGCTTCCTCCACGGCCTGCTTCGGCGCCAGCTGTCCGGTTGCGGCCTTGGCGAACATGTCGGTGATGACGTAGGTATCGTAGATCTCGCCCTCGGCCGGATTCGCCGTCCCGGGGTGCCCCACATTCGTGGACCACTTCTCGGACTCGGCAAGCACCTTGAGCTTGTCCGGCGGTAACGAGTCAAAGGGATCCCGGAAGACGCGCGATCGGATCCAGCGGCGCCCGGCGTCGGGCTTCTCGGCCAGCGGCACGTTCGTGTCGGCCACCGCGCCCCAGAACGACGGGAAGTTGTAGAGCTGGCTCGCCATCACCGCGTCGCGAGAGTTGTCGAGAAAGTGCAGCAGGAACTCCTTGGCCAGGTCGGGCGCCCGGGAGAATCGCCAGATGACCCACACGCCCATGACGTGGGTGGCCACCCGTGCCGCGGCGGGTCCCTTGAGGGCCGGGGTGAAGAAGATCTCGGAAGCCACCGGCAGGCGCTGGGCCTGCGCCGAGCGATAGGCTGAGATGGAGTTGAGGATGTACGCGGTCTGGCGCGCGTTCAGCGCCAGGTTGTTCGAGGCGGCATTCCAGCTCAAGACCGCGGGGGTCATCACCTCGCGGAAGAGCCGCACGCCATACTCGACAGCCTTGACGGTCTGCTCGGAGTTCAGGACGACATTCGAATCCTTGTCCTGGATCGAGGCGCCGAACGACCACATGATGGCGCGGACGGCCATGTTGGAGTCGATGTCCTGGGAGAACCCGATGCCGATGGGAATCTGAATCTCGGGAAACCTCTTCTTGATCTCGGTGCCGGACGTAACCAGATCGTCCCAGGTCTTGGGACCGTTGACCATGCCCACGCCCGCCCACACCGGCTTCAAGTAGTCTCCAGGGTCGGGCACCCAGTTGTCGGAGAACCCGAAGTACTTGCGGGAGTGCGGGTTGTAGATGCTGTTCTTGACGTAGGGCACGATCGGGCCGTAGCGCTTCTCCGCCTCCTGGTTGATGTCGGCGAGGTCGAGGACCTGCTGCTCGAACTGCGCGGGCGGCGCGATGAAGAAGTAGCAGTCGTGCCCCTGCTGCGCCGCTACCTCCGCGGTCGCCCGTGGAACGATGTCCGCGAACGAGACGTGGTCGACGGTGACCCGGACGCCTTTGGCCTGCCCCCAGGCGACCGCAAAGGGGTCGAACCACCGGTCGAACGCCGGCACGAAGTGGCTCCAGGTCATGATGCGCAGCTCGCGGGGCTGCGCATGCGCGATGTAGGGACCGGTCAGGCGCGTCACGCCGGCCAGGCCGGCGCCGGCGGCGCTGGCGGCCGCGATCTTGAGGAGTTCTCGCCGGGAAACCCGGCGCCAGCGGTTGTCTGTTACCCGTACCCACCTCGAAGGCTGCTCGTCACTCACTCTCATGCACCTCCACATAAGGAAATTGACGAACGCGAAGCGAGCTTGCCCTGTAATTCGCACCCCCCGCCCGACTCCCTGCAAGGCGGGCCGGCACTCCAGGATTGAGACCACCGCCAAACGAATCTTCTCACTGTCAGCCATGCGCATCCTCCCCATCTCGCTCCCCACGCCTTATCCCGTAGGCCCGGTCAACGCGTATCTGCTGCCCGGCCCACCGGTGACGCTGGTGGACTGCGGACCCAAGACCCCTGAGGCACTCGCAGCGCTGCGGGACGGCCTGGAACAGGCCGGTTTCGCTCTGGGGCAGATAGAGCGCTTGCTGATCACCCACGGTCACCTCGATCACTTCGGGCTGGCTGCCACCGTAGCCGCCGAGAGCGGCGCGGTGGTCTGCGCCCACAGGGCCGACCTCCCCAAGCTGACCGGGGATCGCGCGTTCGTGGAGCCGATGCGGGCCCTGATCCGCGAAGCCGGGTTCCCATCCGGCGTGGCCGAGGCCCTGCTGGAGGCGCTGCGGAGGTACCGCGGCCAGCTCGATCCCATCACACCGTCGTGCCTGCTCAACGACGGCGACCTGCTTCCCCTGGCAGACGGCGCGCTGGAGGTCCTGCATACCCCGGGCCACGCGCAGGGACACATCTGCCTTCGGGACGGCGGCGCGCTGATCTCGGGCGACCTGCTGCTCGAGGAGATAAGCCCGAATCCACTGGTGGAGCTCGACGGCAACGGACATCGGATCCGGACCCTTCCGGCACTGCTGCGCTCGCTGCGGCGCATCGCAGCGCTGGAGCCTACGATCACCTACCCGGGACACGGCGAGCCCATCCCAGAGCCTGCGTGGCGGGTTCGGGAGCTCCTGCTCCACCATGAGGCACGGAAGGACCGCCTGGCGCAGATGCTCTCCGGACGCGCGTGGACGCTCCGCGAGATTGCCGCTGCCTGGTTTCCCGACCTCAGCCCGGCCAACCTACTCCTGGGGCTGTCCGAGGTGCTGGGCCACCTGGACCTGATCGAAGAAGCGGGCCAACTGGCGATCGAGCACCGTGACGGGGTCTTGCACTACGCGTTGGAGCCGCCTCCCCGTGCCTCAACGTAGCCCGACATGACAGAAGGCGTCTTCTTCCGCGACCTGGCCCTTCTGCTCATCGCGGCGGTGGTGGGCGGATTCCTGGCGCAGTGGCTGAGGCAGCCGGCGTTCGTGGGCTACATCGCGGGCGGGCTGCTGATCACCGCGATTGCAGGCCCCAGGATCTCCGGCACCGCCACGTTCCACCTGTTCGCCGAGTTCGGCGTGGTGCTGCTCATGTTTGCGCTGGGCGTCGAGTTCTCGCTGCGCGAGCTGTGGAAGGTCCGCGCCCTGGCGTTGATCGGCGCGCCGTTCGGGGTCGCGATAATCATCGGCCTAATGGCCGCCTTGATGGTGGCGGCAGGATCATCCCTCGCCTCCGGCCTGGTCACCGGCCTGGCTCTGGCAGTCTGCAGCACGATGGCCCTGGCGAAGCTACTGGAGGAACGCGGCGACCTCAACGGGCCAGTGGGCCGGGCCTCCATCGGCATCTCACTCGCCCAGGACGGGGTGGTCATCGCCGCGTTCTTCCTAATCCCGGCGCTGGCGTCCGCGCAGGGCACACCCGTCGCAGGCCTCTTGATTGCCATGGCACAGGCGGCAGCGGTCCTGGCCGCGTTCTTCCTGCTGGCCGACCGGCTTGTCCCTGCGCTGCTCGGGCGGATCGCGCACGCGCAGAACACCGAGTTGTTCGTGCTGGTGGCGGTAACGATCGGCATAGGCACCGCGGCGCTCTCAGCAGGTCTCGGGCTCTCGCTGGCGCTCGGCGCGTTCCTGGCCGGACTGATCATCAGCGAGTCGGAGTACACCGCGGAGACGCTGGCCCGCGTGCTGCCTCTGCGCGATCTGTTCGTGGCCGTGTTCTTTGTTTCGATTGGAATGCTGATAGACGTAGGGTCGCTCCTGGAACGGCCCATCCTGCTGCTGCAGATGGTAGGGGTCGTGCTGCTCGCCAAAGTCGTTGTCTGGACAGGAGTGACGCTGGCGTTTCGGAGTCCGCTCCCGGTCGCCCTGGCCGTTGGGATAGGTCAGACCCAGATAGGGGAGTTCTCGTTCGTAATCGCGCAGTTGGGGCGGGCGGCAGGCCTGCTCTCGGAAGAGGTGTACAGCGCCGTGCTGGCAACCTCGCTCGTGACGCTGGTGGTCAACGCGCTGGTATTCAGGCGCAGCCGGCCACTGGAGCGCTGGGCGGACCGGTGGGCGCAGGCGCCCGTGGTCGAGCCGGCAGGGCAGGCGCCCGCGGTGCTCATCGCAGGGTACGGCCGTGTTGGGAGTACGGTCGGAGAGGCACTCGAGAGCTTCAACATCCCGTTTGCGGTGGTGGACTTCAGCCCCGTCGTCGTACGGGCCCTGCGGCACCGCGGCATCCCAGCCGTACTGGGAGACGCGGCGAACGAGATCGCCCTGCGCGAGGCCGGCGCGTCGGGCGTCCGGCTGACGGTGCTGACCATCCCCGACACCGTCAAGGCCGCGCTGGCGACCCGCCGGGTACTCGGCTTGAACCCTGAGGCCGCGGTCATCGCGCGGGCCCACTCGCGGGATGACCGGGAGGGGCTGCTGGCAGAGGGGGCCACCGAGGTCATCCTCCCGGAGATCGAGGCAGGGATGACGCTCGTGGACCATGCCCTGCACCGCCTGGCAGTGCCCTCGCAGGAGGTGCGCACCTACCTCCGGCGGCTGCGCGAGCTGGAGCGGCCGGGCGGGCGGACGCTCGAAGGCGCCTCCGGGGCCGCCCTGCTCCAGGCGGCAACGGTGCGGGTTGTCGAAGGCCCACTCGCCCACCAGTCGCTGCGGCGCACGCGGATCAGGGAACGCACCGGCGTGACGGTGGTCGGCGTCGAGAGGCCCGGAGAAGAGCCCCATTGGAACCCGCCGCCCGAGGCCGTCCTCCTGCCGGGCGACCAGGTAACGGTAGTTGGGCTGCTCGATCAGATCGAACGCTTCCGTCGGGTCAACGCCGGCACCGAGGAGTAGCGGTTGACCGGCCGGAGGGCCCGTGGTAATATCCGACCCAATCACTTGTCGCCCATGCATTGAAGGAGGCCAGTAGTTGCGGGCGAGGCGCAAGCGAGCCGGGGAGCTCACTGAGCTGGTGTGAACCCGGTCGCCGGAGCCCTGACGAACCCACCTCCTGAGCCGCGGTCCAAGCCTCCGCCGTAAGGAGCGTCGAAGACCGCCGGGTGTGCCCGATATCGCACGCTGAGAGCGTGGCCGCCTCCGGAGGCGTATCATCCGGCGCGCGGCTGCGAACTGAGGTGGCACCGCGGAAACCCCTTCCGCCCTTGGGCGGTTGGGGCGATTGCTTTTCGTGGGGTCATCTTGGAAGGACGGTGAGGTGGATGGACACCGCGATCGGGTTCATCGGCGCGGGTAGCATGGCGGAGGCGTTGATCAGGGGTCTGCGGGGCGCCGGGATGGACGGCGAGCAGATCCTGGCGACAAACCGCAGCCGCCGTGAGCGTCTCGAATACCTGAAGACCTCCTGGGGGATCAGGGTCACGCCCGACAAGGCAGAGGTCTGCGGGTCGGCGCGGACGCTGATTCTGGCGGTCAAGCCCGGAGACCTCGCGCAGGCGGCGCAGGAGCTGCGGCCTCACCTCGTTCCGGAGCACCTGGTGATCTCGGTGTTGGCCGGCGTGCGCTGCGCCTCGGTCGAGCAGCACCTGGATGGCGCGTCGGTGGTTCGGGCCATGCCCAACCTGCCTGCCGCGGTCATGGCGTCTGCCACGGCGCTGGCCTACGGACGGGGGGTGGCCTGCGACCATCGGGCGGCCGCGGTGTACCTGTTCAGCCGGTTGGGCCAGACCGTCGAAGTGCGCGAGGAGGCCCTCGACGCCGTTACCGCGGTCGCAGGCAGCGGTCCCGCCTATGTCTACCTGTTCATGGAAGCCCTGATCGAGGCCGGGGTTCAGGCCGGCCTGTCGCCCGTAGTGGCAAGGGCTCTGGCGCTGCAGACCGTCTACGGCGCCGCCAAGCTCGCAAAGGAGTCCGGCGGCGACCCGGGCGATCTCCGGCGCCGCGTGACGTCGCCGAACGGTACCACCATGGCGGGGCTGGCCGCCTTGGAGGAAGGCGGGTTCGCAGCCGCCATAGGGAAGGCGGTGCGCAGGGCGACCCAACGCGCAACCGAACTGGGGAGGTAGCCGACAAGGGCCCTGCGCGACGGACGGCCTGGGTATAGTACAATGGCCGTGGGCCGCCGGCGGCGGCGTGCGCCGACTGGTCCATCCCATACCTGTGAGGTGACCGCCTGTGAGAACCGTTATGCGCAGCGTGACGCTGCTCACCGTGCTCGTCATGGCCTCCGGCGGGATTTTCTTCTCCCCAGCCAGAACGTCCGCGCAGGCCCAGCAGGTGGCCGTAATCACTTCCTTCCCAAAGGAGTTGTTTGACGCCTACAAGGCCGCGTTCGAGAAGGCCAACCCGGGGTGGACGATGGCCGTCGTCCCCAAGCCCACATCGGCGGCCATCACGCACGTGCGCGAGCGGGCGGCGCGGCCTGACGTGGACGTCTTCTGGGCCAGCGCCGTGGACGCGTTCTTCTTCTTGAAGGCCAACAACCTCATCGAGCGGTACGCCCCGCCGGCGGAGTTCCGGCGCGGCATTCCCGAGAAGGTGGCCGGGTTCCCGATAAACGATCCTGACGGTTTCTTCCTCGGGTTCGCGGTGAGCGGCTACGGCATCATGTGGAACAAGACCTACCTGGCGCGCAACCGCCTGCCCGCGCCCAAGGAATGGGATGATCTCATCAAGCCCGTGTACTTTGGCCACCTGGTCATCACCGCCCCGAGCCGCAGCGGCACCACCCACCTGACTGTTGAGACGATCCTGCAGGGGTACGGCTGGCAGAAGGGCTGGGAGCTGCTCATCCAGATGGGCGGCAGCATGGGAGCGATCACTGAACGTTCGTTCGGAGTGCCCGAGGCCGTGATCGCCGGGCACTACGGCATCGGCGTCGTGATTGACTTCTTCGGGCTCTCGGCCATCGCATCCGGGCAGCCGATAGATTTCGTCTATCCCTCCCTGACGTCGGTGGTGCCGGCCAACGTCGCCATGATCAAGGGCGGGCCGAACCCCGAAGGCGGCCGCCGGTTTATCAACTTCCTGCTGAGCGACGAAGGCCAGCGCCTGCTCTTCAAGCCCGAGATCGCGCGGCTGCCCGTGCGGACCACGCTCTACGCCGAGGCGCCCAAGGGTATTCCCAACCCGTTCAAGATGCAGGCCGGCGTCCAGTTCAACGCCGATCTCTCGGCGGACCGCTACAACGTCACCAACCGGATGTACGACCAGATCATCACGTTCCGCCACGCCGATCTGAAGAAGGCCTGGGAGGCGATCTACCGCGCCGAGCGCGCAGTGGAGACCGCAAGGGCGGTCGGTCGTGACGTCACCGAGGCGGAGCGGCTGCTGATCCAGGCGCGGGCATCGGCGCGCTACGTGCACGTGAGCGAGAAGATGGCGGCCGAGGTCAGCGGCGGCATGGAGCGCGACGCGGCCTACCGCAGTGCCAAGGAGCGCGAGTGGGGTGAGGTGGCGCGGACCTCCTATGCCCGGGCACTGCAACAGGCCAACCAGGTTGAGGAGCTCGCAAGGCGCCGCTAGCCCACATGCCGGCCCGCGGCGTAGCGTTCAGGTGGCGGGTGGCCGTGGACCCCGGGCACGCCGCCCTGATGGCGATCCTGTTGGCCATCCTGGGTGTGTTCGTCGTCCTGCCGATCGGCGTGGTCCTGAAGGTCGCGCTCACCGGCGCCGAGGGTGGGGTAACGCTCTCCCACCTGGCGCGGTTCTTCCAGACCCCGCTCTATGTGGAGTCGCTGGTCAACAGCCTGGTGGCAGGCCTGTGGACGGTGGCCATCGGCACCGTGCTGGCGCTCCCGCTGGCGTTCATCGTCGCCCGGTACGACTTCCCGGGCCGGATGCTGGTGGTCACGCTCGCCACCCTCCCGCTGGTCATCCCGCCCTTCGTGGGCGCGATCGCGCTTATGCAGATCTTCGGCCGCGCAGGGACCGTGACGCTGCTGTTCCAGGACCTGTTCGGCCTGCGCCTCAACATCATGGAGGGCCTGCGCGGGATCATCCTGGCGCAGGCGCTGCACTTCTTCCCATTCATCTTCCTGACGGTGACCACCGCGCTGATGAACGTGGACCGGTCGCTGGAAGAGATGGGGCAGATGATGGGCGCGCGCGGCTGGCGGTTGCAGCGCCGGGTGGTGTTCCCGCTGGTGCTGCCGTCCTACGCCGCCGGTGCGCTGCTCACGTTCGTGAAGGCCGTGGACGACATCGGCACGCCGTTCATCCTGAACTTCAAGAACATGCTCGGCCCGCAGGCCTACCTGCGCGTCACCACCGTGGGACGGGACGACGTGGACGGCTACGTGATCTGCGTCGTCATGGTCGTCATCTCGATCGTCTGCGTGCTGGCCTCGAACTGGATCGTCTCCCGCCGCGAGTATGCCACGCTCCAGACTGGAGCGCGGGCGCCCGAAGGCGGCCGGACACTGACCGGATGGCGGCTGGCAGGGGTGATGGGCCTGTGCGCCGCGATCATCGGCGCCGGGCTGATCCCGCACCTGGGCGTGGTGCTGCTGTCGTTCAGCAAGGTGTGGAGCCTCAGCTACCTGCCCAGCGCCTACACGCTGGGGAACTACACCGAGATCTTCCTGCGCGCCCCGCGCTTCGTGGTCAACACCCTCGTCTACAGCGTGGGCGCCGCGCTGCTGAGCGTGGTGCTGGCCGCGGCGATCGCTTACCTGCTGCAGCGCGGCAGGGTTCCCGGCAAGGGGCTGCTCGATTGGATTGCCATGATGCCGATTGCCCTGCCCGGCGTCGTGGTGGGTGTAGGCTTCCTGCGCGTCTTCTACGGCATCACGCTCCCCTGGATAGACCAGCCTCTGGCGGCCACCTGGGTGATCTTCGTGCTGGCCTACATGGTACGGCGGCTTCCCTACGCGCTGCGCGCCAGCCACGCGGCGCTGCATCAGGTACACCCGTCGCTTGAAGACGCCGCCGGGATTGCCGGCGCGCCTCGGCTGCGGGCGTTCCGCCGGGTGGTGCTCCCGCTCATCCTGGGCGGCGTGATCGCCGGGGGCGTGCTGGTTTTCGTGACCGCGGCGGTCGAGTTCAGCGCCACGATCATCCTGGTCAGCCGTATCGAACAGAGCCCGCTGTCCTACGGGATCTACATCTACTCCCAGAGCGCGCTCGGCCGGGGCTCCGCCGCGGCGCTCGGGGTCGTGGCGATCGTGATCGTGGCGCTTGGAACGTACCTTGCAAATCGGCTGAGCGGCCGGGGCAGGATGGCGTTCACCCTGTAGAAGTAGAAGGCGCCCGGCGTCACGCCCTTCTGGTACAATGTGTATATGTGTATAAAGGTACAACCGGTCACCGCATTCCGCCGACCGGGTGAGGAGACGGCCGATGCCTCGGGGCAAACTTTCACAACCTGACCACTCCTCCACGCGGGCCAGCCATCACCGACTGCGCAAGATCCATGTGGACCTGCCTGAGGAAGTCCATAGGAAACTCAGAGTAAAGGCTGCGCTACAAGACACATCCATCCGGGCGTTTGTGGCCGAGGTCGTGCGTGAGGCCGTCAAGGATGTGGTGATTCCGACTGCCAGACCTGCGCTCAGGGGAAGGCACGAATGACCCACCTGTACCAGCAGGTCGCACGCTGTGTGGAGGCCTGGCGGGCCGACGGCTATCCACGTCGTTCATGCGGGGGAATGAGCCATGAGCCCGCGGATTCCCATTGACCACCAGCAGGTTGCGGACTTCTGCCGGCGTCACCGTATCCGCAAACTGGCGCTTTTCGGCTCTGTGCTACGGGAGGACTTCGGCCCCGAGAGCGATGTAGACGTCCTGGTCGAGTTCGAGCCGGGACATGTGCCGGGACTGGCGTTCATCGCCATTGAGGCCGAACTTTCCGGAATCCTCGGTAGGAAGGTTGACCTGAATACCCCAGGGTTCCTGAGCCGGTATCTTCGTGACCGCGTCCTTGCGGAAGCCGAGGTTCAGTATGCCCAAACGTGATCTGACTCTCCATACGGTGTGAGACCAGTGGTCAGCCTACGCAGCCAGCCCGTCGAAGTTGAAGTGCGAGGCCTATCTCGCCGCTTCCAGGACATGGTCGCGGTGTACGATCTCTCGCTCTTGATCCAGCGTGGGGAGTTCTTCACTTTCCTCGGGCCGAGTGGTTGCGGCAAGACAACCACGCTGCGGATGATCGCCGGGCTACTCGAGCCGGACGCCGGGGAGATTCGCTTCGACGGGAGCGACATGACGCGCGTCCCGTCCTGGCACCGCAACATCGGCATGGTCTTCCAGAACTACGCCCTCTGGCCGCACATGACGGTGTTCGAGAACGTGGCCTTCGGGCTGGTGGAGCGCCGGACCCGGCGCGGCGAGATCGCCGGCAGGGTGGAGGAGGCGCTGCGCCTGGTTGGTCTGGAAGGGCTGGGCAGCCGCCTGCCGTCGCAGCTCTCCGGAGGACAGCAGCAGCGGGTAGCGCTGGCGCGCGCCGTGGTGGTGGAGCCGGCCCTGCTGCTGCTGGACGAGCCCCTCTCCAACCTGGATGCCAAGCTGCGGGTGCAGATGCGCAACGAGCTGGTCAAGCTGCAGCGGCAGTTGGGCATCACCACCATCTACGTGACCCACGACCAGGAAGAGGCGCTGATGCTCTCAACGCGCGTCGCCGTCATGCACCGCGGGCACCTCATGCAGATCGGCTCGCCCCAGGATGTCTATGAGCGTCCGGCCGACCCGTTTGTTGCGGACTTCCTGGGCGGAGCCAACTTTCTGCCCGGCGCGGTCCGCGCCGTCTCCGGCGAGGAAATCGCCGTCGCGCTGGAAAGCGGGGAGGTACTCCACGCCTCGGCGTCCCGCAACGCGGGGTTTGCGGCCGGTGAGCGCGTCACGGTGTGCCTGCGGCCCGAGGTGCTGGAACTGGAGGCCGCCGATCACGCGGCCGACGCCGGCAACGTCCTCTGCGGCACGCTGCGGCTGCGCAACTACCTGGGCTGGGTCATGACCTGCGAGATCGAACTCCGGGGCGGGGCGCTGATCCGCGCCCAGGCTGCCAATCCCCGCACGCAGTTGCGCTTCGCAGAGGGGGGGCCGATCGCGGTCCGGTTCTCACCGGAAGACGTGCTGCTGCTCCGGCACTCTGCCTAACTTCGACGGACCTCCGCCGACAGGTCCAGAAACCGGCGGGCCACCTCGGGGTCGAAGTGCTTCCCGGCCTGCTCGCGTATGTACGCCAGCGCCTCTTCCTCGGACCAGGCCCGGCGGTATGGGCGATCCGACCGTAGCGCATCCCAGACGTCTGCCACGGCGAAGATTCGGGCCGTAGTGGGAATGTGCTCTCCCGCCAACCCCTCAGGATACCCTGTGCCGTCCCACCGCTCATGGTGGCAGTAGGGGATATCCAGCGCCGGCCTCAGGAATGGGATAGGCGCGAGCATCTCGCGGGCAAGCGTGGGATGCCGGCGCATCACCTCCCATTCGTCGTCGGTCAGCGGGCCGGGCTTGAGCAGGATGGCATCCGGCACGCCCATCTTGCCGATGTCGTGCAGGAGCGATCCGCGGCGGACGTGTACCAACTCGGCCTCCGGGATTCGCATGTCGCCTGCCAGGCGCAGCGTCAGTTCCGTCACGCGCCGGGTGTGCCCTTCTGTCTCTCGATCCCGCAGGTCCAGTGCCCGGCCCCATCCTTCAAGTGTCGAATCGTACGCGAAGGCCAACTCGAGATGGGAGCGCTGCAGCGTTTCGAACATCTCCGCGTTGTCAATGGCGATGGCCGCCTGGGCGGCCAGGCCGTTGAGGAACTCCAGCCAGTCCGGCGTCGGCGACAGCGGGGTGCGGCTGAAGAGCTCCAGCACGCCCTTGACCTGTCCCTTGGCTATCAGCGGCACCGCCAGGTAGGCGACGAATCCGGCCTGTTCCATGGCGCGGGCCAGGCGGGCAGGGGCCTGATTGAGGTCGCTGATGGAGACTACCCGTCGCTGGAGCACTGCCTGTCCCGCGGGCCCGACCGACACCGGGAGGGAATTCGTGCGGTGCTCCAGGAAGGGCACCCCGCGGCTGGCCGCAAGCTCCAGCGCCATCATAGCCGGCCGGAACAGGAGCACGGCCGCGCCATCCACCTGCATGACCGCGGTGACCTCTTCGACGACCAGCTTCAGGATCATGCGGAGGTCGAGACTGGAGGTGATCGCCCGGTCAATGGCCCGCGCGGTGGTCAGGCGGTGCAACTGCCGTTCGGTATGTTCGCGCAATGTGGTCCGGTGGATGGCCGTGGCCGCCATGTTGCCGATGGCGCCCAGCAGTCGAATCTCGCCGTCCGCGAACGGGACATGGCGGCCGGCCCACAGGGCGCCGATGGTTTGAGGGCCTGCGATCAGCGGGACGCAGGCCACCGAGTGGACGCCCGCGAAGCGGTCGAGGTTCACAAGCAGCGGATCGGTGCGCACGTCGGCGCTCGTGTAGGGTTCTCCGGTGGCGATGACGTGCCCGCTGATCCCGGCGCCCTGGGGAACGCAAACGCCGGTCCACGCGGCCCACGCCCCGGCGCCCAACTCGTGTACCGTATCGCCGGTGACCGGATCCCGCAGCGCCAGCGAGGCCCCGTCGGCGCGCAGCAGATCCCGTACTCGATCCAGCACGGCATGGAGCATCTCCGCGCGGCCGTGCGTGGCGCGCAGAACGGTGGAAACCGCGGCCAGCTTGCTCAGTTCCTCGGCGCGCCGGCGCGTCTGGTCGTGCAACCGCGCGTTGGCCAGCGCCTGGCCGGCCGCGGCCGCGGCACGATGCGCCAGCGACAGTTCGTGTTCCGAGAACCTGCGGGGCCTGCTGGTCATCAACGCGACAACCCCGACCGGCTCCTCGTGGATCACCAGGGGCACCACGACGAGGGTGGAGATGGAGCGGCCCCGGAGCGCCTCGGCAATGGGGACCACGCTGGGGTTGATCATCACGTCGTTGATGACTCTTGGCCGCGTGAGATTCGCTCCGAACAGCCCCTCGAACCCTGCCGCGCCCAACGGCACGCTCAGCCCGTGGACAGAGATCAGGGGGTCGGTCGTTTCCTCGGCGATCACGTCGAGCCGCGTGCGATCCTCGGACAGGAGCGCGGCGGCAGCCGCCGGTACAGCGAAGGCCAGGGCGAGTTCCCGGCACACTTCGCGCAGCAACGCACGAGGATCCAGCGCCGAGGACGCGGCGGCGATGACCCGGTTGATGAGAAGCGTCTCCCGGAGATGGCGGCGCTGGTCCTCGGCAGCAAGTTTTCGCTCCAGCCCGGCGGCAATGCTCTCCGCCGCCCCGGCCAGCAGTCGGATGTCCTCGTCGGTCCAGGTCTTCTCCGTCCGCACCGCATCGAACCCCAGGAACCCAGCCAGGTCTCCTCCGGTCATCAGTGGGACAACGAGCACCGATTGGATCCCCTGCGCTTCCAGGATCTCGCGCTCCGCGCGCGCCTCGGCGGGAAGGTCGGCGACGCGCGTGACATGGATGGCCTCGCCCCGGCGCAGCCACCCCATCCACCAGGGAAAGACCGCCGTCGGGAGGCCCTGGAGCCGCTCGATCTGTGGGCTGATACCCTCGGCGGTCCACTCATGTGTGTTGTCCATGA
This sequence comes from bacterium, assembly GCA_030018905.1. Taxonomy (GTDB): domain Bacteria; phylum Sysuimicrobiota; class Sysuimicrobiia; order Sysuimicrobiales; family Humicultoraceae; genus VGFA01. The sequence continues at coordinate 1,309 of JASEHJ010000050.1, read as the reverse complement.
TCGAGCCGTCTCCCGAGAGCAGGAAGAGATAGCTCCGGTCCACCTGTCCGTACTCGCCGATCCGCCTCAACGCCTCGTTGATCGCGGCGTCAAACGCTGTGGGGGTAGCGTTCAAGAACGCCCTGGAGATCCCGGTGACGATGCCCTCCATCTCGAGCCGGCGCCGCAGCGACTCCTCGGCCCTGACGCGGTCGGTGATATCGAACATGGTGCCCTGGATCTGCACAAGCTCGCCGCGATCGTCGAAGACCCCCACGATGTTACTCTCAACCGTCAGGCACGTGCCGTCGGTCCGGACGAGCTCCGTCTCCTGGTTGCGTATTACGCGCTCGTCTCGCAACCTTCGCACGAACGCGTCGCGGTCGTGCGGCGAGGGGTACAGCGAGGTGGTATTGACCGACATGGCGTCTTCCACCGACTGGAACCCAAAGAGCCTGACAAACGCCTCGTTGCAGTCCAGGATCTGCCCGTCAACGGTAGCGAGGACGTCAGCGGTCAGGTCGTGTTCGAACAAGCGGCGATACCTTACCTCGCTCTCCCGCAGGGACTGCACCAACTGCTTGTGTTCGGTGATGTCGCGCGCAGCGCCGTAGATACGGACCACCCGCGTCCGCGCAGGATCCCAAACCGGGATCGCCTGGTCGAGCAACCAGCGCGTCTCGCCGGCCTGGGTCAGGAACCGGCACTCTATGGAGTCCGGCAGGCCGGAGGCAACCCGGCGCGCGTGCTCGATTACAGCCGGCAGGTCCTCCGGGTGCACGATGGTCTGCCATCCGCCCTGCGCCCGTACTTCGTCAAGGGTATACCCGAAAACCCGCGTGAACGACTCGGACACCCATTCACCACGCAGGGTCCCGTCGGGCATCACCTGGAAGGCGTAGGCGTAATCTGAGACGAGCCGGGCGAGCGCCTGGAACCCCTTCTCGGCGTCGCGCGCGGGGGAACGGCTGTCTCGAAGTTTCGTCATGGGTGTGTTGGCTCCGCCGCGCTCATCCATTTAGATATGCCCAAATGCCACACTTCCTAGCACCGCCGCTCAACCCGCCAGCACTCCACCGGCGTCCAACATATCGAGATCCAACATTCCGGGAGGTGCGATAATGCGGTACTTCCTCATCTGTGTCATCGCCGTGGCGCTAGTGACCTCGGCCTGGACAGGCGTCACCCGCGCGCAGACCGACGACGAGGCTGCGCCGGCCTGGGCTGAGGTTCCAGGGCTCGATGATTTGCTCGCGCAGGCGCCCGGAGCGCCTGGGCCCGGAGGACCAGCGCCCGGAGGGCCTGGGCTCCGCCAGCGGCTCGGGCTGAC
>JASEHJ010000004.1 GCA_030018905.1 bacterium | reverse complement strand
CTACAAAGCCTGGAAGATGCAGACGGTGACGGTGGGAGAGGACACCGAGATCACGGCATACACTTGGTACGCGCCGGGCGTCGGCGCTGTGCGAAGCGAGCGGAAGGGCTATCGCGGCGACCGCCAGATCAGCGGCTGGACCGAGCTGGTGAGATACAAGGCACCGTAGCCCTGGGACTCCGGCTGGAATGAGCGAGAGGGCGGGGGTATCCCCGCCCTCTCACGTTCAACGTCACAGGTTGCGCCGTGGGTGTTGCGCCGCAGGTTGTGCCGCCTTACCGTCGCCGCACGGTGATGGCCGCCCTGCTCAGGGGGGAGAGCGGCGCGCCCGCACGGAATACTCGGGTGATGTCTCCTGCCGGCACCACATCCGCCAGTCGCCAGACCTGGATGCTGCTTGCGACGGTCTTCCTCGTAATGGTGGGCTTTGGCATCGTCATGCCGATCCTGCCCTTCCTTGCGCGGCGGTTCGGCGCCTCGTCGCTGCAGATGGGGCTGCTGATCACCGCATGGGCGGTTGCCCAGTTCGTGGCCTCACCGTTCTGGGGGTTGGCCGCCGATCGGATCGGAAGGAAGCCGGTCCTGGTCGTCGGCCTGTTCGGATACACGCTCGCGTTTCTGGGTATGGCGCTCGCCCAATCCTACGAGATGCTGCTGGCCGCGCGCGTTGTCGGCGGACTCATCTCGGCCTCCGTGTTGCCGTCCGCGCAGGCCATCGCCGCGGACCTCAGCACGCCGGAGGAGCGCAGCGCCGTGATGGGCAGGATGGGCGCGGGATTTGGGCTGGGTTTCCTCGTGGGGCCTGCGGCCGGCGGGATCCTGGCGCTCGTCGGGCCACTGGTCCCGTTCTACGCGGCCGCGGCCGCCTCCGCGCTCGCACTGCCACTGGTTGTCCGGCTGGTCGGCGAACCACCCGCCGACGCCCGGCGTGCGGCCGCTTCGCGCCTTGGCGCGGGAGCGCTGGCGCAGGCGCTACGGAGCTCGGAACTCCCACTCTATCTGATGGCCCTTGCCACGACATTGGGGGGATCGAGCCTGTTCTCGATGCTCGGTTACTACGCCATTGACCGGGCAGGCGGGACGCCCGCGGACGTCGGAGTGATGTTCACCGCTCTGGGGCTGGGATCGGTGGTGGCGCAAGGAATAGCCGTGGGGCCGGTGACACGGAGGTGGGGGGAGGTCCGCACCATCCGCGCCGGATTTGTCGCCGGCGCCGCAGGGTTCGTGATGGTGGCGCTGGCCGGATCGGTGGCCGCGATCACCGCAGCCGTCTGCATGACCTCGCTTGCGATGGCGTTTCTACGGCCCTCGTTGGCCGCGCTCAACTCCCGCACCACACGGCTGGGCTACGGCACCTCGCTGGGGATGCAGACGTCGTTTGACAGCCTGGGCCGCGCGCTCGGGCCGCTGTGGGCCGGGACGCTGTACGGTATGGTTCAGGCCGGGCCGTTTCTCGGAGCCGCGGCGGTCTACCTCGCAGCGGCCATCGGCGCTCTACGAATTCAGGACGGCAGCGGGCGCCGTCCTACCGTCCCCAGGTAAGGACGCAGGCAGCCCAGGTGAAGCCGCCGCCGAAGCCGATTAGCACGAGGTGATCGCCATCCTTGATGCGGCCGTCGGACCGTGCCTCCCAGAGCGAAATGGGCACCGACGCGGAGGACGTGTTGCCGTACGCCTCGATGGTACTGACGAATCGCTCCAAGGGGAGACCGGTCGCGCGGGCTACTGCCTCGGTAATGCGCTGGTTGGCCTGGTGCGGCACCACCAGCGAGATGTCGTCCAGCGAGAACCCCGCCTTCCGGACGACCTCGTGTATGGCCTCGGGCACGATCCGCACAGCGAGCTTGAACACTGACTGCCCGTCCATGCGGGCGCGGTGGAGACCTTTGGCGACGACCTCCTCGGTCATGGGGACGCGACTGCCGCCCGAAGGCAGCTTGAGGATGTCCGCCGCGGAGCCGTCTGAGCCGACAACCGTGGAGAGCACACCGCCTCCCCCCGAGGAAGGACCCATCACGACGGCTCCCGCGCCGTCGCCGATTAGCACGCTGATGGTGCGGTCGCTCCAATCCGCGAGCCGGGTCAGCACCTCGGCGCCAAGGACGAGCACGTGCCTGACGAGTCCGGCTTCGATCATCTGCGCGGCGGTGACCACGCCATAGACGAAGCTGGAGCAGGCGGCCAACAGGTCAAACGCCCCGGCCCGTGTGGCGCCGATCCGCTCTTGGACTATGCACGCGGTGGCAGGGAAGATCATGTCGGGGGTCGTGGTCCCGCAGATGATCAGGTCCAGATCCGCCGCGGAGATCCCCGCGTCGCGCAGCGCGGCTTCGGCCGCGGGCACGGCCAGGTCGGACGCGGCCTGGTCACCTTCAACTATCCGGCGCGTCCGGATGCCGGTCCGCGTGACGATCCACTCGTCGCTGGTTTCGACGATCTTCTCCAGATCGGCGTTGGTCAGGATCCGCGGCGGGACATAGATGCCGAGGCCCAGGATTGCGGCCCGTGTGATAGTCTGCTGGCACATAAACATCTAGTTTCGGCGATCAAGGGGGCTATCCTGCCGGCCCGGACACCTTCGGGGAATCGGTCCGCGGCGTTAGAATGGAGGAAGCCAAGTCAGAGGAGGATCCCATGCCCATGCGACTCGATGAGGCGACACGCGCCTTTCTCGGCGAGCCCAATCCCGCGGTGCTCGCTACGGTTTCCCCAGGGGGCCGCCCGCAGGCCACGCCGGTCTGGTTCGTGCTGGAAGCCGACCGGATCCTAATCAATACCAGCAGGGGCAGGGTGAAACTGCGTAACATCGAGGCCCAACCGCACGTTGCGCTGACCGTTGTTGACCCGAAGAACATGTACCGCTACGTGCAGATCCAGGGCAAGGTTGTTAGTCTCGACGCTGAGAACGGCGCCCGCGACATTGACCGGCTCTCGGTGCGCTACACGGGGCAGCCGTACTCCTACCAGTACGGCGGAGGGCCCGAGGATCGCGTGAGCGTGCTGATCCAGCCGCTGGCCGTCAGCGGGATGGGGCGTTAATCCATTCGGATCTTGCCGCCGGCCATCCAGCGCCGGAGATCGTTCAGGTCGCGCACGGTTAGGTCGGGGCGGGGGTCGCCGTCAGTTGGAGATCGGTTCGTCGTCACCCCGGTGAGCACCAGGATCGTGAACAGCCCGGCGGCGCGGCCCGCCGCTATGTCGGTGCCGAGCTGGTCGCCGACCATCGCGGTCTGCTCAGGGCGCGTCCCAATCCGGGCCATCGCTTCGTGAAGCAGCCGGGGGTCGGGTTTGCCGATCACGACTGGCTTACGGCCGGTTGCGTGCGCCACCGCAGCCACCAGCGCCCCGGCGCCCGGAAGCGCGCCGTGCTCGGTCGGCAGCATCGGGTCGGCGTTCGAGGCGACGAACGCCGCGCCCCGGGCGATCGCCGCGGTCGCCCGCGCGAGCTTCGCGTAGGTCAGGCGCCGGTCCAGCCCAACGACCACAGCCGCGACGTCCTCCCACGCCGGGACGAACCCTGCCCTGGCTATCGCCCGCCGGAACGGCGGTTCGCCGACGACCAGCACGCGGGATCCGGGCGGCAGGGCGGCGCGCAGGTAGGCCGCGGTTCCCACCGAAGAGGTAACGATGCGCTTGGCCGGCACGCGCATTCCCATCGTCGCCAGGAACCTTGTGTACTGGCGCGGGGTCCGGGTGCTGTTGTTGGTCACAAGCGCGAAGGGGATGCCCTTCCGATCGAGTGCCGCCAGCAGCGCGCGCGCCCCGGGGAGCACGCGCCTGCCTCGGTAGAGCACGCCGTCCATGTCTAAGAGGTAGCCGCGGAGGTTCGTCGGTATCATGGTTGCGGTTTCTCCAACGCTGAACGGCTCCCCTCCCGGACCGGAGCAGATGCAGACAGGTGGAACAGGAGGCTCATGATGGCAGCAGCCGACGTGATCGTGATAGGAGGAGGATGCACAGGCGCGAGCGCCGCATTTTGGCTGGCGTCACGTCACGGGCAGAAGGTGGTGCTTCTTGATCGCGGCACCGTGGGCGGTGGGCCTACCGGCCGCTCCAGCGGCATCGTTCGAATGCACTACTCCTATGCGCCCCTGGTCCAACTGGCGCTGCGCAGCCGCGAGGTGTTCGCAAACTTTGACGCCGTCGTCGGCGGGAGCGCCGACTTCAAGAAGACCGGATTCCTGCTGTTAGCGCCGCGGGGGCAGGAGGGGACCGTTGAGGCGAACGTCGCTCTGCAGCGCTCTCTCGGTGGGGACACCACGGTGATGGACAGCAAGGCCATCGCCGACCTCGACGCCCGGCTGCGCACGGACGATGTGGGCGCAGGGGCCTACGAGCCCGACTCCGGGTATGCCGACGGGTACGCTACTGCCACCGCGTTTGCGGCCGCGGCCAGGAGGCACGGTGCAGAGGTGCGGGAGAACACGCCGGCCGTCCGCTTGGTGGTCGAGGACTCACGAATCGCCGGGGTGGAAATCCCGACAGGCCGGATCACGGCCGGGGCTGTGCTCGTAGCCGCCGGGCCGTGGACGCGCGGGTTGCTGTCCCCTCTCGGGATTGATCTGCCGATCCGCACCACGCGCCACCAGGTTGTGCTGTTTGAGGTACCGGAGTCGGTTGCACCGCTTGGTTTCGTGCTCGTGGACCTGGGGACGGGTTTCTACCTGCGCCCCGATGTTGGATGCCAGTTCCATGGCGGGTCGGTGGAGGAGTACCCTGACGAGGAGGTCTCTGCCGATGCTTTCAACGAGGGAGCCGATTTTGAGTTTGTCGAAGGGATGGCGAGGCGGATGGCGCACCGCATGCCGGCCTTTGAGGGCGTAGGGGTGAAGGGGGGGTACGCCAGTCTCTACGATGTCACCCCGGACTGGCAGCCGGTGCTGGGTCAGGTTCCTGACAGGGCCGGCCTGTTCGTCGCCGCCGGCTTCAGTGGGCACGGGTTCAAGTTGAGTCCCGCGATCGGGGAAACGCTGGCGGGCCTTATCGTGACCGGTCGCTACGGCGAGATAGATCTTGGCCCGTTCCGACCATCACGATTCGCCGAGGGCGCGTTGATCCACAGCCCGTACGCGCACGGGATAGTGGGCTAGTCGGGCTGCCGGCGGCCGCCAGGACGGCGAGAGCCCGCGGTTGGACACCGCGGGCTCTCCTTGTGCGTTCATGGAAATTGAAGGGTCGGGGGTGGAAACCGGCACGACGTCCTCCGGCACCGTCGGTCCAGAGGGGACACCCCCGACCCGAACCTTCGGCTCCTCCTTCAGCCATCCGAAGCCGGGAATCCTCCCCCGCAGACCGCAGGCCTGCCTAGATGCGCCAACTTCAGTACCCAGGGGGCAGGGTGGTTCAATCCAGGTGAAGTTCTCTGGCTTCCCAGGAGGAACTTCAGTGGTTTGCGTCGAACACAACCCCCACTTCGGGCATCCAGCTTCACACGCACCCTTCCGCCATACCCCACTGCAGCCTGCCCGGTCGGACGCCTAAGGAGGAGATTCACATGCGCAAGATCATCGCCCTTGCCTTCGTGATCTCGTTTGTCATGGTGGCTACCGTCACCATACAACCCGCTGCGCTGCGCACTGCCGGTCACGGTGACGGGGAGCTGTTGAGCGGCGGCTGGGCCGGCCACGGTGACGGCGAGCTGTTGAACGGCGGCTGGGCCGGCCACGGTGACGGCGAGCTGTTGAACGGCGGCTGGGCCGGTCACGGTGACGGTGAGTTGATCGGCGCAGGCTAGCCAGACGGCAGAATGGAGAGAAGACCGTGACGCTTGGTGAGAAGGTCCGCCAGGCTCGTAAGAGCCGTGGCATGACCCAGCGCCGGCTGGCAGCGGGCGACCTTTCCGAGAGCTTCATCAGCATGCTCGAGCATGACAAGGTTCGCCCTTCACTCGAAACGCTGCGTGTGCTCGCCGGCCGGTTGAACGTGCCGATTGCAGACCTGCTTGACGCCGATCCACCCCCGCGCAAGAAGGTCGTCCTGAAGCTGGAACTAGGCACATCGCTGGTGCGGCAACACAGCTTTACCGAAGCCCTGGAAGCATTCCAGGAGGCGGAACGGGCGTCGGCTTCGGATCCCGGGTTGGAGATTGCCTTCCGCATCCAGATCGGACTGGGCCAGGCGCTCACGGGGCTGAGGCAGTTTGACCTGGCCGAACACCACCTGGAACGCGGGCGCGCCATTGCGGGTGCGCTCGGGCGGCCGGATCTCGTCGCGCGCGTGGCAAGCGCCACAGGGTTCCTTTCCCTCCGGCAGCGCGACTACCCGGCCGCCCGAGACGCATTCTCCCGGGCCCTGAGCGCCATTCGCTCGGCCGTCCCTGTGGACACGGAGTTCGAGGGCAGGCAACTGGCCAACCTCGGCCGGACCTATTCAGAACTCGGCCTCCCCGCACAGGCGCTTGACTGCTACCAGGGAGCCCTCGAACGGCTCGAGCCTCTGGGCGATATGAGCGCGCTGGGACTGCTCCACTTCAACCTCGGTGTCGCCTATGAGCGGCAGCAGGCCTTTGATCTGGCCCATGACCACCTGGCGAGGGCCGCCCTGCTCTTCGAGGCTCAAGAGAACCTCCATCTGCTGGGCACGGTCAAGCGTAGCCTGGGCATTCTGCTGGTGAGTCGCGGGCGTCTCAGCGAGGGCACAGAGGCGCTCCAGCAGAGCTTTACCCTGGCTACTCATCTGGCCGACGACGCCGGGCGGGCACAGACGCTGACGGAACTCGCCAGGGTCGCGATGCTGCGCGGGGATCTCCAGGCAGCGCGTGAACAGGCAGCAGAAGCGATCCGTCTGGCCGTGAAGCTCCAGGATCCGTCGGAGGCGGCGCGCGCCGAGGCGGTGGTGGCCGCGGTCTGCCATCGTGAGGGCCGTCTCGATGAAGCCGTTCACCGGTACGCCTTCGCTCTGGAGCAGTTCGAGCGTCTCCAGGCGGCCGGCGAGATCGCTCGGATCAGCCGCGACTACGCCTTCCTTGCGCTCGAGCGGGGGGAGGAGGGACACGCGGCCCGGCTCTTCGCCCGTGCGTTTCGCGCCCAGGAGGCCGCGCTCGCCGCCAGCTAGATCACCTGTACCCGGCCGGCTTCGGAGGTGGGCGCGATGCCCGAGCAGGGGGATGGGATAGGCCCACCGCGCGGCCAGCGTGTGGACCTCGTCTTCGAGGGTGGCGGGGTCAAAGGGGTAGGGCTGGTCGGCGCCCTCTCGGTCCTCGAGGAGCGCGGCTTCATGCCCCAGAACGTGGCCGGTGCTTCGGCCGGAGCAATGGTCGCCGTCCTGCACGCCGCCGGGTACTCTGCCCAGGAACTGCGCGAGATCATTCTCGAGTTCGACTTCCGCAGCTTCCTGGATTCCGCCTGGGAAGACCGTATACCCTTCCTCGGAACGCCGCTCAGCATCCTGCTGGACCAGGGGATCTACGAGGGCGACACGTTCCTCGCATTTGTACGCGGCCTGCTGGAGGCCAAGGGCGTGCGTACGTTCTCCGATCTGATCCACCCCGAGTTTGCGGATCAGCCCCGGTACCGCTACAGGGCGCAGGTGATCGTTTCAGACCTGACCGAACGCCGCCTGTTGGTGCTGCCCCGGGATGCGCAGAGGCTCGGCGTGCGCCCAGATGATCTCGATGTGGCGCTGTCGGCTCGAATGAGCATGAGCATTCCCATCTTCTTTGAGCCTGTGCGGTTCCGCAACCAGCAGACAGGGCAGGAGCACTTGATCGTGGACGGCGGGATGCTCTCCAACTTCCCGGTTTGGCTGTTTGACACCGAGGGTGAGCCCCCATGGCCTACCTTCGGACTATTGCTGGTAGAGCCCGACCCGAGGGTCCCGGTATCCGAACGCCTGCCCAGGCCTGGGGCGGCCCGCGGTGCGGCCGGCGCTGTGGTGGACTACGTCAAGAGCATCGTCCAGACCATGCTGGAGGCTCATGATCGCCTGTATGTCGAGAACGCCGACTTCGCACGCACGATTCCGATACCGACGCTGGGCATCGGGGGCACGGAGTTCCACCTGCCGCGCCACCGGGCCGTGGCCCTGTACGAGTCCGGACGGGCAGCCTCCGAACGGTTCCTTTCATCTTGGGACTTCGAGGGATACATCGCCGAGTTCCGGCAGGGCAAGGACCGGTCGCGCCGGAGGGAGATTGCAGGCCGGATTCGACGGGCAGGGGCCCCGAAGCCCCGGGAAGAGGCCTGATGCCGCGAATCGTGCCCGACGCGTGGATGCCCGACTGCCGTATGGAGCGCATCATTACCCACTGGACCGGCGGAGTGCACCACGCGGGTTCCGGTGACCGGGAACACTACCATGTTCTGATCGAATCCGACGGCCGATTAGTGCGGGGCGACCACATGATATCGGACAACGTGAGTACAGCCGGTGACGACTACGCCCAGCACGTCCGAATGATGAACACGGGAAGCATTGGCATTGCCGCATGCAGTATGGCCGGTGCCATGCAGCGGCCTTTCCGGGCGGGGAGGTACCCAATGAACGCCGCCCAGTACGAGGTGATGGCAGTGGTGGCAGCCGATCTCTGCGAACGGTACCACATACCGGTGGCTCTTGAGACCGTGCTGGGGCACGGAGAGGTCGAGTCCGCGCTCAGCGTGCCCCAGGGAGGTAAGTGGGATCCTATGGTGCTGCCCTGGGACCCGCAGAGGCCTGCAATTGAAGTCGGCGCAGCCTTTCGCGCGATGGTTGGGGAAGGCCTGGGTGGCGCCGCCTTGAAGGAGCGGCTGTTTCCAGTGCGCGTAATCGTGGATGGCCTCACGGTCTCCGATGAGGGATTGCTCAAAGGCGGGGCGGCGTGGTGCCCGCTGCGGCCGCTGGCTGACTTCTTGGGTTGGATCGTTCTTCGGATTGGCGGCCGGGCCACCACCCTGCGCACCGGGACTGGGGATTGTGATCTGGCGGCAATCGTGCGGGGCGACCGCGGCTACGTGAAGATCTCCGAGTTGTGTGCCATGTTGGGATGGCAGGCTCCTGCCTGGGACGCTGCGACGCGCACGGTCCGCGTGCGCTCATCCAAAGGAGAAAGGGGGTCGCGATGAGCGATCAAGAACAGCGGGACATGGTGGCTGATCTGGCGCGGAGCGTGGTGGAGGTCCTGGCACCCGAGGAGTTACCTGGGTTTTCTGCCTGTCAGGAGGCGTTCTTCGACAAAACCGGAGGCTCCCTTGAAGATCGGACCCGCGAGGCTGCGCTGCGCGGGTTCGATTCAGCCGGGGCGGCCGCGGTGGTGGCCCCGGTAGCGCTGGCCGTAGCCAGCGAGGTCGTGGCATTCATACTGAACGAGATCAAGAAGACGCTCAGACAGGAAGCGGCGGGCGCGATCAGCGCGTTCGTCAAGCGGTGGCTGGCGAGGTTGCGGTCCGCGGACCGGACCGGTGAGCGGGGAGCGCAGGGAGGACCGGAGGAGGAGCGGTTGGAACCGGACGCGCCGCCCGAGATCAGCTCGGGCCAGATGGCGCAGATCTATGTGCTGGCCGTCGAGACCGCCCGCCAGTTGCGTCTGTCCGGATACGAAGCTGCCCGCATGGCCGACGCCACGGTCCGGAGTCTGGCGGCGGGAGAAACGTAGCCGGAACCGCTACCTGCGCGACCGCGCTGCCATTCGCGCGGCGGCTTCAAGCCTGCGCCGGGCCTGCTGGTGGTGGCCTGCCCGGGCGAGCGCCTCGCCAAGTCCTGCCAGCGCACGAACCGTCAGGTCGCCGTACCGGGCCGACCTGCGGGATTGGTACAGCGCACGGCAGAACGCCGCGGTGGCCTCGGAGATGTCATCCTTTCTCAGGGCGAGCAGCCCTTCAGCCAGGCCCTTCCGGATGGCAACGCGGGGATCGGCCAGGACGGATGGCTCTGGAATCCGTTCCAGCGCCCCTGCCGCCCGATCGCCGGACCCTGATTCGATCTCAACTTCTGCCAGGAGCAGGCAGGCCTCTGCAAGGTGGCGATGCAATGCGGGGGCCGTGGCGATCTCGATGCCGATCTCGATCGCGCGGCGCGTAGCGTCGGTGCGGCCGGCCTGCCGCGCCTCTTGTGCCCATGCCAGCAGGCCCTCCACCGCGGCCAGATGCTGGTCGGCAACGCTGCCGGCCATGCTGGACAACCCCATCTCCAGCCTGCGGCCCAGGTAGCGCAGGGTGTCCATGGAGGGGTCCGCGTGCCCGCTTTCCATCTGGCTGATGAAGCTCTTGGTGTAGACCTCGCCGGCAAGGTGTGTCTGTGTCATTCCGAGGTCGCGTCTGCGCTCGCGGATCCGGTGTCCAACCGGAACATCCTCGGGTGATGCGTGGCGCCGTGATGGATGGCGTCCCATCCGTTAGTCCCCCTGCGCGGGTGGGGATGCCGCACCCCACCGTGTCCGCGCCCCACTAGAGTAGTCGCTTTTTGCGGACGTGGCTACGCCGGTCTTGGCACGCCTTGACACGCCATGGCTCGTCTGCTATACGGTGGCCAGCACCGCGCAGGGGGAGGCACCGTGGCACCCATTGCCTGGAAGGGGATCATCGCCGCCTACGGGGAGTTCCTACCCCCGTTGGCCACAAAGGTTACGCTGCACGAAGGGGGCACGCCGCTGGTTCCCTCATCGTGGCTGGAAGGGCGCCTGGGACGTCCGGTGTGGCTCAAACTGGAAGGCAGCAACCCAACGTGCTCGTTCAAGGACCGTGGCATGACCGTTGCCGTAAGCCAGGCCGCCGGAGACGGTGCCCGTGGAGTCATCTGCGCCTCCACCGGCAACACCGCGGCCTCGGCCGCAGCCTATGCCGCCCGGGCAGGTCTTTCCTGTAGCATTCTGCTGCCCGCCGGCGCAGTGGCTCGTGGGAAGCTTGTTCAGGCCGTCGCGCACGGCGCGCGCGTACTGACGGTTGAGGGGGAGTTCGAGGAGATTCTCGGCATGGCAGTGAAGATGGCCGCGGAAGAGGGATACGCGTTGGTCAACTCGCTCAACCCGTTTCGACTTGAGGGCCAGGCCACGGCATCATACGAGATCTGCGACGCGTTGGGACGTGCGCCGGCGGCCGTGGTTCTTCCGGTGGGGAACGGCGGCAACATCACCGCGTGCTGGATGGGGTTCCTCCGGTACCATGCGGCAGGGCGGATCACCTCGCGTCCCAGGATGATCGGGGTGCAGGCCGAGGGGGCGAACCCCCTGGTGCGCGGTTCGCCCGTGGTCCGGCCGGAGACGGTGGCGTCGGCGATACGCATCGGCCGCCCGGCAAGCTGGAAGGGCGCGGTAGAGGCAGTTGAGGCTTCAGGAGGCCGGTTCCTGCAGGTCAGCGATGAGGAGATCCTGGGAGCGCAGCGGGCGCTCGCAGCGGAAGGGGTCTTCGTTGAGCCCGCGTCGGCCGCCGCGGCCGCGGGTGCCCTGCATCTCCAAGGAGCCGGGTTGCCCGACGGCGACATTGTCTGCATACTGACCGGCCACGGGTTGAAGGACCCCGACGCTGTTAGGATGGCTGAGCCGTGGGTCTGATCGTTCAGAAATACGGGGGCAGCTCGGTTGCGACGTCCGAGCGCCTGCGGCATGTCGCCTCCCGCGTGGCCGCGACGCGCCGGGGGGGCTCGAACGTGGTGGTCGTCGTGTCCGCCCCGGGCCACATGACCGACGAGTTGATAGCGCGCGCCCGCGAGATCTCCTCGCGCCCGCCGGCGCGGGAACTCGACATGCTGATGGCGGTGGGCGAGCAGATTTCGATCGCGCTCCTGAGCATGGCGGTCCAGGAAATGGGGGAGCAGGCGATCTCCCTGACCGGCGGTCAGGTGCGGATCGTCACCGACGGCGTCCACACCAAGGCCCGAATCCTCGATGTTGACCGGCGGCGCATAGATGCCGAACTGGCGCAAGGCCGCATCGTCATCGTAGCGGGGTTCCAGGGGGTCACTCCCGAGGATGAGATCACAACCCTGGGACGCGGTGGGTCCGATGTTACCGCGGTCGCGCTGGCGTCGGCTCTGGGAGCAGATCAGTGCGAGATCTACACGGACGTCCCGGGCGTATTTACCGCCGACCCCAGGATTGAACCCAACGCTCGGCAACTGGCCCGTCTATCGTACGACGAGATGCTAGAGATGGCTTCCAGTGGCGCCGTTGTCCTGCAGGCCAGATCGGTGGAGTATGCCAAGGCATACCGTGTACGGATGCACGTGCGCTCGACTTGGAGCGATGCGCCAGGCACCCTCGTTGAGGAGGCTTCCGACGTGGAACCCATTCGAACGGTGACAGGAGTGACCCACGACGTTGACGTCGCGCGCGTCACGATCGCCGACGTTCCTGACATCCCGGGCATCGCCCACCGCATCTTTTCGGCACTGGCCGACCGGCATATCAACGTGGACATGATAGTCAGGGCTGCCAGCCGCGGCGGCAAGGCGGACATCTCGTTCACCGTGACCAGGGCCGACGCCCCGGTCGCGGAGGAAACCACCCGTGGGATCGCTCTGGAGGTCGGCGGTGGGGAGGTAGTGGCCGTCGAGGGGGTGGCGAAGGTGTCCGTCGTCGGGGCAGGCATGGCGACCAATCCCGGCGTGGCCGCCAAGGTGTTCGGCGCGTTGGCGGCGGCGGGCGTCAACATCCAGATGATCAGCACCTCGGAGATCAAGATCTCGTGCGTGGTTTCCGCCGAGGAGATCCAGAACGCCGTGCGCGCCTTGCACAGCGCGTTCGACCTGGAGGGAGTCCGGTAGGCCCAAGAGGAATCCGCGCTTCATCCGTTGAAAGAAGGAAACCAGCGGGGGTGAGACGGTGCGGCACTACGCTCACACGCACGACCCCGAGGCGCGCGATGCGCTGGTGCGCGCGTGCGAGCCCCTCGTGCGCGGGATCGCCTCCGACTACAGGAACCCCGGCCAGGAAGAAGATCTGGTACAGGTTGGGTTCCTGGGATTGCTCAACGCCATCGAGCTCTTCGATCCGTCCAGGGGGACGCCGTTCCTGGTCTTTGCGCGCCATTTCATCCGTGGGGAGATCCGACACTACCTGCGGGATCATGCGTCGCTGCTGCGCAGGCCCAGGTGGCTGGAGCAGGTCAACGGTCAGATCGAGCAGGCGGTGGGCGAGCATCTCGGCGAGAGCGGCCGCTACCCCGGCCTCACCGAGTTGGCCGAGATGCTCTCCATGGACGCGGAATCGCTGACCAAGACCCTCAAGACGCGTCAGGTGGTCCGAACCATCTCGCTCGATGTAGAGGGAGAGGGCGGGCAGCCCAGGGTGGACGCGGACATGGCCGGACGGCGGCAGGCGGCCTGGCTGGCGGTGCCGGTAGAGGATCGGATGATGCTGATAGAAGCGCTGGAGACCCTCAACACGATCCAGCGTGTCGTCGTCTTCCACATCTTCTTTACCGATCTGACGCAGTCGGAGTGCGCCGAGCGCATCGGCGTGTCCCAGAAGCACGTTTCCCGAATTCTGGCTTCGGCGCTACACCGGCTGCGCAGGATGCTGATGCCAGATCCGCCGGCGGCCTGATCGCTTAGTCCTGGACGTCCTCTTCGTATCTCTCCCGCAGGCCCTGAATCACCGAAAGATCCGCCAGCGTTGTTGTGTCGCCCAGCAGGCGGCCCTCGGCGATGTCGCGCAGCAGTCGCCGCATGATCTTCCCGCTGCGGGTCTTTGGGAGCTCCGCGGCGAACATGATGCGGTCTGGGCGGGCAATCGCGCCGATCTTCTGGGTGACGTGTGCCCGTAGCTCGTCGGTCACATCGCCGCCGCTGTCAACCCCCTCCTTGAGCGTGACGAAGGCCGCCAGCGCCTGCCCCTTGATCTCGTGCTGCATCCCGACGACGGCCGCCTCGGCCACCTTGGGGTGGGCCACGAGCGCGCTCTCGACTTCCATTGTGCCGATCCGGTGTCCTGCGACGTTGATGACATCGTCCACACGGCCCAACAACCAGAAGTGTCCATCCTCGTCGCGCCGCGCCCCGTCGCCGGTGAAGTACACTCCTGGAATCCGCTCCCAGTACTCTCGGCGGAAGCGAGCCGGGTCGCCGTAGATGCCTCGGAGCATCGCCGGCCACGGCCGGCGCAGCACGAGGTAGCCGCCGGCGTTGGGCGGGACCTGGGCGCCGTGCTCGTCCACGACGTGGGCCTCAATGCCCGGAAACGGCACCGTGGCCGAGCCGGGTTTGAGCGTCGTGATCCCCGGCAGCGGGGTGATCAGGATCATCCCTGTCTCGGTCTGCCACCAGGTATCCACGATCGGGCAGCGGTCTCCCCCGATGTGCTTGCGATACCACATCCACGCCTCGGGGTTGATCGGTTCGCCCACGGTGCCCAACAGCCGGAGCGTCGAGAGATCGTGTCGTGCCGGCCAGTCGGCGCCCCACCTTATGAAGGTGCGGATCGCGGTCGGCGCGGTATAGAAGACGGTGACGCCGTACTTCTCGACGAGCTCCCAGAACCGGTCGCGCTCCGGCCAGTCGGGCGCTCCCTCGTACATCAGGATTGACGCGCCGTTCAGCAGCGGGCCGTATGCGACGTAGGAATGGCCGGTTACCCAGCCGATGTCGGCGGTGCACCAGAACAGATCGTCCTCCCTGAGATCGAAGATCCACTTGGTGGTTAGGTAGGTTCCGACCATGTAGCCACCCGTCGTGTGGACGATGCCCTTGGGCTTCCCGGTGGTTCCGCTGGTGTAGAGGATGTAGAGCAGTTCCTCGCTGTCCATCTCCTCGGCCGGGGAGTCCATGCGCATCCCGTCCAGGGCGCGGTGCCACCACCGGTCGCGCCCCTCGACCATGTGGATCGCCGCGGCCTCGCCGATGCGCCGCACCACAAGGACGTGCCGTACCGTAGGAACATCGGCAATGGCCTGGTCCACGTTGCGCTTGAGCGGGATGATCGTGCCCTTGCGGTAGCCGCCGTCGGCGGTGATGACCATCTTGGCCTGGGCGTCGTTGATGCGGTCGCGCAGCGCTTCCGCCGAGAACCCTCCGAAGACCACCGCGTGCACCGCGCCGATACGGGCGCAGGCGAGCATTGCGATGGGGAGCTCGGGAATCATCGGCATGTAGATGGCCACGCGGTCCCCGCGCCGCACGCCCATGGAGAGCAGGGCATTGGCGCAGCGGTTCACCTCACGCGCAAGATCCCAGTACGTCAGGACGCGCGTCTCTCCGGGTTCGCCTTCCCACAGGATAGCGGCCTTGTTGCGCCGGGCGGTGGTGAGGTGGCGGTCCAGGCAGTTGAAGGCCATGTTGGTGCGACCGCCCACAAACCATCGCGCGTCCGGCAGGTTCCAGTCAAGGACCTGGTCCCACCGGCGAAACCAGTGCAGATCACCCGCCGCGCGCTCCCAGAAGGCCTCCGGCTCGCGGCCGGCTTCCTCGTAGACTCTTTCGTCGGTCACGACGGCCCGTGCCCGGAACGTTTCTGGCGGAGGGAACCTCCGGCGTTCATCCATGGAAGACTCGATGGGACGGCTGGTCATGCGTCGCCTCCGGGTGCTTGGCTTGGGCAGGGTATTCCACCGGACCGTGGCCGAGTCCTATTACCAGCAGGAGGGACAGAGACGCCTATCCGAAGAAAGGATCAACGATGAGTGCGATCACTGACCTGTCGGCCTTGGCGCTGGCGGAGCGGATCCGCCACGGGAGCCTCACCGCCGTCGGTGCCGTTGAAGCGTACCTGGAGCGGATTGCCGGCGTAGACCCGGAGGTTGCGGCATATGTGACCGTCCTGGCCGGACGCGCCCGAGCCGAGGCGGTTACCCGCGACACCGAGGCGCGTTCAGGGCGCTGGCGCGGGCCGCTGCACGGCGTGCCGGTTGCCGTCAAGGACCTGATACAGATTGAGGGCGTGCCGCTTACGGCGGGTTCGTCGTTCCTGGGGAGTGAGCCGTCGCGCGAGACCGCGACCGTGGTGCGGCGGTTGGAGGCCGCCGGGGCAATCGTGCTGGGCACAACGACGCTGCACGAGTTCGCCCTGGGAATGACCAGCCTCAACCCGCACGGCCGTACCCCTCGCAATCCCTGGCGCCTCGATCGAGTCGCCGGAGGGTCGAGCGGAGGTTCGGCTGTGGCCGTGGCCGCCAGGCTGGCGGCCGGCGCGGTCGGCACCGATACCGGCGGCTCGATACGCATCCCCGCGGCCCTCTGCGGCGTGGTGGGCTTGAAGCCGACCTTCGGCCGGATCAGCCGAGCGGGCGTTCTGCCGCTGTCCGGATCGTTTGACACCGTAGGCCCCATAACACGGAGCGTCACGGACGCGGCGTTGTTCCTAGGCGTGATGGCAGGCGTGGATCCGGCCGATCCTGCCTCACGCGATGTGCCGGTGGACGCCTACATTGAGCAGGTGGCGCGGGTCCGGCCGAACCTGCGCGTGGGCCGACTGGTCGGCCCGTTCTTCGAGGCGGACCTCGATCCTGTCGCATCCCGGGCGGTGGACGACGCTGCCCGCGTGTGCGTCGAGGCCGGCTTCACCGTTCGTCCGGTACTACTGCGGACCCCCGAGGAGGCCGGTTGGGCCCAGGTGACGCTGCTTCTTGCCGAAGCAGCCGTCTATCACCGCGATGCCTATCCGGGGATGAGAGAGCGCTACGGCCGGGACGTGCGCGCCCTGCTGGACCAGGGTGAGGAGGTCACCTCCGCGATGCGCTCCGAGGCCCGAGGGGTTCAGTCGCGGGTTACGGCCGAACTCTCCGATGCCTTCGGTGAGGTGGATCTCCTGCTGGGGCCTGCGCAGCCCGCCGGCGCACCTCGTCTGGCAGATGCCGACCCGCAGGGATCCGCATGGCCCCAGGTGCGCCGACTGCTGGGCAGGTTCTCACGGCTGTACAACCTGGCAGGCCTTCCAGCGATCGTCCTCCCCTCAGGCCTAACCGACGAAGGGCTTCCCGTGGCGGTCCAACTGGCCGCAGACCGATTCCGCGAGGGCACGCTCCTCGGTTGCGCGCGTGTCATCGAGCAGGCACTTGGATGGCCGGCTAAGGGATGAAGGCGCGCCCGCATCCTATCGCGACAGCAGGATCCATCCCAGCAGGCCGAGTGCCGCGGTCATCGCGATCGCGTACGGAGCGGTGGCCCGCATGACCCTACCTTCCTGCCCTAGAAGCCCGGTGGTTGCGGTCGCCAGTACTACCTTTGCCGGCGCAATCATCGAACCGAGCGAGCCCCCGGAGGACTGCAACGCGGCCATTAGAGCCGGATTCATGGCGAGCATCTGCGCCCCGTCGCGCTGAAGCGCTCCGAACAAGACATTCGAGTTGGTGTTGCTGCCTGTGATCACAGCTCCCAGCAGGCCGATGAGCGGCGAAATCATAGGGAAGAAGGATCCCACCAGCAGGACGAGCCCCCTAGCAAGAAGGTAGGTCATGCCGCTGTAGAGCATTATCATCGCCACGCCGACCAGCGTCAGTATAGTTAGCGTTGTCGGTAGTCCCTGCTTGCGCACGCCCTTCCAGACGGCGCTCCAGTTGGGCGATGGGCGGCCCAAGAGCTTGAACAGCACAGCCGCGATCCCGGAAGCGTACAGGAGTAGCGCGCCGGGGTGGCCGAAGACCGGGATCGTAAACGCTCCTGCACCCGTCTTCCAGCCCAGACCGGTCGTGATCTCGGGGTACCTGAAGGCGAATGCCACGCGCTCAAGGGCTTGGTGCAGCCCGGGCACGAACGTGGCGGTGGCGATCACCGCGATCAGGACGTAGTAGGGCAGAAAGGCCATCTGGAACGACATCTCCCCGACACCGGAGCTCGCGGGCGCCTCGCCCGCGTCACCGCGCCTGCCCAGTCGCGCGAGTCCGATGCCGACGGCAAGGCCGACCATTCCGGCGCCGAACGAGGCGATCGTCCAGTGCTGCGTAACCGAAAGCACCAGGTGCGTCAGGCCCATCGCCAGGCCCATCGTCAGAATCGAGCCAAAGGCGCGCCCAGCTGATCGGGTTCCGCCGTGCATGTGGGCGACCGCAAACCCGCTTGCGACCGCGGAGAGCCCCAGGAACACCGCGATCCAGTTGCCCATCTCATGCGGCGGCAGGCCGGTGACGGCGCGGAGCGCCTGGAACGAGGAGGCCATGTCTCCCATCGTCACCGACCAAGCGTGGCCGATCAAAGGGATCGCGGCAGACTCAAGCGGCGTGAAACCCAGCCCCAGAAGCAGTGGAGCGGTGACGGCGACCGGCACCCCGAACCCGGCTACTCCCTGCAGGAACGAACTGAAAGCGAACCCGATGATCAGCAACTGCAATATGCGGTCGCTGGTGAGGCGCCCGATGGCGCGCCCGATGCTCCGTATCGCGCCCGACTCGTCGGCGAACTTGTACAGGACCAGGGCGGCCCAGATGATGTAGAGCACGTGAAGGCTCAAGGCAAGAGAGCGCCACAGCGCAACGGCCACGGCACCCGCGGGCAACGCAAATGCGATCAGCGCAATGGCCGCGGCGGCAGCCAGCGCTACGGCGCCGGACCGCACGCCGCTCCAGTTCAGACCGAGCAAACCCACGAGCACGATCACAATAGGTACGGCGGCCATCCCGACGCGCCACATCTCGTCAGGCATCGGGATTGTCCCGGTTGGTGTCATCTTGCAACATGCCTCCTCAATCCGCAGATGCGCCGAACGAACCACACAATTCCACCCCGCGCTATTTATCACCTCCGCCCGGAAACACGCCCCCATGGTTGAGGCGGGGGAAAGGGCGGTGTACACTGGGGGGCAAGCGGAGGCTCATGGTGCAGGCAATCGAGAATTTGAAGGCGTTCTTTGCGCAGCCGCGCGAGGTTGCGGCGGTCTATCTCTACGGCCGATACGGTCAAGGGCCGAGCTACCCCGACACGGACATAGAGTTGGGGCTGGTCTTTGACGACGGCATAGAAGAGGACGAGGTGCGCGAATTCCTCGACCGTGTCTCGGACGCCCACCCCCTGGGAGGCGAACCAGGCATAGTCATGCCGTTCGCGCTCAACTCGCACATCCTTCCGGTCATCCACGAGGTTCTGAGCAGCGGAACGCTGTTGGTGGACAACCTCCCCCGGGTGCGTGAGGCTTTCTTCGAGCAGGCCCGGCAACGGATAGCGGATGAACGCACCAGCCTGCTGGATGACGCCAAGGAGGCCATCGCGCAGGCGCGATCGCTAGGTCTTGCCGTGACGGCCACTACCGGGTTCGTGCTACCGCAGCCGCCCAAGTATCTGGATCCGATCCGCATCGGCTGGCGCATAGGCCGGATCCTGGCCTCCGTGGCCGTGCTCGAGGCGACCACGCGCGATCTGGAAGCTGTGGCGAGAGACCCCGAAGGGCTCGGCCAGTCGGTGGGGTGGTTCAGCAATGCCGCGGGCGCCGCGACCGGCATAGCCAAGGCCATGCTCACGATGTTCGACATGGAAAGACCGCCCCGACGCTGGCAGGTGTTCCTACCCCTCGCCGATGCCGGGCTGATGACTATGGATCTGGCACTTCATCTAGGAGCACTCATCGAACTGCGGTGGCAGATGCTGACTTCCGGCGGGCTCCACTCCACGGACCGCATGCTGGGCGGAATCCGAGCGGGACTCGCCCCCTTGATCGCCCTCGCGCGGTTGGTGGCCTGGTACTGTGAGATGCCGGGCGGCCGCGGCGACGCCAAGGTCCACTGAGCGGAATGCCTGGATCATCTCGGGATCATCTGAGGAGACCGAAGTGAGTGATCAGTTGACCCTGAAGATCCTGCCTACACCCAACGCTAACGCCCTGAAGTTCGTGGTCGGCCGGAGGTTAACCGAGGGCCGCAGTCAGACATTCCGCTCAGCGGAGGAGGCCGCCGGCCACCCGCTGGCGGCCGGTCTGTTTGCCATCCCTGGTGTCGTTCAGGTGTTTGTGCTGAACGACTTCGTCACCATCACGCGCGACCCGGCGGCAGCGTGGGAAGAGATCGCCGGCCGCGCCGAAACCGTGATCCGGGAGCACCTCGCCGGAGCCTAGCCCGCAGGCCGTTCGATCACCAAACCCACCGGGTTCTCCAGCAGCCGCCGTACTTCACCCAGGAACTGAGCAGCCTCCACCCCGTCGGTCACGCGGTGATCGGCCGAGAGCGTTGCCTGCATAACGGTCGCGACGGCCAGGCTGCCCTCACGCACCACCGCCTGCGGTCGGGCCGTGCCCACGGCCAGGATCGCGGCCTGCGGAGGGTTGATGATCGCGGCGAAGGTGTCCACATCGAACATGCCCAGGTTGCTGAGCGTGAAGGTACCGCCGGTAAGGTCGTCGGGACGGAGGCGTCCGGTGCGCGCACGCTCGGTGAGCTCGCGGGCCTCGGCAGCGATCTGCCAGACCGGCTTGCGATCGCAGTGGTAGAGCGTCGGCACGATCAACCCCTCGGGCAGCGCCACCGCAATACTGATGTTCACCTCCGACAAACGGCGCACCGCACCGTCCGCGAATGAGGCGTTGATGTTGGGGAACCGAACCAGCGCAAGCGCTGCCGCCTTGACGGTCAGGTCGTTGATCGAGACCCTCTCCGCCTCGCTCTTCCCGTCGTTGATCTGGCGGCGCAGCGCCAGGGCATCGTCCATGGCGACCGTGACCGAGATGTAGAAGTGCGGTACCTGCTGCTTGCTCTCGGTCATCCGCCGGGCGATAGTCTGGCGCATGCGGGTTAGAGGGATGGCGACGGCCGCGCCCCCTGGTGAGGCCGCCACCGATGGGGCCGCGAGGGCAGCCTCGACGTCACCCTTTGTGATCCGCCCCTCAGGGCCGGTGCCGTGGATCGCCGAGAGCGGTATCCCGTGCTGCGCAGCCATCTTTCGGGCCAGCGGCGAGGCGCGCACCGGGCCCGCGCCCTCGGACGCCGGCGTCTCCGTCTTGGCAGCAGCGGATGGCAGTGCAGCGGCCGGCGCCACATCGGTTGCCGCCGCCATGGGCTTGGCAGGCGTCGGCGCGGGGGGTCGGACGACTTGCTCGCCCGGCCGGGCGAGCAGCGCGATCGGCGCCCCAACCGCCGCCACCTCGCCGGCGGGCACGAGCACTTCGGTCAACACGCCGGCCCACTCGGCCTCGAGGCTTACGTTCACCTTGTCGGTTTCAATCTCGGCGATTGCCTCTCCCTGCGCGACCGGGTCACCGGGCTGCTTCATCCACCTGATGACCTTGCCCTCGGTCATGGCATCGCCCATCTTGGGCATGATCACTTCAGGCATCGCTCTGACCCCCAGACGATCGCCCATTCGGCGTCGGGATCTCCCGGTACAGGGTCCTGGCAACTGCCCGCATGATGTCCCCCGCGTTTGAGAGGGCCATCAGTTCGAGGTTGCGCGCGTACGGCATTGGGACGTCAGCGCCGGTGACCCTTTCAATCGGTGCATCGAGGGCGTCAAAGGCGCCCTCGGTGATCGTGGCGACGATCTCGGCGGCTGCCCCGAACGGCCGCCACTGCTCCTGCACGACCACCGCCCGGTGCGTCCGGCCCACCGACTCCACGATCGTGCTTCGGTCCAGCGGCCGGAGCGTGCGGAGGTTGATCACCTCGGCCTCGATACCCTCCCCGGCCAGGTGAGCCGCCGCCTCCAGGGCGGTCCCCAACATGCGGCTGTAGGCCACGATCGTGACGTCTCTGCCGGAGCGGACTACGTCGGCGGCGCCGAACGGCACCGCGAACTCACCGTCCGGCACCTCGCCCTTGGACCCGTAGAGCGCTGCGTGCTCGAGGAAGATCACCGGGTCGCTGCCGCGGATCGCGGTGCGCAACAACCCCTTGGCCTCGGCGGGTGTGGCCGGCGCCACCACGTGCAGGCCGGGGATGTGCGCGTAGAGGGCCTCGAAGCTCTGTGAGTGCTGCGCGGAGAGCTGAACGCCCGCGCCGTTGGGTCCGCGGATGATTAAGGGGATGTCCACCTGCCCGCCGGAGAAGTACCGGATCTTTGCCGCGTTGTTGACGATCTGGTCGAAGGCCACCAGGGAGAAGTTCCAGGTCATCATCTCTACGACCGGCCGCAGCCCGAGCATCGCCATGCCGATCGCCGCTCCGACGAACCCGATCTCGGAGGTAGGCGTGTCAATGACCCGGCGGGGGCCGTAGCGCTCCAGGAGGTCGGCGGTCATGCGGAACGTGCCCTGGTAGAGGCCGATCTCCTCGCCCAACAGGATGACCGTCGGGTCGCGGTCCATCTCCTCGATTAGCGTCGTCCGGATTGCTTCGCGGTAGGAAAGGATGGGCACCGGCTACGCCTCCTTGCCGTAGACATCAGCGTGGAGGGCTTCCGGCGACGGCGGCGGGCTATCCTCAGAGTGCCGGACTGCTGCCAGCACAGCCTGCTCAGCCTCCTCGCGGATCGCCTCAGCCGCCGCGTCGTCGAGCAACCCGGCCGCGCGCAGGTGGCCTTCGAGAAGCCGGATTGGGTCGCGTCGCCGGGCCTGCTCCACCTCTTCCTTGCTACGGTAGGGCTGGACGACATCCGCTGCGCCATGGCCGGCGAACCGGTAGGTGACGGCCTCCACGGCGGTGGGTCTTCCCGAGGCCCGGGCATCGGCGACCGCGCGCTCGGCCGCCAGGCGCACGGTTTGGAAGTCCATCCCGTCCACGCGCTCACTGGGGATCGCGTAGGCGGTGAACCGCGAGGCGAGGTCGGTCACCGCGGACGAACGGGCCACCGATGTGCCCATGGCGTACCCGTTGTTCTCCACGATCAACACCAGCGGGCAATGCCCGGTCTGCCCCCACAGGCCGGCCATGTTGAGGGATTCGTGGAACGCGCCTGTGTTCATTGCGCCGTCTCCCAGGAAGCACAGGCATACGCGGTCGCTTCCCTGGTAGCGCAGGGCATAGGCCGCGCCCAGGGCGAGCGGGATGTGCCCGCCGACGATGCCGTAGCCCCCGTAGAAGCCGCGGCCGACATCGAATAGGTGCATTGATCCGCCCTTGCCCCGGGCCAGGCCGGCGGCCTTGCCGTACAACTCGGCCATGACCGCGCCGGGTGGCGAGCCGCGCAGCAGCGCGATCGCGTGGTCGCGGTACGAGGTGAAGCAGATATCGTCACCACGCATCGCGCTGATGAAGCCGGCGGCCACCGCTTCCTGCCCCGAGTAGACGTGCAGGTAGCCCCCTATCTTGCCTCGGCGAAACGCCCGCTCGGTCTCTTCCTCGAAGCGGCGCACGAGCACCATCCGGCGATACCATGAAAGCGCGGACTGCAGGTCGGCCATGCAATGCTATTAGGGATTTGCCCACTGATCCCTTCCACCGGTATAATGGCGCCATACCCCGGAGATCACAGTGGTTGACGCGACCGAACTCTCGTACATCATCGCCCTCCCCAAAGTCGAGCTTCACGTACACCTTGAGACATCGCTTCGCCTGCGCCGCCTGCTCCAACGACGCGATCCCGACCATCCGCTGATCGGACAGGTCCACCTCATATCCGACCCATCGAGGTTCGCCGGCTACGACCGGCTCCGGCGTCTGCGGTACGCCGAGAGGGCGAACCGCCTGCCCGATTCCGCGTACACACGCGCCAACATCGCCGCGATCACCGCTGAGTTGGTCGCTGAGGCTCCCGGTCAGTCGGTCCGGCACATCGAGGTGCGGGTAGGAGGCCAGCGCGCGTTTTCCGTCCTGGGCGTGCGCGGCATGCTCGAAGCGATGGCCGAGGGCTCAGGGGAGGCCAGGCGCCTGGGCCTGTCCTACGGGACAATCGTCACTGTGATCCGCGAGCGCGGGCCCGAGGAGGCCGACCGAATCATCGCCGAGGCCGTGGCGGCTTCCGACTGCGCAGTGGTGGGTGTGGATCTGGCCGGCGACGAGGAGAACTATCCTGCGGGGCTGTTCTCGGCGCCCATTGCGCGCGCCCGCGATGCCGGCCTGGGCATCACCGTGCACGCCGGCGAGTTCGCCGGCCCGGCCGGGGTCTGGGCTGCCGTCTATCAGCTTGGGGCGTCGAGGATCGGTCACGGCATACGGGCCATCGAGGATCCCGCGCTGCTGGAGCGGCTGTGCGAACGGGGTGTGGCGCTCGAGATCTGCCCGACGAGCAACGTCCGCCTCGGACTTGTATCCGCGATGTCAACACATCCCGTGGGGACGTTCTTGAAGCAGGGGGTCCCGGTCACGATCAACAGCGACGATCCAATGCTGTTGGGGACGACGCTGAGCAGAGAACTTGCCTGTATCACACGGGCGCACCGGTTGAGTCGGGAGATCCTGGTAAACCTTCAGGTGACGGCCGCACGGGCAGCCTTTCTGCCGGCCAAAAAGCGGGAGTCACTGGAGCGGACCATCCGATTGAAAACTTGACTAAATCAGTCTAGAATGTGCGGGTGGCACGCACCCCGGAGGGCCGCTGCCCGGCGCTGGAAGGAGACAGGTATGGCAGATCTGGATATCCGCGACCTTCACGTGCAGGTTGAGGAGAAGGTCATTCTAAAAGGGGTTAACCTGCAACTCAGCGCCGGGGAGATCCACGCCATCATGGGGCCCAACGGTTCGGGCAAGAGCACCCTGGCCAACGTCCTGATGGGCAATCCTTTCTACCAGGTCACGAGCGGCGAGGTCTTCTACAAGGGCGAGGATCTGCTGGCTATGGCTCCCGATGAACGCGCCAGGAAGGGGCTGTTCATCGCGTTCCAGTACCCGGTGAGCATCACGGGCGTGACAATGGCCAGCTTCCTGCGTGCCGCGGTCTCGGCGCGGCGGGGGTACAAGCAAGAGCTGATGCCGGTCTCCGAGTTCCAGAAGCTGCTCCGCTCCAAGATAGAGGCGCTGAAGATTGATCCAGAGGTCCCCGGCCGGTACGTGAACGACGGGTTCTCGGGCGGCGAGAAGAAGCGGGCAGAGATTCTCCAGATGGCGCTGCTCGAACCACAGATCGCCTTCATGGACGAGACCGACTCGGGCCTGGACATTGACTCGGTCAAGGTGGTCGCCGACAGCATCCTCAGGATGTACGACGAGGCCCGGGGCGGCATGGGCGTGTTGGTGATCACGCACTACTCGCGCATCCTGCAGTTCCTGCGTCCCCACCACGTGCACATCATGTACGATGGCCGCATCGTCGTCTCGGGCGGCCCGGAGCTCGCCGAGGAACTGGAGCAGCACGGTTACGAGGGCATCCGGCAGCAGTTTGAGGTGGTGGCATCAGAGGTCCAGGAGGAGGGTGCGGTCAGGCGCGCCGGCAAGGTCTTCTGGGTCGTTCACTAGTTTTCGGGGAGAGCCGAATGGCGCCGACCAACCCGCTGGGTATAGACCTCGACCACTACGAGTGGGGGTTTCGCGACCCCGAAAAGTACGTATTCAAGGCTCGGAAGGGCCTCGATCGCGAGATCGTGGAGATGATCTCCTCCATGAAGGGCGAGCCCGAGTGGATGCGTGCCTTCCGCCTACACTCGCTGGAGCACTTCTTTCGGCGTCCGCTGCCCACGTGGGGCGCGGATCTCACGCAGATAGACTTCAACGACATCTACTACTACCTGAAGCCCACCGATGGCAAGGGCCATACCTGGGAGGACGTGCCCGAAGGGATCAAGCGGACGTTTGACCGCCTGGGCATTCCGGAGGCCGAGAAGAAGTACCTGGCCGGGGTGGGGGCGCAGTATGAATCCGAGAGTGTATACCACAACCTGAAGGAGGAGTGGGAGAAGCTTGGTGTCATCTTCCTGGACACCGACTCCGCGCTCCGGGAGCACCCCGACATCGTGCGGGAATACCTCGGTACCGTCGTGCCGCCTGAGGACAACAAGTTGGCCGCGCTCAACAGCGCGGTGTGGTCCGGCGGCTCCTTCATCTACGTGCCCGCGGGCGTGAAGGTGGACATCCCTCTGCAGGCCTACTTCCGGATCAACGCCGAGAAGGCGGGCCAGTTCGAGCGCACGATGATCATCTGCGAACCCGGCTCCTACGTTCACTACGTCGAGGGGTGTACCGCCCCGATCTACACCACGGACTTGCTCCACAGCGCGGTGGTGGAGATCATCGTGAAGGAGGGCGCGCGCTGTCGCTATACAACCATCCAGAACTGGTCCACGAACACCTACAACCTGGTGACCAAGCGCGCGGTGGCCTACCGGGACGCAACGATGGAGTGGGTTGACGGGAATATCGGCTCCAAGGTGACGATGAAGTACCCGAGCGTGTACATGGTCGAGCCCGGCGCCAAGGCCGAGATCCTCTCGGTGGTCTTCGCAGGGAAGGGCCAGTACCAAGATCCCGGCGCGAAGGTGGTCCACGCCGCCCCGCACACCCAGTCCTCGGTGGTCAGCAAGTCCATCGCGAAGGATGGTGGGCGGGCCGGATACCGCGGGCTCGTGAAGGTTTACCCCGGCGCGGTGGGCAGCAAGTGCGCGGTGCGCTGCGACGCCCTGATCCTCGACGACCGGAGCCGCTCCGACACCTACCCGTACATGGAGATCGACGAGATGGACGCCTCGGTTACCCACGAGGCCACCGTTTCCAAGGTGAGCGACGAACAGCTCTTCTACCTTATGAGCCGCGGGATCAGGGCCGACGAGGCCATGAACATGATCGTACGCGGTTTCATCGAGCCGATCGTGAAGGAACTGCCGCTGGAGTACGCGGTGGAACTGAACCGGCTGATCGCGATGGAGATGGAGGGTTCCGTTGGCTAGCGGCTCCCCGGGCGCGGCCGGCATGACCCGCAAGACCGTAGAAGCGCTGAGTGCCAGGATGCGCGAGCCCGACTGGGCGCTCACCCGGCGGCTGGCCGCATGGGATGCCTTCGAGCAGCTTCCCATGCCCCAAGTCACGCACCCTGAGAAGTGGCGCCGGACCGACTTGGGCGACCTGGACCCGGGCGCGTTCTGCCTCGTTGGCGGCACCGGGGACACCGCGCAGATGCGGTTTATCGGAACGATCGCGAGGGAAGTGGGAGAGCGGGCCGGGCTGATCACCCATCTGGACGGCAGCCTGGCGGCCATCGAGCTTATGGCGGAGGCGGCCCAACAGGGAGTGCTCTTCTCGGACCTCGCCACGGCGGTGAGGGAGCACCCGGACCTGGTGCGCGATTACCTGATGACCACCGTGGCCCCCCCCGACGAGCACCGGCTCCGGGCCCTGCACTCTGCGCTTTGGACCGGAGGCACGTTCCTCTACGTGCCCAAGGGGGCAGAGGTCGTCCTGCCGCTGATGAGCCAGACCTGGTTGGGCGCACCAGGGTGCGCCCTCTTTCCCCATACCCTCCTGATCGCGGAGGAAGGGAGCAGCGTGACCCTGATTGAGTTGTTCGCTTCCACGGGGGACGGCCCGCGCACGCTGTCCTCGGGCGCGGTGGAACTGATCCTGCGCGCCGGAGCGCGCGTTCAGTATGCGGCCGTTCAAGAGTGGGGCCTGCCTATGTGGGAGGTGGGGAGCCTGATCCGCGCGCACCTTGCCCGAGATGCCTCGCTGCGCAGCCTGGTTGTTGCGCTGGGTGGGGGGCTCGTCAAGGTGGACGTCGAATCGCAACTCCTGGGGCCAGGGGCCTCCTCGGAGATGCTCGGGGTCTACTTCGGGACCGGGGGGCAGCAGGTGAACCTCCATACGCTGCAGGAACACCAGGCGCCCAGCACCTCCAGCGACCTCCTGTACAGGGGTGCGGTGAAGGACACGGCCAGGGCCGTGTTTTCGGGCCTGATCAGGGTGGACCCGGGTGCGCAGAAGACCAACGCGTTCCAGGTGAACCGCAACCTGATTCTCTCCCGCGGCGCGCGGTCCGACAGCATCCCCATGCTGGAGATCATGGCCGACGACCTCAGGTGCACTCACGGGTCTGCCACCAGCCACCTGGACGACGAACAGATCTTCTACCTGATGAGTCGGGGGATTTCGCGCAAGCGGGCGGCATTCATGATCGTTGAGGGCTTCTTCGCCGATGTCTTCGATCGCATTCCAAGAGAACGGGTGCGCTCCTACCTGCGGGCCAGGGTCGCGGAGAAGATGATCTGAGATGGCCGAGTTCATCCGGGTTGCGACGCTTCAAGAGGTCCCGCCGGGCGCCGCCAAGCAGGTGGTGGCAGGGGGCCGCAAGATCGCTGTGGTAAACGTCGGCGGCACGGTCTACGCCGTGGACGACACCTGCACCCACGAGGACCAGTCCCTGGCAGCCGGCCCGGTGGTGGGCGAGATCCTGGTCTGTCCCAAGCACGGGTCGCGGTTTCACCTGCCCTCGGGCCGGGTGCTCTCGCTGCCGGCAGTGCGGCCGGTGGCCACATACCCCGTCAAGGTTGAAGGTGATGCGATCCTGGTTTCGCCGGAGAGCAGGCCCGGGCAGGGCATGCCGCACAGGCGTTAGGCAGGAGGTGTGCTCTTGGTTCTAGGGACAGGCATCCGCGACGACTTCCCGCTCTTGAGCCAGACGGTGGACGGGAAGCCCCTGGTCTACCTCGACAGCGCCGCGACCTCGCAGAAACCACGCCAGGTGCTGGACGCCCTTTCCGAGTACTACCGCTCCTACAACGCCAACGTTCACCGGGGGATCTACCGGCTGGCCGAAGAGGCCACCGCCAAGTATGAGGAGGCTCGTGTCAAGCTTGCCTCCTTTGTCGGCGCCGCGCGGCCCGAGGAGATCGTTTTCACCCGGGGCACAACCGAAGCTCTGAACCTGGTAGCCGCGACCTGGGGCCGCGCCAATGTAGGCCCTGGGGACGAGATTCTATTGACCGAGATGGAACACCACAGCAACATTGTGCCCTGGCAGATGCTGGCCGCCGAGCGCGGGGCGATTCTGAAGTACGTCCCCGTTACCGACGAAGGCCGGCTCGATCTCGACGCCTTCGATCGGCTGCTGGCCGGCCGGCCGAAGCTGGTGGGGCTGACCCATCAGTCCAACGTTTTGGGTACGATCAACCCGGTCAGGTGGATCGCAGACCTGGCGCACCAGGCAGGCGCGCTTGTTGTTGTGGACGCGGCGCAGAGCGCGCCGCACCAGAGGGTGGACGTCGCGGCGCTGGGCGCCGACTTTCTGGCGTTCTCCGGGCACAAGATGCTGGGGCCCATGGGCATTGGAGGGCTGTGGGCCCGCTACGCACTGCTGGACGCGATGCCACCCTACCACGGCGGGGGCGAGATGATTACTAGCGTGGGTCTAGACCGGTCCACCTACAAGGACCCTCCCTACAAGTTCGAGGCCGGAACCCCCAACGTCGCGGATGCGATCGCGCTTGGCGTGGCAGTGGATTACATGCGGCAGGTCGGCCTCGAGGCCATCACCGAGCACGTGCACGACCTCACGGCCTACGCGCTCCTGCGGTTGAAGGAGATCCCTGGGCTGACGATCTACGGGCCCCAGACGGCCACGAACCGGGGTGGTGCCGTCGCCTTCACGCTGGACCGCGTCCACCCTCATGACGTCGCCCAGGTTCTCGACGGCGAGGGCATAGCCGTACGCGCCGGTCACCACTGCGCCGAGCCGCTGCACCGACGGTTTGGGATTCCGGCCTCCGCCCGCGCCAGCTTCCACCTGTACAACACGCGTGCGGAGGTGGACGCGCTGGTCGAGGGACTGCACAAGGTCCGCCGCCTTTTTGCGCGGGCCTCCTCCGCGGCAAAGGAGGGCGCGCATGGCGCTGGATGATCTATACCGCGAGGTGATCCTCGACCACTACGCGCACCCCCGCAACCGGGGCAGGCTGGAGCCGAACGACGTCGCCATGGAAGGCGCCAACCCACTGTGCGGGGACGAGTTGGTGCTCTACCTACGCCTCCAGGACGGCCGGGTCGAGGGGGTAAGCTTCGAGGGACACGGGTGTTCGATCAGCCAGGCCTCGGCCTCGATGATGACCGAGGCGATCAAGGGCAAGACGCTGGACGAGGCCCGGGCGCTGGTCGCATCCTTCAAGGGCATGATGCGCGGGGAGGAGCCCGGCGACGAGATGGGCGATCTCGCTGCGCTGCAAGGAGTTCGCAAGTTTCCCGTGCGGGTCAAGTGCGCTACGCTGCCCTGGATCTCCCTGGAGCAGGGTCTGGACGAGTACTCGGCGCGGCGCTAGCCCATGGTTGACATCCCACGGGCTGAAACCCGCATGGTTGAGGGGTTCCTTCTCTGGGGTTTCACTACAGGCCGCTGGAAGCGGGAGTCGGGAAAGCCCGACGGCCTTCTGGACCGCCTGGGCGTACGGGGTGGGCTTGGTCAACACCTGATGCTGCTGACCGTCGAGTTCCAGGGTGACCAGCCGCACGGGGCGCAGCGCCGCCAGGGCGGTGTTGAGCGCCATCTCCAGGCCGGCGTGGCGGAGGCAATTCTCCAGCGCCGCGCCCAGCAACAGCGCCAGATGGGCCACAAACAGGTGCCCCCGGACCCGCGGCTCGGTCTGGTGATAGATGGGCCGCATGGCTGCCACATCCTTGAGGCAGCGGAAGGCGCGTTCCACCGTCTGCAGCTCTTTGTAGGCGGCTGTCGCCTGGAGGGCATCGAGGGTCGGATCGTTGGTCTGCAGCAGGTAGGTGCCTTCCACGCGTCGTTCGGCGCGGAGCGCGATTCTTGTCAAACACGGGCTAGAAGAGCGTGCCAGACCTTGCGGCTGGCGGTCTGTGAGTTTGGCCTCATGCTATAATCACCCCAGCCATGCTTGGGCGCGACATCTTCGACCAGGAACGCCTTCCCGCCGCTCTGACCGAGTTCATTTCCTCAACCAACCCCTGGTGGGAAGGGAAGCCAGGGCGCGTCCTCCCATCGTTCAAGCGCTGGGCATTCAGCACTACCCGGGCCCGGCTGGACGCCGGTCTGGCGCCTATCGTCGTGCTCCGCGGGCCGCGGCAGGTCGGCAAGACGACCATACAGGAACAACTGATCCGGGATTACCTGAAGCAGGGGATTGATCCTCACCGCATTTTGCGGCTCCAGTTTGATGAGCTGCCACCGTTGCGAGAGCTCGAGACGCCGATCCTCTCCATCTGCCGTTGGTTCGAGAATCGGGTGCTCGGCAAGACCTTCAACGAGGCCGCCCATGAAGGGAAGCCGGCGTACGTGTTCCTCGACGAGGTGCAGAACCTCGACGCCTGGGCCCCCCAGTTGAAGTCGCTGGTCGACCACAATACCGTGCACGTCCTGGTGACCGGCAGTTCAGCCCTGCGGATCGAAGCCGGTCGCGACAGCCTGGCCGGACGAATCACTGAACTCGACCTGGGCCCGCTGTTGCTGCGCGAGATCGCAGAGATGCGGGGACACGGTGCCCTGGACGCTACACTGCCGGACAATGGGCTGGCGGCTCTATTAGAGATCGAATGGTGGCAGCGTCTTGCGGCGGATGGCCTGGAACATAGTGCCGTGCGAGATGCCGCCATGCGCGACTACTCCGACCGCGGTGGATACCCGATCGCCCAAGAGCGGGCCGACCGGCCCTGGCCAGAGGTCGCCGACCAGTTGAACGAGAACGTCGTGCGTCGCGTCA
Source organism: bacterium (assembly GCA_030018905.1). GTDB lineage: Bacteria > Sysuimicrobiota > Sysuimicrobiia > Sysuimicrobiales > Humicultoraceae > VGFA01. The sequence goes on along the minus strand of JASEHJ010000004.1, from coordinate 7,261 downwards.
TCCAGCATGATCTGCGGCTTGGCGAACGCGGCCGCAAGAGGGATCCCGACCTGCTCGAAGAGGTCTTCCGCCTGGCCTGTCGCTACGCGGGTCAGGCACCGGGTCCCGCGATCTTCGTGAACGAGATCCGCTCGACGCTCCACGCCAATGTCGGCTGGCAGCGGATTCTGACTTACTTGAAGTTCCTGGACGGAAGCCTGCTGCTGCGTCTCGTCAACCCGCTCGAGATTCGCTTGAAGAAGAAGAAGGGAAACAATAAGCTCTGTCTGTGTGACCCGGGACTCCGGGCCTCGTGGCTGCAAGAGGTTATCCCGCTTGATCCTGAAGGCCTGCGCCGCTCCTATCACCTGGGCACGCTGGCCGGTCACCTGGCGGAGAGCGTCGCCGGCTACTTCCTGACCAACGTTCCCGGGCTCGATCTGGCGCACTTCCCCGAGCGCGGCACCGAGCCTGAAGTGGACTTCATCCTCACCGTGGGAGAGCAACGGATCCCACTGGAGGTGAAGTACCGCCAGGTCATCGACCCCCAGCGGGACACGCTCGGCCTGCGGGCGTTCATCGAGAAAACTGTCAACAACGCACCGTTTGGCGTGCTCGTCACGCTGGAAGACGGGGTCGAGATACGCGACCCTCGGATCATCGCTTTGCCCTTGTCGTCGCTACTTCTCATGCGGTAACCGGGAGGTCATTGTGGCCAAACGAGGGCCGAAGCCGCGCAAACCCCGCATTCTGAAGGTCACGAAGAAGCCGGGTACCAAGACCCCGCGAACGTACAAGCACGAACACGATAAGCTCCTTCTGCGGCCCGACGTCGGGTTGCAGCCGCAGTTCAAGCCGAAGAAGCCGCCAACGACGTACCGCTATGATCGCAGCCTGGATCCGGCGCTATCGTGGGACATCAATGCCGACCGCGAGCGCGGCGAAGCGCTTATTGCTCGCGTCCTGAACGCCGCGAACCTCGATGAAGCCAGGTCCGCGGCTGCAGAACTCCAGCGGATGTCGCGGCCGTTCCTGAACTGGGCCGGGAAGGCCGAGCGGCAGGAGTTTGGCGTCCCAACCCTGCCGCTCTTCATTCACGAGCGGCTCTCAACTCAAGCTATCCTTCAGTCAGTCAAGGACCGCAAGCGTGACAAACAGCAGGCTCTCGCGTTGTTCGGCGACGAGGATCTGGATGTCTCGGATCGACTGCTCAAAGCGTACACGCATCAGACCAACTGGGTGAACCGGCTGATCCTCGGCGACAGCCTGGTCGTGATGAACAGCCTGCTGGAGTTCGAGGGATTGGGCGGGCAGGCTCAAATGATCTACATGGACCCGCCGTACGGGGTCAGGTTCGGGTCGAATTTCCAGCCGTTCGTCAGGCGGCGGGACGTTAGGCACGGGGATGATGAAGATTTGACGCGTGAGCCTGAGATGATCCAAGCATACCGTGATACATGGGAACTTGGGCTCCATTCGTATTTGACGTATCTGCGCGACAGGGTCTCGCTGTGTCGGGATCTCTTGAGCTTGACCGGCAGCATCTTTGTCCAGATCGGAGATGAGAACCTCCATCATGTGCGGGAGGTTCTCGATGAAGTAATGGGAGCTGCCAATTTCGTAGGGCAAATTGCGTTCCAGAAGTCCAGCGGACGAGTTTCTGATAGGGTCGACGCCGTCTACGACATTCTTCTCTGGTACGCGAGAGACCGCGATTCGATGAGGTTCCGAAAGCTCTTCAAGGAAAGGACCCTCGAACAGATCGAGACAGCGTACAACTACGTTGACCTGCCAGACGGGACGACGCGTCCGCTTGCCCGAGGAGAACTCGAAGGAATACAGCCTCTCCCGGATGGCAGCCGTCGGTTCAGACCAAGCCAGCTCTACTCCCAGACAGGCGGGGAGTCTTCATCTTTCTCCTACGAGTTTGCGGGAAGGGTCTTCAGCACGCCGAGATCGGGAGGCTGGCGCACAAACCGAGAAGGACTGGACAGTTTAGCGGCGGCAAACCGTCTAATGGCGCGCGGTCAGTATCTTGCGTTCAAAATGCACACTGACGACTTCCCCTTCGTTCAACTCCATAACATATGGACGGACGTTCTCTTCACGGCCTTCGGGACGGAGAAACTGTACGTCGTTCAGACGTCCCCTAAGGTCCTGCAGCGATGCATCCTAATGACAACTGACCCCGGCGATCTTGTACTTGACCCAACGTGCGGCAGCGGGACGACCGCATACGTCGCCGAACAGTGGGGACGTCGTTGGATCACGATCGACACGAGTCGCGTCCCTCTCGCCCTGGCACGCCAGCGCCTCCTGACAGCTACCTTCCCCTACTACGAACTCCGTGACGCATCTCGTGGTCCTGGAGGAGGCTTCATATACCGGCGCAGGCATAACCAGAAAGGCGAAGAGGTCGGCGGGATCGTCCCTCATATTACTCTTCGGTCTATCGCACAGAATGAGCCTCCTGAAGAGGAAGTTCTCGTAGATCGCTCTGAGGTGGAGTCCGGGGTCGTGCGCGTTTCAGGCCCCTTCGTGGTTGAAGCGACCATCCCGACTGCCATCGAGGTTGAGCCAGCAGCCCGGGAAGGCCAGATCGCGGACGCGACAGCTGAGACCGACCCCATAAGCCGAATGCTCGAGGTCCTGCGGAAGTCAACCACCCTCCGTCTTACCGGAAATCAGGTCGTCACCTTCAAGAACATCCGCCGGCCCGCCCGGGCGATGGACCTCCATGCCGAGGGAGCCATGGCGAACGGCAACGAGCGATCCGTAGCTTTCGTCTTCGGGCCTGAGCACGGGCCGGTCACCGAGCAGTTGGTTTTTGCGGCAGCAAAGGAAGCCTACCTCAAGAACTACGCCCACCTGTTCGTCGTGGGCTTCGCCGTCCAGCCTGGAGCCAGCAAGTTGATCCAGACATGCGAGCAGGTCGTCGGCCTGCCGGCCACCTACGTCCAGGCTACGATGGATCTCGTCATGGCCGACCTGCTCAAGACCACGCGGGCGAGCCAGGTCTTCTCGGTGACAGGGGCGCCGGATGTCAGGCTCATCCAGCTCAAGCGCAAGAACGGCGATGGCCCGCTGTACCGGGTCGAACTCCGCGGCCTGGACGTCTTCGACCCGGTGACCATGCAGAACGATCACAGGAAGGGAGACGACGTGCCCGCGTGGTTCCTCGACACCGACTACAACGACCTGGTCTTCAGGGTCAGCCAGGCGTTCTTCCCCCGCACCAGCGCGTGGGACAACCTGAAGCGGGCGCTCAAGGGGGCGTACGACGACTCGGTCTGGGAGCACCTGGCCGGGACCGTCAGCGAGCCGTTCGCCTCAGGCGAGTCTCGCAAGATCGCCGTGAAGGTCATTGATGATCGGGGCAACGAGTTGATGGTTGTGCAGTCGCTGGACGAGAGCGAGGCCGAGCGCTGACGGGCATGAGCCAGTTCAACGAGGTCGTCCAGCCGATTATCTGCAACGCCTACGAGGAGCCACGCCACCACTGGGTCATCCAGAGGGGGGAGCCTCCGGTCATGGTCGAGGGCCGGCGCGAGGGGTGCTACTACTACCGTCCGCCGGGCCGGTCAACCGGTGCCGCCCAGGCCGACGACATCGGCACCCGCGTCTCGCTCGCCCTGGTGAACGAGATCCGCCGGCGAGTGCAGGCCTGGAAGGCCGACAACTACCGCGGCGCCTCGAACATGACCTCGGAACTGCTGCGCTACTGGACCCGCGAGGACCGCGAGCGGAGGCTGTTCTTCTGCCAGATCGAGGCCGCGGAGACGATCGTCTTCCTGACTGAGGCCCGCGCCGACTACCGGCAGGGGCTGGCGATCTCCCGTGACGATCCGGGCACGTTCATCCGATACGCCTGCAAGATGGCCACGGGCAGCGGCAAGACCGCGGTCATGGCGATGCTGGCGGCCTGGAGCATTCTGAACAAGGTTGCCGACCGGAGCGACCGGCGTTTCTCGGACGTGGTCCTGGTGCTCTGCCCGAACGTCACCATTCGAGAGCGGCTCCAGGAACTCGACCCGCACCGGGGCGAGGCAAGCCTGTACCGCACGCGGGACATCGTGCCGCCGCACTTGATGAGCGACCTGCGCAAGGGGCACGTGCTGATCAGTAACTGGCACGTCTTGGCGCCTCAAGAGATGAACCAGGTCGGCGGTGTCGGGGCCCGAGTGGTCAAACGTGGAGAGGAGTCCGGCACCGCCCTGGTCTCAAGGGTGCTCGGCAGGGAAGTGGGCGGCAAGGGCAACATCCTCGTCCTCAACGACGAAGCCCACCACGCGTATCGCATCCGCCCGCTCGACAACACCGCCGAGATTGACGAGGAAGACGAACTGGCGGAGCAGGACCGCCGCGCGGCCACGGTCTGGATTGAGGGTCTGGACAAGATCGAGCGCATCCGCGGGATCAACTTCTGCGTTGATCTCTCGGCCACGCCGTTCTATCTCAACCGGTCGGGCACCAACCCCGGACACGCGTTCCCCTGGGTGGTATCGGACTTCGGGCTCATCGACGCCATCGAGAGCGGGCTGGTCAAGATTCCTCAGTTGCCGGTGCAGGACACGACCGGCACCGAGATCCCGGCCTACTTCAACGTGTGGAAGTGGATCGTCGAGCAGAAACTGACACCGGGCGAGAAAGGCGGTCGACGCGGGCAGATCAAGCCGGACGCCGTACTTCGTTGGGCGCAGCAGCCGATCGCCCAGCTTGCCGGGCTCTGGCGGGAGACCTTCCTAGCGTGGGAGCGCGAGGCGGCCGAGCGCAAGCGACCGCCGGTGCCGCCGGTGTTCATCGTGGTCTGCCGCGACACCCGCCTCGCCCGCGTGGTCTACGAGTGGATAACGGGAACCGGCGAGGGCTCAGGGCCCCTGCTTGACGAGTTCAGAAACAGGGACGGGAAAGAGTACACCGTCCGTATCGACTCGAAGGTCGTGGAAGAGATTTCGTCGGGCATCGCCAAGAGCGACGAGAGCCGCCGGCTGCGGTTCGTGCTGGATACGATCGGTAAAACAGCCTGGCCGGGCGGCAAGGCCCCGGAAGAGTATCTTGAGCTGATTGAGCGTCTGAACCGCAAGGCGGCTGAAGAGAGTGGCCGCAGGATCGATCCCAACATCCCGCCCGGCCGGGACATCCGCTGCATCGTCTCTGTCGCGATGCTCACTGAGGGATGGGACGCGACGACCGTTACCCACATCGTGGGTCTTCGGCCGTTCGAGTCGCAGTTGCTCTGTGAGCAGGTGGTAGGCCGCGGGCTGCGACGGTCACAGTACCACGATCTCACGGTTGAGGAAGTTGCGAAGGTTTACGGCGTGCCCTTTGAATTGATCCCGCTGAAAGCCACGCCGGCGGGCACAGCGGCCCCGCCGCCGAGGGTTCACCACGTTCGTGCGCTGTCGCCTGAGCGCGACCACCTGCGGATCGTGTTCCCTCGCGTCGAGGGATACGCGTATAGGATCAGAGCCCGCATCCGCGTGGATTGGGATCGGGTGCCCACCCTCCGCGTTGATCCCATGCGTATCCCCGACGAGGTGAAGGTCAAGGGCCTGGCCAGCCAGGAGGGCGGCCCACCGTCGCTCATGGGCCCCGGCCGGGTGGATGAGGTCAGACTCCAGGCGTGGCGCGAGACGAAGCGCATCCAGGAGCTCGAGTTCGAACTGGCGCGCTCGCTGACGCGCCGGTACGTGACCTGCCAAACCTGTGAGGTGCCCGCTCACGCCCTCTTCCCGCAGGTGCTCGCGGTGGTCCGGCGGTTCCTCACGGACAGAGTCCAGCCCGTGGGCCGTACGGATAGGCGCGACGTGTTCCTCGACCCCTACTACTCATGGTCGCTGGAAACGCTTGCCGAGGTCATCGCACCAGACGATCTCGATAGCCCCGAAGTCCCGAGGTACGAGGCGCACCGCGGGACCGGCAGCACGGACGACGTCGACTTCTGGACTTCGAAGCCGGTCCGGGAATGCGAGAGGTCGCACTTGAACTGCGTGGTCGCCGATACGGAGCGCTGGGAGCAGTCGGCCGCGTTCTACCTGGATACCGATCCCCACGTCGTCGCCTTTGCGAAGAACTTCAACCTGGGATTCGCTATTCCGTACACGCACAACGGGAATGCAAAGGAGTATCTACCCGACTTCCTGATCCGGCTTAGGAATGGAGACAGGGAAGTAGGCACCCTCATCCTGGAAACCAAGGGATACGATCCGCTTGGGGAGGTGAAGGGAGCCGCCGCGCGCCGGTGGGTCGCGGCGGTGAATGCGGATACCGCCCATGGAAGATGGGCTTACCGGTTGATCAACTTCCCCACCGATGCTCCAGACGCGATCCGGTCAGCCGCCGAAGAACTCGCGCGGCGCTAGGGTACCCGCTTCCGGCTGACCGCCCGCCTGGCTGCGGCGGCGATCTCGCCCGCGGTAAGGCCGTAGGCCTCCAGCAGTAGCCTGGGCGGTCCCGACTCGCCGAACCGATCCTGGATCCCCACGCGCTCGACGCCCACCGGGTGGTGCGCGGTGACCAGCTCGCAGACGGCCCCTCCCAGCCCTCCGTAGATCGTGTGTTCCTCTGCGGTGACGATGGCGCCTGTCTCGCGTGCCGCCGCCAGTATGGTCTCCTCGTCGAGCGGCTTGAGGGTGGAAACGTTGAGGACTCGCGCCGAGATGCCCTCCGCCTCCAGCAGCCGGGCGGCTTCCAGCGCCTCGGCGACCATGATCCCACAGGCCGCCAGCGTCACGTCGCCGCCGTCGCGAAGCACCGGGACGGTCCCTATTGAGAACCGGTAGGAGTCGTCAAAGAGGACGGGTACGTTACCGCGCCCCAGCCGCACGTATACCGGACCGACGTGCTCGGCCACCGCGCGGATCACCTGTGCCGTCTCCACCGCGTCCGCAGGGACGATCACGGTCATCTTCGCCAGGGACCGCATCATCGCCAGCTCTTCCACTGCCTGCGCGCTCGCCCCGTCCTCGCCCACGGTGATGCCGCCGTGCGTACTGACCAGCTTGACGTTGAGGCCGGGCTGCGCGACCAGCACCCTGATCTGGTCGTAGCACCGCCCTGGCGAAAAGGCGGCGAACGAGCTCACGAACGGAATCTTGCCGCATGTGGCCAGGCCCGCCGCCACGCCGACCATGTTCTGCTCTGCGATCCCGCACTCGAAGAAGCGGTCGGGGTACTGCTCGGCGAACGCCTCCAGCCGGTTGGAGTCGCGCAGGTCACCGGTGAGCGCCACGATGCGCGGATCATCTCGGGCCACCTCGACGATTGCCTCACCGTAGGCGTC
>JASEHJ010000049.1 GCA_030018905.1 bacterium | reverse complement strand
CGGCCGCCACGAGGGTGGGTGGCTGGTAGAACGGGGTGTTGCGAAGGGGTTCGTTGGCGTCTGCCCTGACTGCGGAGCCTCCCTGATCCGCGAGAACGGCTGCGCGACATGCCGGCAGTGCGGATACGCCAAGTGCTGACGGGTACCCGTGTGCCCGGGCGCCCGATCGGAGCCCTTCCGCGCCATGCTAGACTGATGCCGTGATCTGGAGCGGTAAGAGGGGGGTCCGACATGCGGATTGCGCTTGGAACGGTCGTCCTGGTGGTACTGCTGGCGGTGCTGGCTCCCGCGGGAGCGCAGCCCGCGAACTGGATCGTGATCCCGGGTCATGCGGTCGGGGATATACAACTCGGCATGACCCAGCAGCAAGTGCTCTACCGGCTCGGCATGCCCGACGAGATCTCCAACGACCGCGCGGGCGACGGCTCTCTCAACGTGTACTGGGTGTACCCGCAGGCCGAGCGCACCGTCTTCGTCGTGTCATGGACGAAGCGGCACGGCGACCCCGGCGGCGCGGACTTCATCTTCACCGACAACCCGCGCTACGTCACCAGCAAGGGCGTGTCCTTTGCGAGCTCGACCTTCAAGGACGTCCTGACGCACTACGGAGCGCCCGACCGCCTCACGGGTGGGGGCAGGAGCTCGGTGGTGCTTACCTATGAGGCGCAGGGGATCCGGTTCCGGCTCGACAGCGATGGCCGCGTGACCGGGATGACAGTGGTTCCGCGCAAGTAACGACCGTCCGGTCGTTGTGCTATTCTTAGGCGTGGACGAGATGGAGCGTCCCGCGGGAGGAGGATGGAAAGTGAAGAGAACCGTGCGATTCCTGACCGTTGTTCTCATCATGGCGGTGGCATTGGGTACGGGCGTCTGGTCCCCGCAGCCCGCCGCCGGCCAGACAAGTCTCGTGCTGGCGTTCGTACCCTCGCTGGACGCGGGTCGGGTGCTGGCCACGGGCAGCACGCTGGCCAGGATGCTGGAGGTGGCCACGGGCTACCGCGTCCGGGCCGAGGTGCCCACGAGCTACGCCGCGACGATCGAGGCGATGTGCGCGGGAAGGGTGGACATCGCGTTCTTCGCTACGTTTTCCTACGTTCTGGCCAACCGTCGGTGCGGGGCAGAGGCCCGCTTGGTCAGCCTCCGGCAGAACAAGCCGTTTTACGTCGCGCAGATCCTCGCTCGCGCCGACCTCAACGCCAAGACGCTGGCCGACCTGCGCGGCAAGAAGTTCGCATTCGTAGACCCGGCCTCGGCGTCCGGCTATCTCTTCCCCGCCGCCCTCCTCAAGAAGAATGGGATAGATCCGGACCGGTTCTTCAGCCAGGTTGTCTTTGCCGGAGGACACGACAAGGTGGTGCTGGCGATCTATACCGGCTCGGTGGACGCCGGCGCAACATTTGGTGATCCCGACAACCCGGTCTTCGAGGCCCGCGAGCGCGTCGTTGGGCAGTACCCGGACGTGAGGGACAAGGTCAAGGTTGTGATGTACACGGACCCGATTCCCAATGACACCGTCTCGTTCCGCCGCGAGCTCCCCGATGAGGTCAAGGAGAAGGCCACGAAGGCGCTGTTCCGCATCGCGGCAACCGCGCCCGGCCGGGAGACCATCTTCGCCCTCTACCAGCACGAGGGGTACGCCGACCTGGCCGCGCTCCAGAGCACCCACAAGATGCCGAAACTGAAGTCCATGGACGAGCTGTTCCAGTCGGTAAGAGATGCTGCGAAGCTCCTCGGCCTCGACCTCGAGCAGATGGTACGGCCCAGGTAGCGGATCGAGCGAAGCACCGGATAGCAGCGAGCGGAGGAGAGGACAAGCCCCTCTCCTCCGTTCTGTGAGGTGACCTGATGCGCGGAGCGGCGGTGAGGATTGAGAACCTCACCAAGATCTACCCCGACGGAACGCGGGCGCTGAACGGGGTGAGCTTTTCGGTGGCTCCCGGCGAGTTTCTAATCATCATAGGGCTCTCCGGGTCCGGGAAGTCCACGCTGATGCGGTGCATCAACCGGCTCGTGGATCCGACCTCGGGCAAGATCTTCGTTGACGAAGTTGAGGTTACGGCTCTACCGCCGGACGGGTTGCGCCGCGTGCGCCGCCAGATCGGGATGATCTTCCAGCAGTTCAACCTGGTCAAGCGTTCCCCGGTCATCACCAACGTGCTGTCCGGACGGCTCGGGTATGTGCCGCCGGCGTGGTCCCTCTACAACTACTTCCCGCGCAGCCTGCGCGAGCAGGCGGTCGCACACCTGGCCACGGTCGGCATTCCAGAGAAGGCCCACACGCGGGCCGATCAGCTCTCCGGCGGCCAGCAGCAGCGGGTGGGGATAGCCCGGGCGCTTATGCAGGACCCGAAGTTGATCCTGGCCGACGAGCCGGTGGCCAGCCTGGATCCGGCGACCTCACACTCGGTGCTGCGGTACGTGGAGGAGCTCAACCGCAGGGACGGCATCACGGTGATGTGCAGCCTGCACTTCCTGAGTCTAGCAAGGCGCTACGGCACGCGGCTGATCGCCCTCAAGGCCGGCGAGATAGCCTTCGAGGGTCTACCGGCAGAGATTGATGAGCAGCGCTTCAAGGAGATCTTCGGAGAAGAGGCGGTAGAGGTCGAGATAGCGTAGGCCGGCATCGGCCGGCCCGCCGGCCGCCTGGCGGACGCCTGCGAGAGGGAGCAACATGGGAACCAACACCGAGACACCGACTCCGCGCGCGCCGGAGGTCCCGCGGCCGGGCGCCGGGGCGCTGCGTGTCATCCTGTGGTTGATCTTCGTGGGCGTGATCTACGTCTACGGCTGGCAGGTCACCCAAATCAACCTGGGCGAGCTGGGACGCAAGGCCTACCTGATCAAGCCGTTGGCCAACGACCTGATCCGTCCGGACCTGATTGAACGCCGGCCCCGCCTGCAGGTTGCCGATGCCGGCATCGGCCTGGACGGCGCCGCGGCCCCGGCCCCTCTGGAGACCCGCGGCCCCGGACGAATCACCCTGAGTCCCACGCAGGCGGCGATCGGCGCGCGCGTGACCGTCTCAGGCGAGGACTTTGCGCCGTCGCGCCCGGTTGACATCATCTGGTTCGACCAGTCCGGCGTAAAGGTGCAGCTCACCAAGGCGAGCACCGACGCCTCGGGCCGGTTCCAGGCGGCCGTAACGGTCCCCAACGTCATCGGCACGATGCACCACATCATGGCCGAGGTCGGCCTGGAGGGCACGACGCTTGGGCCCAGCAACGCGCTGCGCCTGACCCTGTTCCGGATGGTTGAGACTGTGTTTCTGGCCCTGATGGGCACCACCATGGGCGTGGTCCTCGCTGTGCCGCTGTCGTTCCTGGGCGCCAAGAACCTGATGGCGCGCAACCCCATCGGGGTCTTCGTCTACTATGTGATCCGCACCGTCTTCAACATCGCCCGCTCGATCGAGCCCCTGATCTTGGCCACAGTGTTCGCGGTGTGGGTCGGCATCGGTCCGTTCGCCGGGGTGCTGGCGTTGGGTATTCACTCGATCGCCTCGCTGGGCAAGCTCTACTCGGAGCAGATCGAGTCCATAGACCCCGGGCCGATCGAGGCGATCACCGCAACCGGCGCCTCGATGCTGCAGGTCGTGCGCTACGCGGTCGTGCCTCAGATCGTGCCGCCATTCATCGCGTTCACGATCTACCGGTGGGACATCAATGTGCGCATGTCCACGGTGATCGGGTTCGTGGGCGGCGGCGGGCTCGGCTTCCTGCTGATGCAGTACATCAACCTGCTGCAGTGGAAGCAGGCGGCCACCGCGGTTTGGGCGATCACGCTCGTGGTGGCCGCGATGGACTACCTGAGCGCCGTGGTGCGCGAGAAGGTCGTCTAGCACGCTGCCCCATCTACCTTCGGGTTGGCGCTGGGAGCGCCGAAGAGGTCTGCTGCTTCTGGTGGCCGGGTCGCTGGAGGCCGCGGGCGTGCTTCACGCCTTCACCACGCGCGGTGGCGGCGTGAGCGCTGCTCCGTTTGAGACGCTGAACCTTGGCCGCGGCGCGGGTGACGATCCCGCAGCCGTGCGCGAGAACCGAGCGCGGGCCCTTGCCGCCGTCGGCCGCGACATCTCCGATCAGGTTGAGGTCTCGCAGGTGCACGGGCGCGAGGTCGCCGTCGTCACCGCTGCCCACCGGGGGCAGAAGATCCAGGGCGCCGACGGGCTGACGAGTCGTGACCCTGCCGCCGTCTTGGCGATGCACTCCGCCGACTGCGCGCCGGTTCTCATGGTGGATCCGGTAAAGCGTGCCGTGGCCGCGGTGCATGCCGGCTGGCGCGGAACCGCAGTGGGGGCCGCGGCGGCTGCGATCCGGGCAATGGGAGAGGCGTTCGGCAGCCGACCCGAAGACCTGGTAGCAGCGATCGGCCCGGCGATCGGCCCGTGTTGCTACGAGGTGGGTGTGGAGGTCGTGGAGGCGCTGGCCCCCTGGCCGTGGCACGCTGCTGTCTTGCGACCATCGTCGAAGGGCCGCTGGTTGCTCGATCTGTGGGAGGCAAACCGCTGCCAGATCGAGGCCGCCGGCGTGCCGCCATGGGCGATCGCCACGGCCGGGTTGTGCACCGCCTGCCATCCCGTCCTGTTCTTTTCGCACCGCCGGTCCGGGCGCACCGGCAGGATGGCCGCCCTCATCGCCGCGCCCGACCGCAGGGATTCCCTGCCTCCTGCCGAATAACGCCGTGGCGTGACTGGTATGGGGGAACGGTACAGGGCGGTCGTGGAACGGATAGCCCGCGCCGCCGAACGGGCCGGGTGTGACCCGGCCTCGGTGACGCTGATAGGTGTGACGAAAGGGGTCGACGCGGCGCGGGTGCGCGAGGCCATGGCCGCAGGGCTTCGCGACCTAGGTGAGAACCGGGTTCAGGAGGCAGTTCCCAAGATCGAGGCGGTCGGCCCCGGGCCGCGCTGGCACCTGGTCGGCCACCTGCAGCGGAATAAGGCAAGGCTGGCCGTGGGGCGGTTCCAGGTGATCCACTCCCTCGACAGCCTTCGGATCGCGGAGGCAGTGGATCGGGCAGCGGGTGAGGACGGCCGGCGGGTCCCGGTCCTGATCGAGGTAAACGTCGCCGGCGAGACCACCAAGTACGGGATTGCTCCAGGCGCGGCGGTGGATCTGGTCGGACATGTGCTCGCGTGCAGGTCCCTGGACCCGATCGGGCTGATGACGGTGGCGCCGCCCTCCGGTGACCCCGAGACCGTCAGGCCGGTCTTCCGGGAGTTGCGGGCGCTGCGGGATCGCCTGCGGGCCGAGGTTGCGGGCGATGCGTTCTGCGAGCTATCAATGGGCATGTCGGGCGATTTCGAGGTGGCGATCGAGGAAGGCGCGACCATGGTGCGCATCGGGCGCGCCCTGTTCGGCGATCGGTAGTCCAAGGCCACGGGAGAGGCCGGATCCAGGGAGGGAGGAGAGAGCGGGAGGTGTGAGGTGAGCGCGATGCAGAGGTTCTGGTCGTTCCTGGGCTTTGCCGAGGAGGACGCAGCAGCCGCACCGGGCGAGGACGGGGAGGCAAAGCACCGCCGCGCGCCCGTGTTGAGCCTGCACGCGAACCGGCAGATGGAGATCGTCGTGCTGGAACCGCGTAGTCTCGACGATGCCCTGGCCGCGGCGGAGTGCCTGAAGGCCCGCCGGCCGGTCATCGTCAATCTCCGGGATGCCGAGCGCGAACTCGCCAGGCGGATCGTGGACTTCATCTGCGGCGTCACCTATGCCGTGGACGGGCAGATGCAGCGCGTGGGCGAGGAGATCTTCCTGTTTGCTCCCAACACCGTTACGGTTACGGCCGAGAGTGCGCGCGACGAGCCGCGTGTCCTCTTTCCCATGACCTGACGGCGCGCCGCCACCCACCTTACCGCAACAGGCCCTCATGCTTGAGACCGTGTGGCTGGATGACCGGCTGGTGCGTCTCGTGGATCAGACGCTGCTTCCCCACGATGTGCGGGTGGTAACCTGCGCCACGCCCGACGAGGTGGCCGGCGCGATCCGGGATCTCCGCGTGCGCGGCGCTCCGGCGATCGGGGTTGCGGCGGCATACGGCATCGCTCTGGCCGCCGCCGCCGCCGTCGCGCTCCGGCAGGCCGATCGCTCTCACGCGGTGGAGGCGGCCGGAGCGATCTTGACCTCGGCCCGCCCCACGGCCGTGAACCTGCGCTGGGCAGTGGAGCGGATGCTCGCTGTGGCGCGGGAAGCTCAGCACGAGGAAGGCGCCGCCTTTGCCGCGTTGCTGCGCCGCGAGGCCGAGGCCATTGCCGAGGAAGACCGCGCCGCCAACCGGGCGATAGGCCGCTGGGGCGAGGCGCTGATCCGTCCGGGCGAGCGCATCCTGACCTACTGCCACACCGGCGGGCTGGCGACCGCGGGGTATGGGACGGCCTTCGGCATCCTGCGGGCGGCCCACGAGGCCGGCAAGGGGATCCATGTGTTTGCGTGCGAGACGCGCCCTGTGCTGCAGGGCGCCCGCCTGACCGCCTGGGAACTGCTGCAATACGGCATCCCGACGACGCTGATCACGGACAACGCGGCCGGCGCCTTGATGTCCCGCGGCTCTCTGGACCGCGTGATAGTGGGTGCCGATCGGATCGCGGCCAACGGCGACGTCGCCAACAAGATCGGGACCTACACGCTGGCGGTGCTGGCGCGGGCCCACGCGCTGCCGTTCATCGTGGCCGCGCCCATCTCGACCGTGGACCTGGCCTGCCCGGACGGCGCCGCGATTCCGATCGAGGAGCGCTCTGCCGCCGAGGTCACCCACGTTGGGGGCCGGCGAATCGCTCCAGAAGGCATCGCGGTCCGGAACCCGGCCTTCGACGTCACCCCGCACGACCTGGTCACCGCGATCGTCACGGAGGCCGGCGTGGCGGTTCCGCCGTTCGACCGCAGCCTGGCCGCGCTTGCCGGCGCGGCCGCCGGGAGCGGATGATGCAAATGCGGCCGTCCACCGCCCGCCACCTGGTGCTCGCCACCCTCGCTGCGGGCTGGATCGCCCTGGTGGCAGTCAGCATCACCTACCGGGACGCCCTCTGGTTCCGCTACTACGTCGTGGACCTCGTCTGGCTGCAGTACCTGTTCCTGGTGCTGGCCATCTTCGGGGGCGCCGTGCTGCTGCTCGGCGTGGCGACCCGCCGGCCGGCACCCGGGAGGTGGTCCGCCCCTCCGTCGGTGAGCATCATCATCCCTGCCCAGAACGAGATCTGCGTCATCGAGGGCTCGGTGCGCTCCGCCTGTGCGCAGGCCTACGAGGGCGAGATCGAGGTGATCGTCGTGGACGATCACTCGACCGACGGCACGCTCGAGTTGATGGAGCGCCTCCAGGCCGAGCTACCGGTCAAGGTTGTGCGGACCGTGCCGGGGAGCATCGGCAAGGCCGCGGCGCTGCAGGTTGGGATTGCGCAGAGCCGGGGGACGCTCCTGGCGGTCTTTGATTCCGATGCGCGGCTGGGCCCTGACGTGATCGCGCAGATGGTCCCGCACCTTGCCAATCCGCGCACCGGCGCCGTGCAGGGCCGCCGGCTGGTGCACAACCCCGGCCGCAACTGGCTGACGCGCGTGCAGGCCGACGAGTACCGCGTGTTCCAAACGCTGCTGCAGCGGGCGCGACAGGCCGTGGGCGCCTTCGTCTGCCTGGCCGGCAACGGCCTGATCGTGAAGCGCGAGGCCCTGGAGGATGTGGGCGGCTGGAACGAGGAGGCCCTGACCGAGGACATTGACCTCAGCGTGCGGCTGACCCTGCGCGGGTGGGAGATCCGGTACTGCTACGAGGCACAGGTGTGGGAGGAGGGGGTCGTCGCGCTGCGTGACCTGATACGGCAGCGCGAGCGGTGGTTCGAGGGTGCGCTGCTCTGCCTGGGCGACTACCTGCCACAGATTCTCTTCGGCCGGGTCCCGCTGCTGCGGCGGGTAGACATGCTGTTCTTCCTCTCGGGAGCCCTGCTGAGCGCGCTGGCGGTTCTCACCGGCTACCTTTACGCGATGATCGGCCTCGCGTACGAGGCGGTCGTCTACATCCAGCTCCCTCGCGCGGTCATGGTGGCCGCCTCGGGCTTGCTGACGGCCGGCATGCTCGCCGCGATCACCGCCGAGGTAGGGTTCTCGCCGTGGCGCCTCTCCGGCGTCCTGGTACGGTGGACCCTGTTCTCGTTCCACACGATGGTGATCGTGCCGTTGGCCATCCGCCGGTACGTCTACGGCGCGCTGACGGGCGCTCGGGACTGGCGCAAGACCAGCCACGAGGGTGCGCGCCCGCAGCCCTACGACAGCCGGGCGTAGATCTCGGCGAGCCGGCGCCCCACCTGCTCGAGCGAGTGCGCCGCGGCGAACCGCCGTGCCTCCTCGCCCAGATGCGTCGCCAGGCTGGCATCATCGGCAAGGCGCCGCAGGTGGGAGGCAAGCCCGTCCGGATCTTTGGCCATCAGGCAGTTGACGCCGTGCCGGAAGCGGCCGGCGAAGCACTCGGAGTCACGCAGCACCAGCGGGCGGCTGCACGCCGCGGCCTCCAGGATCGCGATCCCTTCGTTTTCCACGGCGCTGGGGAAGAAGAAGATGTCGCCGGATGCGTGGGTCTCCTCCACCTTATCCACATAGCCGGTGAACCGCACGTTCCGCGGAGCCGTTTCTACCACGCGCAGCGTTTCGGGTTTCACCGCTTTGTGGATACGGCCGAACCACGCGAACGTGAGGTCAGGGAGAAGGCGCGCGGTCTCGCAGAAAAGGTCCACCCCTTTGCGCAGCAGCACCAGTCCCACCGAGTATGGCACGGTGCCCCGCAGGCGGTACCGGCCCCGCCCCAGCGACCGGGCCCGGCGCAACGACTCGAAGCGGCGCAGGTCCACGCCATTGCTGACCACCTCGATCGGACGGTCCACCTCGTGCCGCCGCAGCACCTGCTCGGTGTACGGCGAAGGTGCGATGAGGAGGTCGGCCTTGTTGTAGTAATGGGTGAGCAGGCGTCCCAACATCGGGGCCAGCGCATCGCTCATGACAAAGGAGTTGGCGAAGTCCTCGGCCGTCGTGTGGCCGTGGATGACCACCGGTCGGTGGCCGCTGTACTTCTCGGCCAGGTAGAACGACCGCGGCCCGATCGTGTGCAGGTCCAGGATGTCAAACGGCTCGGAAGGGTCGCTCGTGACCGAGACGCCGGCGGCCAGGAGCGCCCGCACCTGGTTCTCGTAGGCCTGGCGGATGCCGCCGCTCCAGGAAGAGTCCTGGCTGTGCTCGAGGTAGAGGCAGACCTTCACGAGGCTCCCCGACCGCACGTGACAGTCCTGGGGGTGGGTTCGCCGCAGCCCTCAGTCTCCCTGCAAGGCCGCCCCACCGCTGGACGCGCGCTTGCGGCCCGTGCTACACTACCGCCACATTTGGCGATGACGGGGACGGGATGGCGATCCCGCGCGCGAGCGAGCTGGGAGCCGGTGCGAGCCCGGCGGCGCGGACGCCGCTCCTCATCACCCCCAAGCCGCGGCCCGAACGGATCGTCCGCGTAGGCGCCGCCGGGGACTCCGCCGAGATCGGGAGCCTGGAGCGCCGGCCGAGCGGCGAGGTTGATGCCGGCCGGAATCAGGGTGGTACCACGGGTGCATCCCGTCCTTGAAAGCGGGATGCTTCATTGTTGTTAGGGGGACGGTTGCGATGCCACGCTTTGCCGCTGTGTCTTCGAAGACGGACTTCCCCGCGCTCGAGCGGGAGATCCAGGATTGGTGGCGCGAGCAGGGGATCCTGACGCGCTACCTCGGCCACAACGAGAACTCACCGCGCCGGTTCTCATTCCTGGACGGCCCGATTACCGCCAACAACCCGATGGGCATACACCACGCCTGGGGCAGGACCTACAAGGACCTGTTCCAGCGCTACAAGACGATGCGGGGGTTCAGGCAGCGCTACCAGAACGGCTTCGACGGACAGGGCCTGTGGGTGGAGGTGGAAGTCGAGCGCGAGCTGGGCTTCCGCTCCAAGCGCGACATCGAGGTCTACGGAATCGCTCCGTTCGTCGAGCAGTGCAAGGCCCGCGTGCACCGCTTTGCCGACATGATCACCCAGCAGTCCCTGCGGCTGGGCCACTGGGCGGACTGGGACCACTCCTATCACACGCTGTCGGACGACAACAACTACACGATCTGGCACTTCCTCAAGAGGTGCTGGGAGCGCGGGATGATCCACAAGGGCCATGACGTGATGCCCTGGTGTCCGCGCTGCAGCACCGGGATCTCGGAACACGAGATCGTGACGGAAGGCTACCGCGAGCTGACGCATCCGGGGATGACGGTGAGGCTCCCGCTGGTGGACGAGCCCGGACGGTCGCTGCTCATCTGGACCACGACGCCCTGGACGCTCACCAGCAACGTCGCCGCCGCGGTCCACCCCGACCTGACGTACGCGCGCGTCAGGCAGGGGGACGAGGAGTACTACCTCTGCGAGGGAGCGCTGGGCATCCTCGCAGGCCCGTACGAAACCGTCGAGGTGGTGCCGGGGGCAGCCCTGGTGGGCCGGCGTTACCGCGGCCCGTTCGACGACCTGCCGGCGCAGGCAGGGGTGGAGCACCGGGTGATCGCCTGGCGCGAGGTCAGCGCCGAGGAAGGCACCGGCATCGTCCACATTGCGCCGGGATGCGGCGCAGAGGACTTCGCCCTGGGCAAGGAACACGGTCTGCCGGTCCTGGCTCCGCTGGACGAGTTCGGGGTATTCGCAGGGCCCTACGGCTGGTTGGAGGGGAAGCCGGTCTACGAGGTCGCCGGGCCGATCGAGGCCCACCTGCGCGCGGGCGGACTGCTCTACCGTGTCGAGCCCTACACCCACCGGTATCCGGTGTGCTGGCGCTGCGGGAGCGAGCTGGTATTCCGCCTGGTAGATGAGTGGTTCATCGCCATGGATCCCGTACGCGAGGCCATGATGGACGTGACACGGCAGATCCGCTGGATCCCTTCCTTCGGGTTGGAGCGCGAGATTGACTGGCTGCGCAACATGCACGACTGGATGATCAGCAAGAAACGCTATTACGGACTGGCCCTGCCGATTTACGAATGTGGGGCCTGCGGCAAGTTCGAGGTCATCGGTTCGCACGAGGAGCTGCGCGCGCGGGCGGTGGAGGGGTGGGAGGCGTTCGAGGGCCACTCCCCGCACCGGCCCTGGGTGGACGCGGTGCGGATCGCATGTGCCGCATGCGGGGAGACCGTCTCCCGCATCACGGACGTGGGCAATCCCTGGCTGGACGCCGGCATCGTGTCATTCTCAACGCTCACCGATCCCAACACCGGTGGGGTCTCCTACGTGGGCGATCAGCGGTACTGGCGCGACTGGTTCCCGGCCCACTTCATCACCGAGGCGTTTCCCGGGCAGTACCGCAACTGGTTCTACTCACTGCTCGTGATGAGCACCGTGCTCGAGAACCGGCCGCCCTTCGAGGTGTGCCTGGGCCATGCCATGGTCCGCGGCGAGGACGGCCGCGAGATGCACAAGTCGTGGGGCAACGCCATCGCGTTCGAGGAGGCCGCCGACCGGATCGGCGCCGACGTCGCACGGTGGGTGTTTGCGGCGCAGAACCCTGCCGCCAACGTCAACTTTGGGTACGGGCCCGCCGGTGAGGTCCGCCGCCGGTTCGTCCTGCCCTTGTGGAACGTCTATGCCTTCTTCGTGACCTACGCTTCGCTGGAGACCCTCGACTTCGCCACGATGCTGAAATCGCCTCCGCCGCCGGGTTTGCTCGACCGCTGGATCCTCTCACGGCTGGCGCGTCTGGTGGCAACGGTGCGCGAGCGGCTGGACGATTTCGATACCGCGAGCGCGTGCCGCGCTGCGGAGGCGTTCGTGGAGGAGCTGTCCACCTGGTACGTGCGCCGCAGCCGCCGGCGGTTCTGGAAGAGCGAGGACGACGCGGACAAGCGCGCAGCCTACCACACTCTGTACGCGGTGTTGCGCGCGCTGGCGCAGACCCTGGCACCGCTCGTCCCCTTTCTCACCGAGGCCATGCACCAGAACCTCATCCGCACCGTGGAGGCGGGCGCGCCCGAGAGCGTGCACCTGTGCGACTACCCCGAGCCCGATGCGGCCCTCCTGGACGCCGATCTGGAGTCCGGGATGGCCGTTGTGCGCGGTCTCGTCAGCCTGGGGAGGGCGGCGCGCGGCGCCGCGAAGATCCGCGTGCGCCAGCCGCTCTCCGCGGTCCTGATCGCATCGCGCGACCGGAACCTGATTGAGCATCCTGATCTGATCGAGCTGCTGGCGGATGAACTCAACGTCAAGGCGGTCCGCTTCGTGGAAGATGCTTCGGCCTATGTGCGGCACGAGGTCAAGCCGCGGTTCGACCGGTTGGGCCCCAAGCACGGCGGCCGGGTGCAGGCGGTGGCCGCGGCCCTGCGGGCATTGCCGCCGGAGGCCGCGGCCGCGGCGCTGGCCTCTGGAGCCGGCCTCACGCTCCAGGTCGAAGGCGAGCCCCTGGTCGTGGAGCCGGACGAGGTGGAGGTCAGATTGCACACGGCGCCGGGGTACGCGGCGGAGGCGGCCGGCGGCCAGGTCGTCATCCTTGAGACCGCCGTGGGTCCGGATCTGGCGCGGGAAGGGCAGGCGCGCGAGCTGGTGCACCACGTCCAGCAGCTCCGCAAGGAAGAGGGCCTGGAGGTCAGTGACCGGATCGTCCTGTATCTCGAAGGAGGTCCGGAGCTCGAAGATCTGCTGGCAGCGCACGGGCAGTACGTTCGGGCCGAGACCCTCACGCAGGAGGTCGTACACGCAGCGCCGGCGACCGTGCCTGCTCGGGAGGTCCGGCTGGACGGTCTGCGCATTCGGATGGCGGTGGCTCGCGCCACATAGGGCGGCCAGTGCCCTTGCCAGTATCAGGGTGGTCGGGTAAGATATGGCCGGTTTTCACCCTGCGCGTTGATGGGAGATGGCGAATGGCCACAAAGCCTGCCGGCCGGCCGAAGAAGAACCCGGGGCGGACTGCAAAGGCCGGGGCGCGCAAGAGCCCGGTGCGGCCCAGCGCATCACGCAGCACCAGGCAGAAGCCGGCCCGACCCCTCACCCGGCGAGAGGTGGAGGATCTCCGCCGCTTTCTTGAGGCCGAGCGGGTGCGCCTGAACGAGGAGTTGGAAGCGATCGAGGAGCGCCTGCCAGAGGTTGAGCAGGTCGGATTGGACGCCGGCGGCAGCTACGACGAGGACCTGGTAGATGTCGCGAGCGACACCTTCGAGCGCGAGAAGGGACTCGCGATAGAGAACAGCGTGCATCAACTGCTGCGCCAGGTCGAGGAGGCTCTAGGTCGCGTCGAGGGAGGATCCTACGGGATCTGCCAGGTGTGCGAACAGCCCATCCACCCCGACCGCCTGCACGCCCTGCCCTACGCCCTGCTCTGCATCCGGTGCAAGGAGCGCGAGGAACGAGCGGTCCCCCGGTAACGCCTGCGAGCCTATCCCGGGCGGGCGCCAGGCACCAATCCTGGGTTGTGCTCTTCGGCGCCGCGCTGCTGGTGGCCGCGGCCGACCAGGGGGTCAAGGCGCTTGTCATCCGCGCTCTTCCTCCCTCGGCCAGCATTCCCGTTCTCCCAGGAGTGCTCAGCCTCACCCACGTACAGAATCCCGGCGTGGCGTTTGGCCTGTTGAGCGGGATATCGCCGGTTGCGGCAGCGCTCGTCGCCTTGACCCTGTTCTTCCTGGTTCTCTACAATAGAAGCCGCTGGCTGACGACCCGTGCCGCGGGCGGTGGCTTCGCGCTGATGGCAGGTGGTGCCTGCGGCAATCTGCTCGACCGCGCGCGGCTGGGGCATGTGGTAGACTACCTTGATCTGCACATCTGGCCGGTGTTCAACCTGGCCGATGTGGCAATCGTTGTTGGCGCCGGGCTCCTGGTGCTGGTGATGGCGCGCGAGGGCCGGCAGGCGCAATCCCGGAGGTGAACGAGTGCGGCCAATTCTGTACGATCTGTGGGGCATCCCGATCTCGGCTTTTGGTGTCTTCCTGCTGCTGGCATTCCTGGTGGCGATCAGCGTGGCCCGCGGCAGCGCCCATCGGCGGCTCGGGGTCGACCCGAACTGGACGCTGGACCTCGCGCTCTACGCGATCATCGCCGGGATCGTGGGCGGCCGCATAGGGTACATAGCCGCCAACCTCGGCCAGTTCATCGTAGAGCCCGTAAAGATGGTCACGATCTGGCGCGACGGCGGGCTCGTCTACTACGGGGCACTGGCCGCGGCCCTGCTGCTGATCCGAGGAGCAGTCCGGAGCAAGCAGATCTCGGGTGCAGGCCTGCTGGACGCCTTCGCGCCCGCGCTTGTGCTGGGCTACGGCGTCGCCATGATCGGCGCGCTCCTGCACGGCCTGTTTGCAGGCAGGCCGACTGGGGTACCCTGGGCCATCGAGCTGTTCCTGGAGCGGCGGCACCCGACGCAGATCTACCTGATGCTGGCATCGGTGGCGATCCTGGCGATCCTGCGGGCTCAACGGGGACGGCAACTCGCCTCCGGGGCCCTGTTTGTGCTGGCGCTCTTCCTGCAGGCGGTGGCCCGGTTCGCTGTGGACTTCTTCGTCGAAGCGCCCGCGGTGGTTGGCCCGCTGACCGCCGGTCAACTGGCCAGCGGCGCCGTTGTGCTGGTGACCGCGGTCCTACTGGTCCGGTTACAGCGTCAGGCGCCGGTCATCCCGCCTGAACCTGCGGCCGAGGCGCCGGCGTAGGCGCTGTGCCACCGGCCGCCCCGGGTTCCATAGGGCGGTACGTGTTTCTCGTCGAGGCGGCGGCCGCGGGCAAATGAAGATCCCGGTGGTGGAGCTCAGCAACTGCAATCGCTGCGGGGTTTGCGTGGACCTCTG
>JASEHJ010000048.1 GCA_030018905.1 bacterium | reverse complement strand
GGCCGGCGAACGGGCGGCCAGCACCTGGAGCCGGCCGCGGCGCGCGCGCTGGAGGCGGCATCCGGCCTGGCGCGGGGCGCGCTGTGGGCCGGGATCGCACTCGCGGGCGTGCTGGCGGTGGCAGGAACCTGGCGGGCTTTCGGATCGAGGTCGGTCTCCGAGATGCCCGGCGGGAGCCTCGGTGAAATCTACCGCCGGATGTGCGCGATGCTCGCACGCCGGGGATGGCGCCGCGCGCCCGCCGAGACCGTGGACGAGTTCCGGCAGAGGGTCGAGGCCTCGGGCCCGATGCCCGAGGTCGCCCGGCTCTCGGCCCTCGTGGAGTCGGCGGCCTATGGCCAGGAGGAGCCCGGCGCAGAGGTGCTGGAAGAAGCCCGGCGCCACCTGGGCTCGCTCGGGGTCCGGCTGAGGAGGGACCGTGGAACACACCGCTGACGCCTCTGGGACGCGGAAGTCCCGCCGCGCGGCCCTGTTGCTGTTGCTCGGGATCGTCCTTTTCGCGGCCCTTGTGCGCCTGCCGCGCCTGCAGACGCCTGCGCACATGGTCTTCGACGAGATCTACTATGCGAAGGCGGCGCAGCAGATCCTCTCTGGGGTGGAGGTGACCGAGGAGCGCACCCACCCTCCGCTGTCGAAGCTGATCATCGCCGCGGGAATCCGGCTGGCCGGAGATCGCGCGGTCGGCTGGAGAGTTGCCAGCGCGGTCGCCGGCACCCTCCTGGTCGCAGTGATCTACGCCCTGGCCGCCATTCTGTTCCGGGACCGGTTCATCGCCGCGGCCAGCGCGCTTCTGGTCGCCACCGACGGGCTGATCTTTGTCGAGAGCCGGATCGCCAAGCCCGACATCTTCCTGACCCTGTTCCTGTTCGGGTCCTATGCCGCGTTCTGGCTGTACCTGCGTGGCCGCCTGGACCGTCCCGAGGAGCCCTCGGGCCGCGAGGTGCGCTGGCTCTATCTTGCCGGCGCGGCCGCGGGCTGCGCGGTCGCCACCAAGTGGACCACGGTCGTGCCCCTCTCGACGATCCCGGTGACGCTTGCGCTGCTGCGCGGGTGGGGCCGGATCGCGCTGCCGCGCGGGGACATCCGCCACATCGCGGCGGCGTTCATCCTGGTGCCGGTGGCGGTCTACCTGCTGACCTACGTCCCGTACTTCATGCTGGGGCACACGGTGCGCGAGTGGATCGCGCACCAGGTCTCTATGTACGAGTTTCACGCGAGTCTCACCGAGCCCCATCCCTACCAGTCGCACTGGTGGTCCTGGCCGGTGCTGATCAGGCCGATCTGGTACGAGTACTACGAGGCCGCGCCGCAGATCCAGCGCGGCATCCTGGCGATAGGAAACCCGATCGTCTGGTGGGCGAGCCTCCCGGCGTTCTGCCTGGTCGCCTGGCGTGCCGTGCGCACGCGCTCGATGCCCGAGACCTTCCTGCTGGCCGGGTTTGCGATCTCGTACCTTCAGTACGCCTTTATCAGCCGGGCGCTGTTCCTCTACCACTTCATGCCGGCGCTGCCGTTCCTGATCATGGGCCTGGCCGCGGTGATGGCGCGCGTGCGTGCCAGGGTGGGAGGGACGGTCGTGTGGCTTTTCATCATCGTGGCGGTTGGGTGGTTCGTGGCGTACTACCCGGTGCTGTCGGCGGTGCCGATGAGCAACGAGCGGATGATGCGATTGATGTGGTTCGGGTCGTGGATTTAGGTGGAAGGTTCGCGGGCCTGTGTGAAGAGGATCCACAGCGCGGCCAGGAAGGCCAGGACCGCAGCCACGCTGAGCGCGCGGGTACCGACGGTTGAGAAGACCGTTGACTCCAGCCAGGTCGGCAGCGCGAAGGTTTGGACATACGGACGCGTGTACGCGAAAAGCAGGTTGGACGCGAACACCACCGAGAGCACCGCGTACACCCCGACCATCCGCCGGTCGGCAGCCGCGGCCGCCGCAAAGAACGGGATGGCCGGGAGCAGGTAGCGCTCGTGTATCCTTGTCGGGAACACGAAAGTCGCCAGCAGCGCCACCGAGCAGGCCAGCACCGCCCCTCGAAGCGTCGGGCGGCGCAAGGCGCCGACTGCCACAACCACCAGGGCGGCTGCTGCAGCGGTCGTTCCGAGCAGGTACAGCGGGACCCCTAGCCACCGTACCCCGTCTCCGACCCAGAATCCCTGCGCTGCCCCCCAGAAGTTGAAGGCGACGACGCTGCTGTAGGGATAGACTCCCAGCGATACGCGCAGGACGCCGATCAAGCCGAGCGGGCTCAGGCCGAAGGGCAGGATGATGAGCACCAGAGCAGCCGCGGCCACGGCCGCCGCGCCCATCAGCAGATCCCAGCGGGGAGGGCCGTGGACCGGACGCGCGAGCGTCCGCACCAGGTAGAGACCGGCCGGGATCATCGCCGGAGCGGTCTGGGGCTTGATCAGGGCTGCGACCGTGAGCAGCACCGCCGGGAGCAGCGGCGACGCGACGCCCAGCAGCGCGACGCCGGAGAGGGCGAAGAGGGCGCCTACCGCGTCGGCCTGTCCCCAGTACGCGCTGTTGAACACGATCCCAGGGTTGAACAAGTACGATGCCGACAGGGGCAGGGCCCACCCTGAGCCCATCCGCCGCGCAAGGGCGAAGACCACCCAGGCTGCGGTGACGTCGCAGATCGCCGCAGGCAGCTTGAGGGCGAACACGAAGGCCTGGTCGCTGAGCCTGACAACCTGGTTGATCTCACCGATTACCCAGAGGACGTAGAGGTATCCCGGAAGGTAGTCGGCGAACCCCGCGCCGTAGAACGCGGCAGGGCCTTTCTCGGCCAGGCCGACCGCCCATGCCCTGAACGTTCCGATGTCCACCGGGAAGCCGCCGTAGGGCATGATGAGAAACCGCAGCAGCAGGGCGCAGGCGGCCAGGTTCCACCAGCGCCGGTGGGCCCGGTCGGCGTACGCTACGGCGGCGCGGGCGGGGGGAGGATTCTCCGCGGTCATCGAAGATCGCTTCGACATCATGGACGCTCATCCCCGCATCGCGGACTCGATGCCGCTGAAGGCCGTCCTCCAGCAACCGGCGTTCTGGGCGGCGGCGATGGCGGTGCTGGCGTTCTCAGTCTTCGCGCTCTCCTACAGCGATCAGACGCCCTTCAACCATTATGTGGTGCTCGCGGACGCCTTCCTGAGTGGCCGCCTCGACCTCGACCGCCCTCTACGCTACCTTGAGATGACGCAATTCGACGGCCGGTTCTATGTTATCCCGCCGCCGGGCCCGGCGATTCTCCTGCTGCCGTACGTGGCCATCTACGGGCTGCGGGCGAGCCAGTCGCTGGCCAGTTGGGTGACCGGCGCGTTCGCCGCAGGGCTGATGGTGCTGCTGGCATCCCGCCTGACCCCGAGGCCGCGCGACTATCTTTGGTTCGGCGTCATGGGCGCCTTCGGCACGATCATCTGGTTCCTAAGCGCCGTGGGAAGCACATGGTACTTCGCGCACGTAGTGGCCGTGGCAGGATTGAGCCTCTCGCTGGTGGAGACGTTCGGTGCTCGGCGGCCGATCATCGTCGGGGCCGGAATTGCGGTCGCCTACCTGTCGCACCTGCCGACCGTGCTCACGCTGCCGTTCTTCCTGGTCACCACGCGTGCCTCCTGGTGGCCGGGCAGCCTCAGGGCCTGGCGCCGCATTAACCTGAGCTACCTGATCCGGCTGACCGCGCCGATCGCGGCCGCGGTACTGCTCAACAGCGTCTACAACTACCTGCGCTTCGGCACCGTCGCCGATGTGGCCAACGCCGTGCGGCCGGGGATCCTTGACGAGCCGTGGTTTTCGCGCGGGCTGTTCCACGCGTCGTACATCCCCAGGCACCTACACACCATGTTTCTCGACCGACCGGTGTTCGTGCCACACCCGCCGTTCGCGCTCGTGCCCTGGACCGGGCTGGCGATCTGGGTGACGACCCCCGCGTTTGTCTACGCCCTGCGCGCGCCGCTGCGCGTGGAGACACTGGCCGCCTGGATTTCGATCTGCCTGGTGAGCCTGGTTGTGATGTCGTTCGGTTCCACGGGAATCAGCCAGT
Source organism: bacterium (assembly GCA_030018905.1). Classification (GTDB taxonomy): domain Bacteria; phylum Sysuimicrobiota; class Sysuimicrobiia; order Sysuimicrobiales; family Humicultoraceae; genus VGFA01. Next base: position 10,917 of record JASEHJ010000048.1, on the reverse strand, counting down.
TCGGCTACCGGTTTGCCACCGATTTCTACCCGCTGTTGTTAGTGCTGACCGTCTGGGGCATGCGCGGACAGCCGTCGCTATTGGCCAAGGCCCTGATCGTTGCCGGCATCATTGTGAACGCCTGGGGGGTCATCTTCTGGCGTCTTGGGTGGATCGTACCATGAGGCGGTCCCTGCTCGAACCGGTGTTGGTCTTCGTGGTGGTGCTGGCGATCTACGTCGCGGTGACGCCTCGCACGAACGCGGCGTACCGTCACTATGTGTACATGGCGTCGGCGTTTCTGCAGGGCCGGGTGAACTTAGTGGGGCTACCGGCGCACTACCACGACATCATCCGCATTGGAGGCTGGGTGTACGCGCCGTTCCCGCCGGTTCCGGCCGTCCTGTTGATGCCCGTGGTGGCCCTGGCGGGCGAAGGTGCTGACCAGGGCCGGGTCGGGCAGGCCCTGGCCGCGGCGGCAGCGGCGGTGCTGGCGGCAGCGCTGCGCAGGATGGGCTTCCCGGCGGCGGTGCGTCTGTTCTGCGCGGCGGCGCTTGCATTCGGCAGCGTGCTGTGGCCGGCGACGGCAATCGGTACCACCTGGTTCTTCGCCCAGGTGGTGGTGGTCCTGGCGATGGCAGTCCTGGTCTGGGAGCTGGCCGGCGGGGCCCGGCCAGTGGTGGTGGGGGCGGTGCTGGCCGCTGCCTGGCTGACCCGCCTGAGCGTGCTGCCGGCGGTGCCTGCGGTGGCAGTGCTCCTCTGGCTCCGCCACCGGACGCTTCGGGCATTGGTGCCATTCACCCTGTCCAGCGCCGTGGGCATGGCAGTCTACCTGGCCTACAACGCGCTGCGCTTCGGCGATCCCCTGCAATCGGGATACGGGCTGCTCTCAATGGCCTCGGTAAACGCGGAGGCAGCGGCCCGCTGGGGGTTCTTCAACGTCCGCTTCGTGCCCGAGCACCTCGCCGCCATGTTCCTGCGCCTGCCGGACCTGATTCCCAACCCACCGTACCTGCGGCCCTCGCCCTGGGGGATGGCCCTCTGGATCACAAGCCCGGTCGTCGTGCGGCTGCTGTTCACACGAGCAGACCGCGGGACATGGTTCCCCTGGGCCGCTGTGATCCTCAGCATGCTGGTACCGATGCTGTTCTTCTTCTCCGTGGGCTGGGTGCAGTACGGGTACCGGTACAGCCTGGACTGGTGGGTGCCGGTGCTGGTGCTGCTGGCGAGTGCGCTTTGCGGCCGCGTGCGGGCGGTTGACTGGGCGCTACTGGCCGCCGGCGTCGTGGTCAACGGGCTGGGTGTATACTGGGTTAGCGCCTTAGGGTGGTGACTCCCACGGACTGCAGATGTGGTAAGTTGGGCACAGGGAGCATAAGGAGGCTCTATGTCCCACCAGGGAGCACTCGATCCGGGCATCCGTGCTGCCGTGGATGACCGTGCGGCGATGCTGCCGGTCTTCGACGAGAGTACGTTTGGTCAGGACTACTTCACCGGGATCTCGAACTACGCGGGCCGCTACGACTGGTTCAACCCTCCCCACAAGATCGCCGGATACCTGCGCGAGATCCGGCGGCTCCATCCGGCCGGGTCGCTGCTGGACGTGGGGTCTGCCTTCGGCCGATTCCTGCGGGCGGCGCAGCAGCACTACGAGTGCGAGGGCGTGGACATCTCTGCCTATGCTACGCGCCTGGCGCGGGAGCTGGTGCCGGGCGTGCCGATTCAGCAGTGCGCGCTCCAGGCATTCCGTCCCGGCCGGACCTACGACGTGGTGACCTGCTTCGATGTGCTGGAGCACATCCCTGACCTGGACGCGGCGCTCAGACGGTTGCACGAACTGATGGCTCCTGCCGGGCTGCTGGCGGTTGCGGTTCCGGTTTACGACTCGCCGGCCGGATGGGTGTTTGGCCTCATTGACCGCGACCCGACCCACATCCACCGGTTTGGCCGGCTGGAGTGGATCCGTAGGCTCAAAGAGGCCGGCCTTGTGCCGATAGTCTTCAAGGGGATTCTCCGGGCCCCTTTGCCCGGGCTCTTCGTTCACGCAATCAGCCCGGCGCTGCGGTGGTGCTCCTCGGCCATCTTCGTGATGTGCGTCCGGGGCGGCTAGTCTAGTAAGGTAAGGTTCTGGGGTGGTTGCCATGCGCACGCGAGGGCGCGGCTTCACGCTCATAGAAGTGATCGTCGCCCTGACGATCCTGGCCATGTCCATTTTGTTAATCACGCGCGCGTTTCTCATCTTGATTCAGGTAACGAACCAGGGCGGCAACAAGACTGTGGCCAGTGCCCTTGCGGTGCGGGTGCTGGAGGAGGTTAGGTCCCGGCCGGAGTCGCAGAGTTCCTCCGCCGGGTGGACCGCCAACTTCGATGCCATCGCGCCCCAGCCCCTGACGAACTTCGGGGCGCCTTACAGCAACTACGCCTTTCAGGTGCTGGTGAACCAGGTGGATCTGAGCCTTCCCCAACCTGCCTGGATCAACGATTACAGCCATCCGAACGCGCTGAAGTGGGTTACGATCAAGGTGGAGTTTCGCGGGCAGACCCTGGCCCAAGTGAGTTCGGCCGTGGTGCGCGACATGTACAGGCGCCCCTAGGAGCAGGAGGAGCAGACAGTGACCAGCCGGATCCGAGCAGCGCTTCGCCGGCTTGCCCAGTTCCCGCGGGACGCGCGTGGCCTCTCGTTGCTGGAGATCTTGGTGGCGCTGGGCGTCCTGGTGATCGCGCTGGTGGCCATCTACGGTCTGGTGGTCAACGCGGTGCGGTCGTTTGGGATGGGCGAGGACTTCCTGGACGTCCAGCAGAACGCGCGCGTGGCGCTCGACAGGCTGGTTGCGGAGGCCCGGTGGGCGCGGCGCCTGGTCGCAGCCGCTACCTCGCAGGTTGACATCGAGATAGGCGGCGACAATCCTCTGCACCCGGGATGCACCTACACCGTTCGCTTCGGCCACAGCGGTGCCCCCAGCAATACGTTCGACCGGACGATCCTGACAACGAGCGGCACTTGCCCATCGCTGGCCGGAGCCGAGCCCCTGGCAGGGCACGTCTCGGACGTAAGGTTCTCCTACTGTGACGCCTCGGGCGCGTGCGGTGCCGGCGGCAGCCCAGCCGCGGTCGTTCGTCTGGCGGCGGAAATCGAGGTTACCAAGGCGACCGGCGCCCGGATGCGGCAGCGCGTGGTGTCGGGCAACGTGCAGCTGCGCAACTACGCAGGCGGCCTGGCGACTCCCGGACCTACGGTGACCGGCACGGTCCCTTGGCGGCCCACACCTGGCCAGGTTGTTCCATCCCCGGGGCCGACGCCGGCGCCGACGCCGACGCGAACATGGACTCCCACGCCGGCACCGACCCCAACCCGGACGTGGACGCCCACACCGGTGCCGACCCCAACCCGGACGTGGACGCCCACGCCGGTGCCGACGCCAACCCCGGCGCCGACGCCGACCAGGACGTGGACGCCTACGCCCTCCCCGACGCCGCCCCCTAGGCCGCGGTGAGCTCATGGCTCGCCATGATCGAGAGGAGTGACCGTCTATGATGCGACCGCTGGCCAGGAGATCTTCAGCGTATCACGCTGAACTAGGTGTGGCCCTGCTCACTGTCATGCTGGCCATATTCATCTTGACCTTGGCCGTGGCCGGGCTCACCGTGGCGACGATGGGCGAGACTGTGCTTTCGTTCGATCAGTTGCGGGGCGCCCAGGCCCTGGCGGTGGCCGAAGCGGGCGCCTACCGGGCCCTGGCAGAGCTGCGCCGTCGCATCGAGATTGATCTGCGCAATGAGGTTGAGGCGCGTGCGACCGGGACCGCTGTCCGTGCTGTCTGCACCGACCAGGCAAGGAACCGGGAGGTCATTACGACCTACGCCGTTCCGGGCGGCGGATCGGCCTGGACCGACGACGGTCCCCTGGCAGCGCTCGAGATCGGAACGCGGGGCAGCCCCATCCTCATGACCGAGCAGGGCACTGGAGATGCGATCGGCGCTTTCTACGCGCGCATCCTCGTCCGCCAGTCCGGCCGTGCCCCCGACTGCACCACAACCGGCGCGACCCCTGAGCGGTACGAGATGTGGTTCGACTACACGATCGTCTCCACCGGGACGTCCCGGAACGCCACCCGTACGGTATGCCTTCGGAGCCCCGGTGCCGACGCGTGCCCCAGGTGGCTGGAGGGCAATCCCGCGGGCAGCGGCCAGGGGTTTCCCGTACTCATCGAGCGGGCCGCCTACTCCAATAAGGCGCTCCTGGTGTTCGAAGCCAGTGATGTCTGGATGTTCGACACCACGACGTTCCCCGGCCCGGTGCACATGAACCGGTACCTGCAGATATGGGGCAGCCCAACGTTCCTGGATTCGGTCAGTCAGTCAGACAACGCGGTGCGGTTCGGCAACAACGGCTCGCCCTTCTTTCTGCCGGCCGAGAGCAACCCGCCGTACGATGTCCCCCGCGGAAGGCAGATCACTCGCAGCGCCGATCTCATCCCGACGCCTGATCTGAGCAGCAACCCGGCGCGGGCCGCGGTCGGTTTGAGCCCGTCAGGAGCAGACCCGGCACGCGATGAGATCCGCCTCGGTACCAGCGACCTACCCGACTCCAGCGGTGTGGTTCCGCAGGGAACCTACATCATGGACCAGCGGTGCGCGTCTACGGGCTGCGGGGGCATCTACATCAGGGGCGACGCCTCCCGGCTCGTCCTGGCGGTAGAGGGCGGCCTGCAGGTGATCTATGTGCGTGTGCCAGGAGCATCGGTGGCGACCCCCACTCAGCCCGGGCCCGATATAAAGATCGTGCTGAATCCGGCTGCCGCCACGGTGACCACCTACTGGGGCCCGTTGTGGGAGTACACCACGACCTACAACGGGGTAAGGCTCAACGGCGTCATCTATCTGGACGGGAACGTGACCGCGAGCGTGGTCGGGCAAGGACTGTACGGGGTCGTGCAGCAGGGATCCCGTCTGACGATCGCCGCCTTGGGCGAGATCCGCATAACCGACCACCTGGTCTACCAGCGGCCGCCGGCCGGTCCGGGTGACAACCCCGAAAATGTGTTGGGGCTGTGGTCCCGCGGCGGCAACGTGACGATCGAGGGCACCCTGGCGCCCAGCAACCTCTACGTGGACGCGGCAGTGCTGTCACCGTCCGGCAAGTTCTGGGTGCGCGGATGGAACACCCTGCCTGACAAGGGGACGATCTCGTTCCTGGGCGGGACCGTGCAGCAGACCTACGGCGAGTTCGGTGGCTTCGATCCCATCAGCGGCTACGGCCGCGCGATGACCTACGACTGGCGCCTGCGCTCCAACGTCTCGCCGCCGTTCTTCCCGGTGACTCCCGGCTACACTGCTCCACGCTGGCCGATTATCACGCCCGACGTCCTGTACGACAAGCCGCAGTGGGAGGAGATGGTCAGACCGTGACCGGCCGCCGCGGGTTTTCCCTCGTTGAAGCCGTCGTGACGCTCGCGATAGCCGGGCTGGTGCTTGCTTTGGTGTTCGGCGGGATGAGCATGACCACCAACCGACGGCTTGTCGGGACGGCGCGGAAACTGCTCTCCGACATGCGCATGGTTGAACAGAGGGCCAGGACCGAACGGAACTGCTACCGGTTCGTCTTTGATCCCGCCGGCGAGACGTACAGCATCTACCGTTATGAGGGAACCGTAACCCCGGCGCCGGCAGGGGGAGGCAACCAGTGCCTGGACGGCCTGGCCTGGTCGTCCGCCCCTGTGATCAAGGAGGATACCGCGGACACTGTTTCTCGCCGGATGCCGGCCCGCGTGGACCTGGTCCGGACCACGTTCGGCTCGGATGTCATGACGGTCAGCCCGATGGGCAACAGCAACGCCGGGGGCGTCTGCCTGCTGACCCCCAGCGGTCAGGAGCGCTGGGTCCGCGCCGAAGTGATGGGGCGGGCTGAGATCCTGGACGCATGTCCGTAGGCCTCCGCTCGGAGCGGAGCAGGGTTTCCGCCATGGAGGCCGAATGAAACAGGAATAGGTCGCGCGCGCGATCCGGCGCCGGATCGGCCGGTCATGCAGCGCTGGGAGGGTGGGCGAGACGCCGATGGGCTTTCTTTCTTCAGCACCGCAAACGTACGTAGGCATTGACATCGGCAGCGACGCGCTCAAGGTTGTCGAGCTCGCCGGTTCCTACCGTACCGGGTTCCGCCTGGTACGAATGGGCTCGGCGCCGGGTCCGCCGGCGGCGATGCGCGACGGCGTGCCGATGGCGCCCGAGGAGCTGGGCAGCCACGTCCGGGCGCTGCTGGATCGCACCGGGATCAAGACGGATCGGGTGGTCATGGGGGTGGGCGGGCAGGTCGTCACAGTCCGCGAGGTACGCGTGCCGCCCATGACCAAGGCCGAGCTGGCCGCGGCGGTTCGCTACGAGGCCGAGCGCTACCTCCCGTACAACATCAAGGAAGTCTACATGGACTTCCAGGTGCTGGGAGAGGCAACCGAGGACGGCCGCAAGATGCTGGACGTGATCGTGGTGGCGGCCCGGCAGGACGTCGTGGACAAGATCGTCGCCGTGGCCGATGCGGCCAGGTTGCAGGTTCGGATCCTTGATGTTGAGTCGTTTGCCCTGCTGCGGTCCGCGGTGGGCCCCTCGACGCCCGAGGCGCAGACCATTGCCATCGTGGACTTTGGTTCCGAAGCCTCGGACATCCTTATCACTGAGGGGGCGCGCCTGCGGTTCACCCGGAACATCCCGATCGGCGGAGCGGTTCTGCTCAACGCCGTCCGGGAGGCGATGGACGTGGACGAGGCGACCGCGCGGAGCCTGGTAGAGGAGAAGGGCGAGGTCCTGGAGGAAGGCGCGGCCGCCGACCACACGGCGGAGCGCCTCTACGATGTGGTCGCGCCCCACATCGGCGATCTGGTTACCGAGATTCGCCGGTCGTTGGATTACTACCAGACCCGGTCCCGTTCCGTCGTGGTAAACCAGGTCCTGCTGGCCGGAGGGCTGGCCCGGCTCCGGAACCTCGACCGCACGATCGCGTCGGAACTCGGTCTGGCCACCTCGGTAGTTGCCCCGTTCGCGCAAATCAAGGTGAACCCCCAGACGCACCCGGCCGATCGGCTCGCGGCCGTCGGGCCCACGATGGCCGTCGCTGTAGGACTCGCCATGCGGGGAGGTGATGTCAGTTGATCCGCATCAACCTGCTGCCGCGCGCACCCCGTCGCCGCCTGCCGAGTCGGCGGGTTCTTGAGATCGGTCTGCCCCTGGCAGTGGCCGTGGTGCTGGTTCTGACCACGGTCTGGCTGAATCAACGCAATGCCGGAGTGGCGGAGGATGTGGCCGCCGCCAACAGGGAGATCGCCGAGCTCCAGCCACAAGTGGATCGCGTGCTCGAACTCGACCGGCAGATCAAGGCGATGCGCGATAAAGAGGCGGTCATTGTGGACCTGCTGAAGCAGCAGCTTCCCGCCGCTTCTATCCTAAACGAGTTCCGACTGCTGATCCCCAAGGACGTCTGGGTGACCTCGCTGAGCGTGCCCGAGCCCTCCTCTCTCAACATTGAGGGGATGGCTATGACCTACTACGCCGTGGCGCAACTGATGGACAATCTTGGCACCGGGCGGCTGTTCCGGGAGGTTGATCTCACCGTGGTACAGCTTGAGCGCATTGGGCCCAGGGACGTCGTTCGGTTCCAGGTGACCGCGCGCATTGACCGGCCTCAGGCATCTGGAGGTGATCGCCAGTGAGAGGGTTGAGCCCGCGCGAGCGGATGATGCTGGTCCTCGTGCTGCTGGCCGCCGTGTCCACGGTCTTCTACCTGTTTGTCTACACTCCGGCGGCGGCGCGCTATGCCGATCTGGTCAGGGAACGGGACGCCCGCCTCACCGAGGTTGCGCGGCTGAAGACCCTGGTCGAGACCCGCGAGGCCAAGGAGCGCGAGTACAATGCCCTGGCCGAACGCATCCGGCTTATCGAGGCCAAGCTGCCTCCCGAGCGTGGGATTCCGCGCCTGATCCGCCAGCTTCAGAGCGTGGCCTCTGAGCTGGGAATCAAGCTGAGCCTGCTGCGACCGGGGCCCACCCAGGCCGGACCAGCCGGTGAAGCGGCCGGCGCAGCGGCCGCGCCCGGGAAGAAACCGGCCGCGCCGGCGGTCCCGTCTCGCTACCAGCTCTTCAGGCTGGACCTGGCGTTTGACGGCACATACGCCGACCTGATGGCCTACATGGGCAGGCTGGAGGACTTCCCCAGGTTCATCGTCCTGACTCAGGTGGCGGTGAGTCCCGGGGAGCTGCCGAGGCTTAAGGTCACGCTGGCGGCCAACACGTTCATTCTCCGCCGAGAGGTCGGGGCGCAGCCGTAGAAGCCGCGCTGTCAGAGGGTTCCACGGTGACGCGGCACCTGTCCAGCCTGCTCGACAGCGAACAGGACCGCATTGCCACTGCGTGGGCATCCGCTCTCTCCCGCATGCGTCCGTCGGCCTACGTCTACCGACCGCTCGAGGAACTGCGCCGGTTGGGCCGTGCCTACCTGGCCGAGCTGGTTTCCTATCTTGACTCAGACGATCCTGCCCGGCTGCGCGAGTTCGTGCACCGCGAGGCAGCGTTGCGTTTCAGCATGGGCTTCGGCGCCGCGGAGGTGGTACAGGGGTTTGTGGTCTTTCGCGAACTCACCCAGGATCTGTGCGAGCAGCTGGTGCCCGACGGTGAGAACCTGCTCCTTCTCTATCGGAGCCTGGCCGGGGCTACTGATTTCACGGTCGTGGAGTTCGTGACGTTCTTCAACCACCTGGCCGAGGAGCGGACCGCGGCACAACAGAAGGAGATGCAGGACCTGCAGCGGGCACTGGTGGATGAGGCGGTGCAGGATGAGGTGACCGACTTCTTCACCAGCCGGTACTTCGACGAGCACCTTGCGGTGGAGATGAAGCGTGCGGCTAGGTATCACCGGGCGTTCTCGCTGGTGGTGGTGGACATTGACGACTTCGACGAACTGCGCGACCGGTACGGCGCAGTTGGAGCCGACGCCACGCTGAGGTCGGCCGCTGACGCGCTTCGGGCGTTGACCCGCGACGTGGACATCAAGGCGCGAACGGATGAGACCGAGTTCAGCATCGCGATGCCGGAAACGCTGCTGGAGCCCGCCACCGCCGTGGCCGAACGCCTGCGGCTGGCGGTGGGCAAGTTGCCCGTGCCGCAGGACGCTCCGGTGGCCGACTGGCGCTCGCTGAGGGCGTCGGTCGGCGTAGGCAGCCACCCGGACCACGGCAGTACTGCCCGAGAGCTGCTGCAGTCGGTGCGCCGGGCCCGCGACCAGGCACGGATGCTTGGGGGCGACATGGTACTACGTGCCGAGGGCGCAGCACAGCCAGAGACTAAGCTGCTATGATGCGGGTTCTACAGCCGCGTCCGGAGCTGCTCCTGGAGCATCCGGGAGGCTTCGTTCTGGGTCAGCCACAGACCGGTCTGATGGTACACGACGTATCGGAGGAAGCCTGCTACGGACATGTACTGGGTCTCAGGAGAGAACGGCTTGAGGTTCTCGACGCGTGGCAGAGAGGCGAGCGCCAGATCTATCTGCGCCGGCGGGGGGGCCAGTGCCGCGGCCGCGGTCGGCTGCGCGGCAGCAGTGCGCGGCGGGTAGACGATGATGACCGAAACCACCACGCCGTCCAGGCCAAAGGCGATACCGTGCTGGTCGTAGGCGATGCCCAGCAGGCCCTCGACCACGGCGTCCGAGAACTGCGCGCCAAAGACGCGCCGCACCTCGGCCACGCTAGATCCCAACGCGATGCCTTCGGCGGTGCGCAGCAGGCTGTTGGTGGTAGAGATCGCACGGACCGCGCCATCCGCGGCGTACATGTTGAGTCCGTAGCGCGGGAACGTGTAGAGCGCGCCGTCGCGGATGGACCGCATCTCGGTGGGCTGGCCGAGGCGGCCGAGGGTTGCCGACACCGTGCGTCCCAGCGCAACACCGGCGATGCTCTGCCCGGGAACTATGAGCACGGGCGGTGCCGCCGCCGGCTGTTGGGCCACGACCGGCAGGGCCAGTCCAACGATGACAGCGGTCACGATCATCCAGGCTCCACGAGCCATCGCGTGTGCCCCCCATCCCGAGGCCGCCGCGCCGTCAGGGCGCGGCGGCGGCTTTCCCAATTATGTCCATATTCGGCGCCGTGTCGCGGATTCCTGCCCCGCGGGGGCACGGGCCGGATGGGCGCCGGAGCGCGCGCATGAGCTCCTGGGGGCTCGGTGCGGCGGGAATGGGCGGTGTTGAGGCCGCCGTGGTGGCTGCCTTCGGGGCGATCCTGGGGAGCTTCGCCAACGTTGTGATCCACCGACTGCCCCTTGAGGTTTCGATAGTCTACCCTGGGTCGCGGTGTCCCCACTGCCAGGCCCCGATCCGCGCGAAGGACAACGTGCCGGTGCTCAGCTACCTGCTGCTGCGCGGTCGTTGCCGGAGCTGCGGTGGGGGGATCTCCGCGCGTTACCCTCTCGTTGAGCTTCTCATGGCCATCCTGGCGGTGGCGGTGTGGAGCGCGTTCACCGGCCCTCTGCCGCGGCTGGCCGGCCTGGGGTTCGCGTTCCTGATGGTTGTGATCACGTTCATTGATCTTGACCACCAGCTCATCCTCGACCGCCTCACCTACCCGGGCATAGCCGCGGGTCTGTTGCTCTCGGCCATCCAGGGCCGGGGAGTGGTCGCGTTACTGGCCACAGCCGGCGCCGGCGCGCTCATAGCCGCGATCGTAATCCTGAGCCGGGGTGGGATGGGGGTCGGCGACATCAAGCTGGCAGCGCTCATCGGCGCGTTCCTGGGATGGCCGGGCGTAGCGGTTGCCCTATTCCTCGGTTTCATGGCCGGGGGAGTGGTGGGTATCGGGTTGCTGGCGCTCCGCCTGCGGGGGCGCAAGGATGCCATACCGTTCGGGCCGTGGCTGGCGGGCGGGGCGCTGGCTGCTCTGTTCTGGGGGGAGGCGATCGCGGC
>JASEHJ010000047.1 GCA_030018905.1 bacterium | reverse complement strand
TGCACCACGGAAAGACCTCACCCCTTTCTCCGCCTAGAGAAGTCGTGAGGTCTTTCTGCTTCCAAGCTCAGTACTCCCTCAACTGCTACCCTGGAGTTTACTCAAACCTCGGCAACCGCAATGTGAACCTCGCGCAGCAGGTCGGGATCCACCGGCGACGGCGCCCCGATCATCAGGTCCGTTGCGCTCGCCGTCTTGGGAAAGGCGATCACCTCGCGGATCGTCGCCTCCCCGGCCAGGAGCATCACCAGTCGGTCAAGACCCAGCGCTATCCCGCCGTGGGGCGGCGCGCCAAACCGAAGGGCGTCCAGCAGGAAGCCAAACCGCTCCTGCGCCTGCTCAAGGGAGATCCCAAGCAGCCGGAACACCTGCTCCTGCATCTGGTGCTCATTGATGCGTATGCTCCCTCCACCCAACTCCACCCCGTTCAGCACGAGATCGTGAGCCCTCGCCCGCACCCGGTCGGGCGACGCCTCCAGCAGGGGCTTATCCTCTTCCATCGGCGCAGTAAATGGATGGTGGACCGCGGCGTACCGCCCCTGGGAAGGATCAAACTCCACCAGGGGAAACTCCGTCACCCAGACGAACCTTAGGGCATTTCCGTTCTCGCGCAGCCCCCACCGATCGGCCACCTCAAGCCGCAGCCGTCCCAGCGCAGCCGCTGCCACGGCCGCGGGCCCGGCGGAAAACAGGATGAGGTCCCCCTCCCGCGCCCCTGTGCGGGCGGTGACGGCATCGAGCACGCCCCTGGGCAGGTGCTTGGCCAGCGGCCCTTTGGGACCCGAGGAGGTCAACGCCACTGAGGCCAGGCCTTCGGCGCCGGCAGATCGGGCTACGGCGGTCAGGTCGTCCAGGTCGCGACGGCTGGCCGCGGCCTGCCCAGGGACACGCAGAGCCCGCAGCACTCCTCCCGAACCCACCGCCTCCTGGAACCTGACCACCCCGCACTCGCCTGCCAGGTCGGTCAGGTCCACGATCTCCAACGATACCCGCAGATCGGGCTTGTCGGATCCGAAGCGCAGCATGGCCTCAGCGTACGACACCCTGGGGAACGGACGCTGGATATCGGCGCCCAGCACCCTGGCCCAGACGTGGTGGAGCATCTCCTCGGTTACCGCCAGGATCTCATCTTGATCCACAAAGCTCATCTCGATGTCTATCTGCGTGAACTCCGGCTGGCGGTCGGCGCGCAGGTCCTCGTCGCGAAAACACCTCGTGATCTGGAAGTACTGGTCTATGCCGCCCACCATGAGCAACTGCTTGAAGAGCTGAGGGGACTGCGGGAGCGCGTAGAACTTCCCCGGCTGAACCCGGCTCGGCACGAGGAAGTCCCTAGCCCCTTCCGGCGTGCTGCGGATCAGCATCGGCGTCTCGACCTCCAGGAACCCCTGGCGGTCGAGCGACTCGCGGATCGCCATCGCGCTCCGATGGCGCAGCAAAAGGTTGCGGTACATGCGCGGGCGGCGTAGGTCGAGATACCGGTAGCGCAGCCGCAGGGCCTCATCCACCGTAGCCTCATCGCCCGGCGCAAACGGCGGCGTTGTCGAGGAAGACAGAATCCTCAGCGTCCCAGCCCGGACCTCGATCTCTCCGGTGGCCAGGCGCGGGTTCACCGTTCCTTCCGGGCGCCGCGCCACCTGACCGCTCGCCGCCACCACGAACTCCGCCCTCACTTCGCCCGCGGCCGCTGCACTGGCAGGGGCCACATCGCCGGGGTTGACGACCACCTGCGTTAACCCTTCGCGGTCGCGCAGGTCTAGAAAGACGACCCCACCCAGATCCCGCCGGCGATGCACCCATCCCGCGAGACGGACTTCCTGGCCCGCGTGGGCGCCGCGCAGCTCACCGCAGGAGTGCGTGCGCATCCCCTTCATCGCCTTCACCGTCCCTGCCCTTCGTTGGTTGGTTCCTGCCTCCGCAGCCGATCCAAAAGCGCCGGTGCAATGCCTGCGCGCGCGATCGTAGTCTGCTCCCCGGAGGCCATCTCGCGCAGCGTGACCGTGCCCGCGGCCAGCTCGTCGTCGCCCAGGACGAGGGCGAGCCGCGCGCCCAGGCGGTCGGCGTGCTTCATCTGGGCAGCCACCGAGCGAACCAGCAGATCGCCATCGGTCCGGATGCCGGCCTGACGCAGCTCGTCGGCCAGACGGAAGCCCTCCGACCGGGCGGTCGGACCGATCGTCACAACCATTACCTCAATCCCACGGTCCAGGGGCCTGGCCAGCCCTTCCTGCTCGCCCACCAGCAGCAGCCGGTCCAGGCCGAAACCGAAACCCACGCCTGGGGTGGGCGGGCCTCCCAGTTGCTCGGCCAGCCCGTCGTAGCGTCCGCCCCCAAACATGGCGTTCTGAGCACCCAAGCGGCCGGAGTATACCTCCGCCGCCGTGCGCGTGTAGTAGTCCAGTCCCCTCACGATAAACGGATCGATCGAGTACCGAATCCCCAGCATGTCGAACTGTGCCCGAACGCCCTCGAAGTGAGCCGCGCACTCGTCACAGAGGTATCCGAAGACCGGCGGAGCGCCGCGCGCGATTCGATGACAACCCTCACGCTTGCAGTCGAGAATCCGCAGCGGGTGCTCCTCGTACCGGCGTTGGCAGTCCACGCAAAGGTCGGCGACGTGGGGCCTGAAGTAGTCGCGCAGCGCGGCCAGGTACAGTGGGCGGCAGGCCGCGTCGCCCACGCTGTTGAGGCGGACCTCCACCTCTGTCAGGCCCACCTGCTGTAGCAGGCGTACCGGCAGCGCCAGCACCTCGGCATCGGCCGACGGATCAGGGCTGCCTATGATCTCGGCCCCGAACTGCGTGTGCTGCCTGTAGCGGCCGCGCTGGGGCCGGTCGTAGCGAAACATCGGCGCGATGTAGTAGAGCTTCACCGGCTGCGGCTGCCGCGCGAGCCCGTGCTCCAGGAAGGCGCGCATCACGGCTGCGGTGCCCTCGGGACGCAGGCTGAGCAAGCGGCCCCCGCGATCCGAGAACGTGTACATCTCTTTCTCGACGAGGTCGGTGGTCTCGCCCACCGTGCGCTGAAACACCTCCGTGTGCTCGACTACCGGCGTGCGGATCTCGCGGAACCCATAGCGGGCAGCCAGGTCGTGGATCTCTGCCTCCAACGCCTGCCAGCGCTCCACCTCACCCGGGAGGATGTCGCGCATGCCGCGCGGTGCTTGGAATGTGGGCATCGTGCCGCACCTCCTTTCCCTTGCCAAGAGCAACGCTCCCGTCCCTCAGGGACGGGAGCGTCATGCCTTCCCGCGGTGCCACCCTGGTTTCCGGCCGGCGCGACTCAACCGATCGGACCCTCTTCGCTTTAACGGGCGAACCCGGACGGCGCCCACCGCGCCTGCGCGCGGTCGAGCCCGTCGGCTCAGGGGTGTCGTTCGGTACCCGGGACGCCTGGGGATGCTCACAGCCCGCCGAAGCGGGGCCTCCCCTCTCTGAAAGGACCGGGTCCTACTCTTCCCTTCCCAGCCGGTACCGCATGAGCCTGAAACTTGCGGCCATTCTACTGTTGGGCGGCCTCCGCTGTCAAACCGCGATGGCGCTGCGAGATTCCGCACTTCCAGGAAGCCGCATCCGCCGGGGCGAACTTCTCCGTCAGAAACCCCAGCTGTCTTGAAGGGAGGCTCCAGTGGTGCAGGCAATCATCTTGGCCGGCGGACGAGGGGAGCGGCTACGCCCCTACACGGAGGATCGGCCCAAGCCCATGGTCGAGGTCCTGGGCGTCCCGATCCTGGCCTACCAGATGCACTGGCTGCAGACCCAGGGCGTTTCCGAGGTTGTGGTGGCGTGCGGGTATCGGCACGAGGTGATCATGGACTACTTCGGCGACGGCGCCAAGTGGGGTATGCGGATTGACTATGCCGTTGAGAGTTCGCCTCTCGGGCGCGGCGGCGCCATCCGCAGCGCGTTCGGGAGGCTCCGCGCGCCCGAGCAGGTTGTGCTGGCAACGAACGGTGACATCATAACGAATCTACGGCTCGAACCCGTGCTGGCCCATCACCGCGAGGGCGAGAACCTTGCCACGGTGGTGCTCACGCCCTACGTCAGCACCTACGGGCTGGTGGAAGTAGCCGCGGACGGTCGGGTGGTCGCGTTCCACGAGAAACCCACGCTGCCCTATTGGATCAACGCCGGTGTATACGTGCTTTCCCGTGAGGTGATGCCGTTGCTTCCGGAGATCGGAGACCACGAGCGGACAACGTTCCCGGAGCTGGCCGGGCAGCGCCGCCTGGGTGCCTACAAGTCCGAGGCCTACTGGCGGTCCGTGGATACGGTGAAGGACCTCTCCGAGGTCAGCCGCGAGCTCGAGCAGCGGCTGCTCACTGCCTTCCTGGCCTAGGGGGGCGCAGGGGCGCCACCCCGTTGAGCACCAGCAGCACCGGAGTTCCATCCACGAACTCGAATACGGTCAGCGACGCTGGCGAGATATCCATCCGGCGCATGGTATCCAGGGGCAGGTCGAGCAGACGGCATACCAATACCAGGATTGGGTCCTGGTGGGAAACGAGCATGGTTACCCCCCCATGCCCTATCCACTCGCGAGCGCACTCGGCCATTCGATGCGCGATCGCCTCCACCGGCTCGATGCCCGGCACTGCCATCTGGGAAGGCGAGGTCCGCCAGGTTTCCCACTCGGCGGGATGGTGGGCGATCACCTCAGGGACCAGCATGCCCTCCCAAGGCCCGAGCCCGGCCTCGAGGAGCCTGTCGTCCGCGGAGACGGACCGGCCAACGCGTTCGCCGATTATCGCCGCTGTCTCCATGGTGCGGTCCAGTGGGCTGGACACGATCCGGTCCGGTGGTGCTCCCTCCAGGTAGCATGCGAGGGCCTCGGCCTCAGCGCGGCCGGATGCGTTCAGGTGCACCCCAGGGAGCCGCCCGGCAAAGCGGTTGATGGGCGGCTCCAACCAGTCGTGGCACCCGTGTCGGACTACCATCAGGCGGGGCACTTCAGCCATCAGAGTCCAGGATGAGCGTCACCGGGCCGTCGTTATGGATCTCCACGACCATCTTGGCCCGAAACCGGCCCGTGGCGAAAGGGACGCCCAGGGCGCTCAGCCGTGCGACAAACTCCTCGCACAGCACCTCCGCGTGGGCAGGCGCCGCGGCCCGAATGAAGGATGGGCGGCGCCCCCGGCTGGCATCGCCGTAGAGGGTGAACTGCGAGACAACCAGAACAGAACCACCTACGTCCATCACGGACCGGTTGAGCTTCCCGGCGTCGTCGTCAAAGATGCGCAGGTGGGACACCTTCTCGGCCATCGCCGCAGCCTGCGGGGCGGCGTCGTCTGCCGCCACGGCCAGGAGAACCATCAGCCCCGGACCGATCGAGCCGACCGTCTCGTCGCCGACACGCACGGCCGCCCGCGCCACCCGTTGGACGACCGCCCTCACGGCTCTTCCCGCAAGGGCGCTCGCCTACCCAAGAGCACCCGAAGCAAGGGCGCCGAGACGGCGGCGCACCTCTTGCAGGGTCTCGGGTCGTTTGGGAAACGCGAAGCGTACATACGGTGTTCGGGCTGAGGGATCGCTTACGAAGCTGCTACCCGGAACCACGGCCACGCCTACCTGGGAAGCCATGCGCCGTGCAACCGTCACGTCATCGGCGGTGCTGTGGCCGCTGAAGTCGGCCATGATGTAGTACGCGCCGCGCGGCACGACGCACCGGAAGCCAGTCCCGGTCAGGATCTCCAGCATGGCGTCCCGCTTGGCCTGATAGAACGCGCCGAGGCCTGCGTAGTAGCCGCGCGGAAAGTGGAGCGCGGTCACCGCCGCCTCCTGCAGTGGCGCCGGCGCGCCTACGGTCAGGAAGTCGTGGGCGCGACGGATCCCGTCGGCGATGGCGGCGTCATGTGTCAGGGCCCACCCCACCCGCCAGCCCGTCACGCTATAGGTCTTGGACATGCTGTTGATCGTGACGGTGCGCTCCGCCATCCCGGGCAGCGTAGCCAGGCTGAGGTGCGTCGCACCATCATAGAGGATGTGCTCGTAAACCTCGTCCGTGATCGCCAGCACGTCCCAATCCAGGCACAGGGCTGCGATCTGCTCCAACTCGGAGCGCGTGAAGACCTTACCGGTGGGGTTGTGGGGCGTGTTCACAATGACGGCCCGCGTCCTCGGTCCGAACGCGGCGCGCAACTCAGCGGGGTCGAACGGCATGGCTGGGTCGGTCAAGTCCAATCGAACGTGGCGCAGGCGCGCACCGGCGATCAAGGCGTCCGGGCCGTAGTTCTCGTAGAATGGCTCGAAGAGGACAACCTCATCACCGGGGTCCACGACGGCGAGCAACGTGGCCATCATCGCCTCGGTGGCCCCGCAGGTCACCGTGATGTGACGCTCTGGGTCAACTGCCAGCCCGTTCGACCACGCCACCTTGTCGGCGATCGCGCGCCGCAGCCGCGGGGAGCCCCATGTGATCGAATACTGGTTCCATCCTCCCCGCATCGCTGCTATCGCGGCCTCCACCAGCTCCGAGGGGGGGTCGGAATCCGGGAAGCCCTGCGCCATGTTGATGGCCTCGTGCTCGTCGGCGAGCCGCGTCATCTCGCGGATTACGGACTCGGCGAAGAGCTCCACACGGGAGGACGTCATGCGCCTCATCTTGTGGGCACGACCCTGACAACGTTGAAGACCTCGGGGACCTTCTCTACCCGCTGCATGACCGCGTGCAGTTGGCCTATGTTACGAATGTCCAGCACGATGTTTGTAACCACCACTTTGTCCCGACGTAGGCGGGCATTCATCGAAAGGACGTTGGTCCTCGTCTCCGCGATTGCTGCCAGGATATCCTTGAGGAGTCCCACCCGATCGAACGCCTCCACCTCCACCTCCACCTGGTAGACCCGCTCCTGCACGGACTCCCATTCCACCTCGAGCAGTCGCTCGGGGTGAGTGCGCAGGAAGGCGGTGTTCGCGCAGTCGTTTCGGTGGATCGCCACGCCGCGACCGCGGGTGACGTACCCGACGATGCGGTCGCCCGGCAGCGGGGTACAGCAGCGGGCAAAGCGCATGAGAACGTTGTCCACGCCCCGTATCCGGACTCCCTGCGGCGCGCCCGACGGCGCCGGCGGCACGGTGGGGGGCGCCGCAGGTTCCTCCTCGACGGGGACGGTACCCCGTAGCGCGTGCGCCACCTGCAACAGCGAGAGGTCGCCGTTGCCGATCGCGGCCAGCAGCTCGTCGCCCGACGACATCCCAAACTGCCCGATGACCTCCTCCAGCCGCTCGGGCTTCATCGCGGCCGCCACGCCGCCGGTACGCCGTAGTTCGCGCTCCAGCATCTCCCGGCCGTGGACCAGGTTCTCCTCGTACCGCTCGCGCTTGAACCATTGCTTGATCTTGGAACGGGCGTTGTTGGTCACGACGAACATCAACCAATCCCGGCTGGGCCCGGTACTGCTCTTGCTGGTCGAGATCTCAACAATGTCGCCGGTGCGGAGCTTCTGCGCCAGCGGGACCAGCCGGCCGTTTACCTTGGCTCCAACGCAGCGGTGGCCGACATCGGTGTGGATTCGGTAGGCGAAGTCCACGGGGGTCGCCCCGGCCGGCAGGTCTATCACGTCGCCCTTAGGCGTGAAGACGAAGACCTCGTTCTGGAAGAGATCCAACCGAACCGACTGCACGAACTCGCGCGCGTCGGCCAGGTCCTGCTGCCACTCCAGCAGCTGCCGCAGCCAGGCCAGCTTCTGATCCACCTCACGGGTCTGCGCCGCGCCCTCCTTGTACTTCCAGTGGGCGGCGATGCCGCGCTCGGCCTCGCTGTGCATCTGGTGGGTGCGGATCTGGATCTCTAGTGGTTCTCCCTCGTGGATGACCGCCGTGTGCAGCGACTGGTACCCGCTGGTCTTCGGGTTGGCGATGTAGTCGTCGAACTCGCCCGGGATCGGTTTCCAGACGGCATGAACGACGCCGAGCGCAGCGTAGCAGTTCTTTATGTCGTCGAGCAGCACCCGCACGCCCAGCCGGTCGTAGACGCGCTCCACGGGCTGCCCCGCGTACTTGGGCCGCTGGAGCTTCTTCCAGATGCTATATATGTGCTTGGGCCGGCCGGTGATGTGCTTGGGCTCCACCTTGATGCCCGCCCGTTGGATCTCGCGGTGGAGAACCCGCACGACTCGATCTACAAGCGCCTGCCGGGCGTCATCGGCCTGGGCCAGCGAGCGGGTGATCTCCGCGTAGGTCTCGGGCTCGAGTTGCTGGAAAGCCAGATCCTCGAGCTCCTTTTGGATGCTGCCAATCCCCAGCCGCTCAGCCAGCGGGGCATAGATGTCGAGCGTCTCCTGGGAAGTACGCTGGCGCTTCCACTCTGGAAGTGGTGCGATGGTGCGCATGTTGTGCAGCCGGTCGGCCAGCTTGATCAAGACGATGCGGATGTCGTTGGCCATTGCCAGGAACATCTTCCGCAGGCTCTCTGCCTGACGCTCCTCCCGGCTCTGCCACTCGATCTTGCCCAGCTTGGTAACGCCATCCACCAGCGTGGCGATCTCGGGACCGAACCGGTCGCCCAGCTCAGAGAACTCAACGCCCGTGTCCTCGAGCACGTCGTGCAGCAGGGCGGCGGAAACCGTGGTCACGTCGAGGTGCAGATCGGCCAGGATCGTCGCCACGGTCACGGTGTGCATTACGTACGGTTCGCCCGAGGCGCGTCTCTGGCCCTCGTGAGCTTTCGCAGCGGCAAGGTAGGCCTCGCGCACCAGGTCGAGATCGGCCTTGGGGAAGTTGGCACGCAGTGTCGCTATGAGACGCTGGACCTCAGGCGGCAGGTCCTGGAAGCTACCTTGTTGTCTGCGCAGATCCAGCCACTTCACCGCTGGACACCGCCGATCGGTTTTTCCTGCAGCATTTCGGCGTGAAGTTGCCGAGCCCTCCTGGACTACGGCCTGGCGAGGTCGTCCAGAATTCGTGCCGCCGGACCGCCTGCCCAGGCACGCAGATGGGACCAGGCCGCATGCTCCCGCATCCCCTCCCTGTACCTGAGCGACCGGCCCAGATCGCCTCGGGCGCCGGCATCCAGCAGGGTGTACCGCCCCCCGGAATCCTCCGCGTCCTCTCGGGTGAGGACCCCGGCCTCGACCATGATCGCCAGGCAGGCGGATAGAACCCCGGCCGGGAGGACCGTCTCCAGACCTTCTCCTGCCCGTCCCCGGGCCCTGAGTTCATGGTAGCACCGCACAAGCGTCTCCCGCGAGGGGCAGCGCGCCTCCAACCGGGCCGCGGCGGCGTCAAGCGCGTCAGGGCCGAACCGGAGCTCCACGGTCGCCGCCTTTCCTCTCAGGCCTCCCGAGCCCAGACAGTCGCCCGCCAGCAGAGGGTCCGGCGACAGTCCCAGGGCTACCACGCGCGTTATGTCCTCGGGCAGCGCTGGCGCGACCAGGTACGTCCCTGCCACCAACGTTGCCAACTGTCCTGCCGCAAAGAGATCCTCGATCACTCGGCGCAACGCTACAGGCAGGCCCAAGTGATAGTAGGCGATGAGGTCCGTCATGTCGGGATGGCGCGTGCGCAGATGGCGCGCCGCTGTCACGCTCGATCCGGCGTCACCCGTTAGGACAAGGGTCTTCTCCTGGCGCGCGCGCCCGGTGCCGAGGCCGACCTCATCGGCTGGGCGGCCGCGGCGGTCCACAACCCGTAGGTTTGTCCGGGCAGGAGCAGCAGCCACGACCCGATCAAGCCCGACAGCGACGGCGGCCTGCCTTAGCGCCTCGCCGGGCAGCGTTCCGGTTAGGAGGCGGAGGCGGGCACCGTACCGCTCCCGCAGGAGGGCAATGTCGGATTCCGGGCTATGGGGGTCGAGCACCGCCACTACCCCGCCTGCCTCCGGCACCCGCTGCTCGATCCAAAGCGCGGACGCGAACAACAGGTCAATATCCCCTCTGCCCCAGGCCGCACCCACGCGCGTCGCGTCCCGCGCAGGGAGCAAGCCGTGGGCGCCGGCAACGCGGAGCCCGGTCCTTCGCAGCCATGCCCCGGCAAGTCCATACCAGGCATCTACGATCCCTGAGCGCGGCAGCACTACCACAACCGGCCCGTCGCCGCGAGATGCCACCGCAGATGCCACCATCACCGCCGTGGGAAGGAGACCGCGGCCCGGCCCAAAGCAGGCCGCGACCGGGATTCCGGCAAGAACGGCGTCCAGGACCTCCTGCTGCCGGCCAGAGAGAGGGCGCCCGCGGCTCAGTTCGGAAATCAAACCGTCGAGGAGTCCACGACGTCCCTCGACCATCTCCCCTTCCCAGGTTGCCTCGCGGCTGACATGGATGTTCAGGCCCCATGCCCGGTCGCCGCCTCCGGTGAGCGCCGTCGCGGTCACCGTGTATCGGGCCCCGGCATCCATGGCCGGTGCAAGCCGGGCTGCCAGCGCAGCACGAAGGAACCCAAGCTGCCGCCCGTCGCCAAGGCAGACCATGATCGCGTGTGGGTCGCGCGGGTTTCTGGGATCCCGCACCAGACGGAGCGCCTCGCCCGCGCGTATCGATGCCAGGGTCGCCTGGCGCCCCTCGAAGGTAACACCAACCACCTTGGTGTGGAACGCGTCGGCGTCCTCGACCTCTCGCCGGTCCAGATCGAGGTAGTCATCTGCACGCTCGAACAGGCGTCCAAGCAGTTGCGCGGTGCTGGAGGTCACCTCTGCCGGAATCAGGCCTGGGGTCCGGAGATCCCGCACGATCAGCCGCACGGAGCTGACCTCGCGCCACCTGTCTTCCTCCAATGCATAAGCCAAGTCCACCCGCGTCTGGGTAAAGGCCAGCAGCTCCGCGATGTCGCCGTGACGGAACGCGATTGCCTCCGCGGTCTGCGTGCCGTCCCCGACAACCATCCGCAGATGGGCTCCATCGCCCACCAGTCGCGCGCTGTGGACCCGCAGTCCGCGGGTCGCGAACACCGGCGGCTCGTTTCCGCTCCCGAAGGGCGCCAGGCGGCCGAGTTCCGCGGTCTGTTCCAGGGTAGCCGCCCCCAGCGGGATCTCGGCATCAATCCCCACAACCGGCTCCAGATCTCCATCCCGCAACTTCCCCGCGACCGCCGCAAGGAACGCGGACCGGAACCCTTCCACCGCACCCACAGGGATGGTCAGACCGGCGGCCATGGCATGGCCGCCAAAAGCGGTCATGAAGGTCGCGGCATGGGAGAGCGCCTCAACCAGGTGCACGGGAGGGATGCTGCGCGCCGATCCCCTACCCACGCCCTCGTGCAGCGCGATCAGCACCGCGGGGCGGTAGTACCGCTCAACGAGCTGCGACGCGACGATGCCCACAACGCCGGGATGCCAGCCCTCGCGTGCAAGGACCAGCGCTGGCTGTTCCTGCAACCCTCCCGATTCGATCTCCCGAACGGCCTCGGCCAGCACCTGCTCGCACAGCGCCCGCCGCTCCTTGTTCAGGCCGTCGAGCCCGGCGGCGATCACCCCTGCCTCTTCTGGGTCTTCGGTGGTCAACAGGCGGACCGCGGATGCTGCATGGGCCAGCCGCCCGGCCGCATTGAGCCGCGGGGCCAGCGCATGCGAGAGGTCGCGAACCCCAAGAGGAGGCCGCAGCGCAGCCACCTCCATGAGCGCGCGCAGCCCCAGGACACGGCTCGATCCCATTCGCTCAAGACCCCGGGCAACGAGGATCCGGTTATCACCCAGCAGCGGCGCCATGTCCGCAACCGTGCCCAACGCGGCGAGCTCAAGGAGATCGTCATCGTCATCGTGCCGCGCCAGGCGCGCGCACAACGCGCGCCATGCCTGGTAGGAAAGGCCCGCGGCACAGAACTCGGTGGCGGCGGATGAGGTGGCGCCCGCGGTACGCCGCATCGGGTGCACCAATGCAACGGTGGCGGGCAGCGGGCCCACGGGCTCATGGTGATCCAACACGATGAGGTCGAGCCCGGCTGAGCGGGCGATCTCTGCCGCGGATGTGGCCGCGATGCCACAGTCAACCGCGACCAGGAGCCCCACTCCATCGGACGCCAGGCGGGCCACGGCGTGGGGGTGCAGCCCGTACCCCTCGGTGCGCCGCTCGGGCACGTAGTATTCCACCACTACACCGACGCGGCGCAGCCCTCGCACCAGGATCGCGGTTGCGGTCACGCCGTCGGCGTCGTAGTCGCCGTAGATGGCCACACGCTCGCGGCCGTGCACCGCCCGCGCCAGGCGCTCGGCGGTAAGGTCCATCTCAGCCAGGTCAAAGGGGGAACTCAGCCGGTCAAGGCTGCAGTCGAGGAAGGCCGAGGCCGCATCCGGATCGCCAAGACCCCGGTTTATGAGAACCTGGGCTGTGAGGGTGGTAACCCCGAGGGTGCCCGCGAGGCGGCGTTGCGCCGCCGCGTCAGGTGGGGCGATGCGCCAGCGGGTCAGGGGTCCTGGTTCGGTCGGCCGCCGGCCGCAGACGGCTGCGACTCCAGATCGCGCAGGCGCGCCTGCAGCTCCCGCAGGCGCGATCGCAGCCGCTGCTGTCCGACGAAGCCGCTGATGAAAACGAGGAGACCGCCCAGAACCGCGGCGCCTATGGTTGCCAGCGCCAACGTCGTCTGTACCTCCCAGACCGCGAAGCGAAGCACGACGGCCGAGGGATTGGCCAGCGCGAACACAGTGACGGCGGCGAACAGCAACAGCGCGAACACGGTGAAGACCGACATGCCTGCTACCTCCTCCGGGGCCGCCTGCGGCGTGGGGTGGTGTTGGTCGCCTGCGGTACCGGCGCCTCGGGAGCCGCGGCCATCTCCGCCGGGGGTTCAGGGCGTGGCCGCCTGCTGCGGCGCTCCGCCCACCGGTGCCAGTCAACCAGGATGGCGCTCGCATTGAACACCGAGGAGTAAGCCCCTACGGTGATCCCCGCCATCAAACCGAAGGCGAAGTCGCGAACGGTGCTACCTCCGAAAACATAGATCGCGCCTATTGCCATGATAGTGGTCAGTACGGTGTTGATCGAGCGCACCAGGGCTTCGAGCAGGCTGCGGTTGACCAACCGATCGAAGGCCTCCCGCCCCCGCATGGCCAGGTTCTCGCGAATTCGGTCGAACACAACGATCGTGTCGTTTATCGAGTAGCCGACAACGGTCAGCAGCACGGCCACGAAGGCCGTGTTGACCTCCTTGCGCGTGATGGCGAAGATCCCCACGACGACGAGCAGATCGTGGAGCAGCGCGATGTCTGCCGCCATGGCGTACCGGACGGACTTGAACCGGTAGGAGACGTAGAGCACCTGCAGCGCAAGGCCGATCAGCACGCCGATGATCGCCACGTTGCGCAGCTCTCGTCCGATCTTGGGTCCGACCTCGTCCTCGCGCAGGATGGTCACCTTGCCGAACTTCTGCCTGAGCGCGGTGAGCAGACCGTTCTTCGCCGCGGGGGTCAGCGGCCTGGTGCGGATCAGCACCTCCTGCTCCGCCTTCTGGATGACGCTCTGGCCGACGGCAAATCGGTCCGCGACCGCGCGGACCTGGCCGGTTGTGAACGGCCTCTCCATCTGCAACTGGAAGAAGTTGCCGCCCGTGAAGTCCACGCCCCAGTCCAGCGCGCCCCTCCCTTCGGCCGAGTTGACGATGAGCGCGATCACGCCGGGGATGATGAGTAGCAGCGAGAAGGCATACCCCCAGCGCCGCTTGCCTACTATGTCCCAGGTCCGGGGGGTCATCGCGCGATCCTCCCGGCCAGGCGGGCCAACTGCGGCCCGAGACCCACCGCCGCGGCAGCGTCCACGAATGCCCGCGTGACGATGATCGCCGTGAACATGCTTGCCAGCACCCCTAAGCTGAGCGTAACCGCGAAGCCGCGGATCGGCCCGGAACCCAGAAGGAACAGCACCCCGGTGGCGATCAGCGTGGTGACGTTGGAATCCAGAATCGTGGTCGTCGCCCGGCTCCAACCCGCCGCTATCGCCGCACGCAGGCTCTTGCCGGCGCGCAGCTCCTCCTTGACCTTCTCGAAGATTATCACGTTGGCGTCCACCGCCATCCCGATGGAGAGAACGATCCCGGCGATGCCGGGCAGCGTGAGCGTTGCGCCCAGGCCGCTCAGCAGCGCCAGCAAGGCCAGCAGGTAGAGGGACAGCGCGAAGTCGGCTATGAGGCCCGGCAGGCCGTAGTAGAGCGCCATGAAGAGCGCAACCGCCAAGAGCGCGACGCTCGACGCCCGCAGGCTCTTGTCGATCGAGTCGCGGCCCAACTGAGGTCCGACGGTGCGGTTCTCCACCACCTCAACCGGGATGGGCAGCGACCCGCCCCGCAGGAGGACGGCCAGGTCGCGGGCCTCCTCGATTACGCGGAAACCGCCGCTGATCTGCCCACTCCCGCCGGTGATGCGATCCCGGATGACCGGGGACGATATGACCTCGTTGTCGAGCACGATCGTCAGATACTTGCCGACGTTCGCGCCCGTGTAGTCCTCAAACGTCTTGGCAGCCTTGCCGCGGAACTTGAAGTGGACGATGGGTTCGGCACTGTTCTGGTCGAAGCCGGCCTGCGCGCTTTCCAGATCTGCCCCGGTCAGTACGACCTTCTTGGCCAGAGGCAACGATCGGGTGGCGCCGGTCTGGCCCGAGGGCTGGGGGGCACCGGGGCGCTCGGGGAGGATCACTGTCTTGCCGTCCGCGCTCCAGTGCGCGCCCTCGGGCAGCGACTGAGCACCGGTGTCCACGAACTCCAGCAGCGCCGTCTTCCCTATCAGCTTCATCGCCCGTTCGGGATCCTGGATTCCGGGCAACTCGACGATGATGCGCTTCAGGCCCTGCCGCTGGATCGTCGGTTCCACCACGCCCAGCTGATCTATGCGCTTCTCGATCACCCGCATCGCGGCATCCACCGCCTCGGGCGTGGCCTGGACGGTCGGCGTATCCTGCCCCTCCAGCACGAGCAGGCTGCCTCCCTTGAGGTCGAGGCCCAGGTTCATGCGCAGCGTGGGGCTGGCGAAGACCGGCATGCGGCCGACGAACGCCAGCGGCCGGAACGCCACCTGTATCGCGGCAAGGCCCAGGACGAAGATGATAACCAGACGGACGCCGAGACGCGCTCTCAACGGCAATCCCCTTCCAGGTAGTGAGGATGATCAGGCGCAAAAAAATAGGGCGGAAGCCCAGGACATTATAGCCACGGCGCGAAGGTACTGTCAAACGCGCGAATCGCGCCGCCTAAAGTGTTACCGAAGGTCCTATCGTCGCGCCACGGAAACTGTTACCGAAATCGAGCCCTTTCCGTGGAGGATGCCGTGAGCCCAACGTCCATGCGAGAGTACCTCCAGGCCATCCGCCAGCGCTACACCCGGGCGTCCAAGACGGCCAAAGGCCAGATCCTGCAGGAGGTCTGTGCCACCACTGGCTATCACCGCAAGTCCGCCATCCGCGTCCTGAACCAGCCGCCCCAGGCTCCGC
>JASEHJ010000046.1 GCA_030018905.1 bacterium | reverse complement strand
CTCGAACGCGATTCCCGTAGCACGCGGGAAATGCGCTTTGAGGACGTCGCACCACTCGACAGCCGCACTGCAGATCACGGCTACCCGACCAGGCGCCGGCCCGGCATGGACGATGCCCAAGCCTGCCAGCGCGAGCATCAATCCTGACAGCAAGAACCGTCTCATCGGCTACACCTCCTTCAGCGCCAGTATAGCAGCGCGGTCGCTGCCGTCGGAATGGCAGGTGGGTGGGAAGCAGCCACCCACCCGCGGAGTGCAACCTGCGGCCTACTTGGGCAGCGGGAAAACCTCCTTCAGCCAGCGCTCAAGCAGCTTGTCCCGCACGTCGGCCTTGCCGAACCGGACGAAGTCATACTTGATCACGTTGAAGTCCTGGAAGCGCGGTGAAACCTTGGGTACCGTTGACTTCGCGTTTGACGGGAGCTGGAAGGACTCCCCGAACTCGCTTGCCAGCCGCTGGGCTTCAGGTGACAGAGCCCACTCGATGAACGTGATGCCATTGGCGCGGTTGGGCGCACCCTTGATCAGGCTGATCCCACCGATCTCGTAGCCGGTCCCATCGCGCGCCGACCCGTAGGTGATCGGGAACCCGCGCAGGATCTGTACGACCGAGTCGTGGTTGAACGTCACGCCGATCGCGACCTCGCCGCGCCCAGTCAGGACGCCCGGCGCCGCGCCGGCACGTGTGTACTCCGTCACGTTGGGGTGGATCCGCTTCATCACCTCGAACGCCTCGCGCTCACCGTATAGTTGAACCATCGTCGCCACCATGGTGTAGCCGGTGCCCGATGTGGTCGGGTTGGGGTAGGCCACCAGCCCCCTGTAGCGCGGGTCGGCCAGATCCTTCCAGGTGCGGGGCTCGGGTAGGTTCTTGTCACGGAGCAGCTTCGGGTTGAGCGCCCAGCCGAGAACGCCCGCGTACAGGGGGATGTACTTTCCCCCTACCGCGTCGCGCAGCTCGGGCCGCAGGTCATCCCAGTTGCGCGGCCGGAAGAACTCGGTCAGTCCCTCCTCGTTGGCGACGAAGTGCGGATCGCCGGTACCCCCGAACCACGCGTCGAACGTGGGGTTCGCCTTCTCGGCACGCAGGCGGGTCAGAGCCTCACCGGAGCTCATCCGCACGAAGTCGAGCGTGACCCCAGTGGCCCGCGGGAACTGGGCCTTGAGGGCGTCGCACCACTCGACGGCCGGGCTGCACAGCACAGTAACCCGACCGGCCGCCGGCCCGGCGTGGGCGATGCCCAGGCCTGCCAGCGCAACTACCAGCACTGCCAACAACAGTCGCTTCATCACCATACCCCCTTGCGCGATCTTTCTATGCCCACCGATCCTTCCTGTAGAGCTTCGTGCCCAAGCCTCCGCAGACCTGTCTATTTCGGCCTGCTCGATCCATGAAACCGTTCAGCCTATCGCTGCTCAAGGACGTGGATACGCTCTCCGGGGATCTGCAGGATGACCTCCCCCGCCAGCAGCTTCCTCGGGACCGGCATGTGGACATCTACGACCCACTCGATTCCGATTGCCTCAATCCAGTAGCGGGCCAGGCTGCCCATGAAGCTGCTGGCGGTGACAACACCGCGCAGGACGTTCTGCCCCTCCAGAGATCCGCCCGGCTCCAGGAGGCGCACGGCCTCGGGCCGGATCGTGAGCAGCAC
Organism: bacterium; assembly: GCA_030018905.1. GTDB lineage: Bacteria > Sysuimicrobiota > Sysuimicrobiia > Sysuimicrobiales > Humicultoraceae > VGFA01. The sequence goes on along the minus strand of JASEHJ010000046.1, from coordinate 13,872 downwards.
GCTGCTGCTGGCGCGCAGATCCCTGGTCCCCATCTCGAGGACAGCACCCCCGGCCTCAACCCTGGCTACGCCCCGGTCCTGGACCACCCGGCCCTCGACGAAATTGGCAATGCCGACGAAGTCCGCCACGAACCTCGACGCGGGCGTGTAGTAGACCTCGTAGGGCGTGCCCACCTGGACGATGCGGCCCGCGGCCATAACCGCGATCGTGTCCGAGATCGAGAGCGCTTCCTCCTGGTCGTGGGTCACGTAGATCGTGGTCTTGCCCAACTGCTGCTGGATCTGCCTGATCTCCGTCCTCACCCTGATGCGGAGCTTGGCATCCAGGTTGCTGAGCGGCTCGTCGAGCAAGAGGACTTCGGGCTCGACGATCAGGGCTCTGGCGAGCGCCACGCGCTGCTGCTGACCGCCCGAGAGCTGGAGCGGCCACTTGCGCTCCATACCCGCGAGCCCGAGCTGGCGCGCCGTCTCCTCCACCCGCCGTGAGATCTCCGGGTTCGATTGGCCGCGCATCCGCAGGCCGTAGGCAATGTTCTCGAACACCGTCATGTGCGGAAAGAGCGCGAAATCCTGGAAGACCATGGCCGTGTTGCGCTGGTCCGGGGGAAGGTCGTTGATCCGCCTGCCGCCGATCCTCATCTCGCCCTCGTCCGGGTCGTAGAACCCGGCGATCAGGCGCAGCGTCGTGGTCTTCCCGCATCCGGAGGGGCCGAGCAGCGTCACAAACGACCCCTCCGGCACAGCCAGGTCGACGCCACCCACCGCGGCGACGTCGCCGAACCGCTTCTTCAACCCGCTCAGTTCCACATGGATGCTCGTCATCGGATCCCTGCCTCTACAGATCGAACAGCTGCACGCGCCGGCCAGCAACAAGGCGCAGCGCGCCCAGCGCCAGTAGCGCGATTGCGATAAGCGAGAACGCGAGCGCCGTGGCCTGCGACCAGTAGCCGTGGTCGGCCAGGCCGAGGATAGAAGCCGACGCCACAACTTTTCCGGGCGTCATCAGGAAGACAACCGCGCTGAGCGTGTTGATCGACTTGACGAACGAGTATATGAAGCTCCCGGCGAAGGCGTACCTGAGCAAGGGAAGCATGATCCTGGCAAACGTCTTCAGGCTCGACGCCCCCAGGTTGCGCGATGCCCACTCGATCGAAGTGTCGATCTGGTGCAGCGACGCCACTGATAGCCGGTACCCCACCGGCAGCGTCCGCACGGCCATGGCGGCGACGATGATCGTCACGGTGCCGGCGAGCTCGATCGGGGGCTGGTTGAACGCCAGCACGAACCCTATGCCGACCAGCGTTCCTGGAAGCGCCACGGGCAGGAGCGTCAGGAAGTCCAGCGTCCCCCGGCCCGGGAACGACTTGCGCTGCGTGAGGTAGGCCGTTACCGTGGCCGCGACCGCCGTTATGACTCCCGCCATCGCGCCGAAGCGCACGCTGTTGTACAGGTCACGCTGCCTGAAGAGAGTGTACTGGAAGTTCTTGAGCGTGAACGTCCAGTCCACCCCCCAGACACGCACGAACGCCCCCGCAGCAATGACCAGGTAGACGGAGAGGACGATCATCGCCACGAGCAGGCACGCCGCGAACAGCACCCACCTCACCGGCCCCGAGACACGGAGCGGCGTAAGGCCTGTCGGCCTACCCGTGACAGTGGTGTACGCCCGGACGCCGATCCAGTAGCGTTGCGCCAGGAAGAAGCCCAGCGCCGGAACCAGCAGCACGGTGCAGAGAACCGCCGCCATCTCCATGTTGTAGCGCCCGATGACCTGCAGGTATGCCTCGGTCGCGAGCACGTAGAAGTCGCCGCCGAGAAGCATCGGGTTCCCGAAGTCGGCAAGGACGAGAATGCTCACCAGCAGCGCGGCACTTGCCAGGCCGGGCGTCGCCAGGGGCACCGCTATCGTCCTGAACACCGCGAAGCGGCGCGCGCCGAGGTTGTGGGCGGCCAGCTCCAGCGAGGGGCTAATGGCCCGGAGCACCCCTGCGATCCCGAGGTAGGCTATGGGGAAGAACGAGAGGGTCTGGGCGAACCACAGGCCGTGCCAGCCGTAGGGATTGTACGTCAGACCCAGGAGCCCGTGGGTGATGAGCCCCCTTCGCCCGAACAGCAGTATGGTCGCGAGCCCGGTGACGAAGGGCGGCGAAACGAGCGGCAGCAGGGCGACCGTCCGGAACAGCCCCTTCGCCGGGATGTCCGCCCGCACGATCGCGTACGCGTAGAGGAAGCCCACGGCCATGGCGGAACTCGTGGAGAGCACGGCCATGAGTATGCTGTTGCGGGTCGCCCGCACGAACGCCTCGCGCTGGATGTACTGCAGCCAGTGCTCGGCCGAGGGAACGCTCAGGACCCGGATGACCGGCAGGATCACGAAGAGGACGAGAAGGGCGGCGACGGCCAGCAGGACGGCGAGCAGCGCAGGCTCGCGCAGGAGCCATCGGACCTCTCTGACGCGCAGTCCAGCAGCCGTCAGCAAATGCTACACCACCCCCGGCCTATCTCCGGAACTTGGAGTCCCAGATCCGGAGAAGCGCATCCCGGTGCTGGGCCACCCACCAGAGATCGTACCCTTTCAAGAGCTGGATCTCCGTGATCGGGATCGCGCCCTTCGGCACCGGGACATCCGAACGCACCGAGATGCGCAGCGAGATGTCCGAGTGCAGCTTGCCTGCGTCCTTGCTGAGCTGCCAATCTATGAACTTCCTGGCGCCCGCGGTGTTCGGGCCCCCCTTGATTATGGATACGGCGCCGACCTCCCAGCCGGTGTCGGGCGGATAGACAATGTGTATGGGATGGCCCTCGGCGATCGGCTTGAGGATGTCGTGGCCGAAGGTAATCCCCACCAGGAACTCGCCGACCGCCGACATGCGGGCGGGCGCCGCCCCGCTCCTCGTGTAGTGGTTCACGTTCTTGTCGAGATCCTCGAGGTACTTCCATCCCCGGTCTGCGCCGAGACGCAGGACGTGGGCGGCGACGAACGTCATCGCCGTGCCGGAAGTGAACGGGTTGGCCACCACGATCTCGCCCTTGTAGGCGGGATTCAGCAGGTCCTCCCACTTCTTTGGATAGTCGATCCCCTTTGGGCGCATCTCCCTCTCGAACCGTGTCTTGTTCACGGCGATGGCCAGGGCCCCGATGTAGAAGCCGTGCCAGCGGTCCTTGGGGTCGCGGAACCGGGGCCCGATGAACTTGTGCTCGGGCGACCTGTGCGGCTCAAGCAGGCCGTCAACGACTAGCACCTCGTGTCCGTCCGCCGGGCCACCCAGATGGATGTCGCCTTTGGGCGAGGCCCGCTCGGCCCTGATCCTCGCCACCAACTCGCCCGACGACGCGCGGATGAACTCCGCGCGGACGCCTGTCGTCCGCGTGAAGGAGTCCAGCATCGCGGCGATCTCCGTCTCGTGGAGCGAGCTGTAGACCATGATCCTCGCCGGCTGGGCCCCCAGAGGCGCAACCGATACTGCCAGAACGACGAGCGCAGTAGCTATGACAGCGATTCGCACACGCATCAGCCTCCTCGTCAGTTCAGGTTCAAGCCGTTCTCTAGCCAACGGATGGATCTTCAGGAGACCCTACCCCCTCTTCACGAGCGGGCGTAGGAACCGCTCGACCTGGCGCGCGGCCTCTTCGGGGTCCGGCCTGGGTAGAATCTCCGCCGAGAGGAACCCCGCGTAGCCGCACTGCCCCAGCGCGCCGACGATGGCCGCGAAATCGAGGTGTCCAAACCCCGGGGCCCAGCGGTTGCTGTCGGCGACGTGCACGTGCCACAGCCGCGGCCCGGCGGCAACCAGGGCGCCCTCGATCGTGACTTCCTCGATGTTCATGTGGAAAGTGTCGGCCAGCACTCCCAGGTGCGGGGCACCGGACGCGCCGATCACCTCAAGGGTCTCCTCCAAGGTCACCAGGAAATCGGTCTCGTAGCGGTTGATCGGCTCAATGACCAGGCGGATGCCGGCGGACGCCGCCGCGTCTAGGACCGGGCCGATACCCTCCAGGAACCGGGCGGTCGTCGCCGCATGCCCACCCTCGGCCCGCCCACGGATGAGCCCAATAATAACCAGACTGTCCAGCCGGGCCGCAAGGCGAACATGCCCCAGCAGGCGGTCGGCGGCAGCCTGGCGTATCGCGGCGTCCGAACTGGACAGACTCAACCCGTCCCGCAGGAACGCCTGGCCGGTCCCGATGGCGGGCACCACCAGGTTCGCATCGCGCGCCACGGCCTCAATGCGGCCCGCGTCAACCACCGCGGTATCGCGGATCGCCAGTTCCGCGCCGTCGAATCCAAGGGCGGCCAGGCGTGTGACACCTGCCTCCCAACCACCCCGGATCGCCACAGCGTCGAAAGCGGTCTCCTCTACAGAAACGACGAGACTGAGTCTCATGCGCCCCTGCTCACAGTCGCCGGCATTCGCGTTGCGCTCCTTATGGCGGGTACGCAAGCGAGTAGATGCTCTTGCCGCCCTTGGTCGGGCCCTTGAGCACGGCCTCGATCTCCTCCTTGTCCCGCTCGGTCACGTACTCCACCGGCGGCAGCACTCCGGGCGGGAAGGTCTTCAGGATGTCGGTGACCAGCTTCTCTAGATAGTCCAGCAGCGCCTCGACGCCGGGCTGGGCCTTCTCCGCGGAGGCCAGGGTGGGCCTACCCACCACGCCCTCGGGGTATGCCTTGACCTCGATCGGGCCCGCGCCTATGTGTCCGTACCAGTTGATCGGGCGCCGCATCAAGTTCCCGGCCTTGTCCACGTGACCCTCCGGCAGGAAACCAAACGGCTTGTTGTCCACCGCCCACTCCTGCTTCATCAGCTCGGGGAACAGCGCCATGCACCACGAGGTCTCGACCTCGTCGGCGTGGATGAACTGAGTCTCGTACGGCCCGCCGTCCGCCTTGGTCTTGAAGTAGTCGGGAACGGCATGATACCAGTTCACGTTGACGATCAGCGCGGGCACGCGGTAGCGTTTGCCGAACTGATGTATGGCGACCGGAATCACAAACTCCTGGCCGTGCCCGTTGAGCAGGATCTGCTTGCGGAATCCCATGTTCCAAAAGCCCGCGATCATCGAGCGCACGAAGCTGCAGAAGACGTCCTCCGGGATCACGACCGTCCCCGGCATCCCGAGGTGGTGGTACGGGTGCGACCCAAACCACAGCGGCTGGGAAACCGTGCAGCCCGTACGCTCTGCCACCGCCTCGGCCATCCTGGCCACCAGGAAGATGTCCTCCCCGATCGGCGCGTTGGGCCCGTGCGCCTCGGTAGCGCCGAGCGGAACGATGAGCACATCGTTCTTCTCCAATCGCTCGTCAATGTCGCGCATCGTCATGTTCTGCACGTAGACACCCGTGCGCCTATCCATGTGCCCGCCCGGAGGCGGGAGTTGCCACTTGCTCATGCCTGACCCTCCCCATCGTGAGTGACCTCGTTTTCGTAGAGCACGTGCATTCGTTCTGGTGCCAGCGTCAGGTAGACCTCGCCGCTGAGCAACTGCTCGCCGGGCGCGGCGTGGTCCACGATCCACTCCCTGCCGACTGTCTCAACCCAGTACCGTGCGAGCCCGCCCAGGAACGCCACGGTCTTCACCCTCCCGCGGAGGGCCGGCCGGTCGGACGCCGTGGGGGCCGCGGCCGCCAACGACACGGTCTCCGGGCGCACGACCAGCAGCGCCGGACCTGGTTTCACGGCACTCTCCACGGGCAGGACGACCTCGTCCAGGCGAACTCGGCCGGGAGCGACCACCTGCACCGGCGCGAAGTTGGCCAGCCCCACGAAATCGGCCACGAACCGGTCGGCAGGCCTGTAGTAGATCTCCTGCGGCGTGCCCACCTGTACCACCCGGCCCTGGTTCATCACGGCGATGCGATCGGAGATGGAAAGGGCTTCCTCTTGGTCGTGGGTCACGTAGATCGTGGTCTTGCCCAGTGCCTGCTGAAGGCTGCGTATCTCGGTCCGCACTCGGACGCGCAGCTTGGCGTCCAGGTTGGAGAGCGGCTCATCGAGCAGCAGAACCTCCGGCTCGACCACGAGTGCCCGCGCCAGCGCCACGCGCTGCTGCTGGCCTCCGGAGAGCTGGTGAGGAAACTTGGACTCCTGACCCACCAGTCCGACCAGTTCCAGCACGCCGCCGATCCGGCGCCGGGCCTGGGTGGACTCGACGCGGCGCATGCGCAGGCCGTACCCGACGTTCTCTGCCACGGTCATGTGCGGAAACAGCGCATACTCTTGAAAGACCATCGCGGTGTTGCGGCGGTGCGCGGGGATGTCGGTGACCGGGACGTCACGCACGTAGATCTCGCCGGCGTCGGGGTGGTAGAACCCCGCCACCATTCGAAGCGTGGTTGTCTTGCCGCAGCCTGAGGGTCCCAGCAGCGTCGTGAAGTTCCCCTCGGGCACGTCCAGGGACACGCGGTCCACCGCCAGCGTCGTGCCCAGGCGCTTGGTGACATTTAGAAATCGTACGTGTGCCTCCGTCATGCCCATCATCCCATTGGCGTCGAGCGCATCGTCCTGCCCACCACGGCCTGTGCCATGCCTACCGAGGCGAAGGTGATCAACAGGAGCATGGTGGTCAGCGCCGCTGCGCCCCCCCAGATTCCGTTTCCTATCATGTTCAGAATGGCGAAGGTCGCCACGATGTTGCCCGGTGTGACCAGAAACACAACAATGCTGACGTTGGTCACCGATCGTATGAACGACACGGTGAACGCTCCGAGAAAGGCACGCCGCAGCAGCGGCACGTAGATGTCCCAAAGGACACGCAGCCCGCTGGCCCCCAGGTTCGTCGCGGCTTCCTCAATGGACCTCTCGACCTGCTTGAGCGTTGCCACAGCAGCCTGATATCCCATCGGAAGGTGCCAGAAGGCAAGCGCCAGCGCCAGGATCCAGGGGGTCCCGACCAGTTCGATCGGCGGGCGGTTGAAGGCCAGCACGAAGCCCACACCAATGAACACTCCGGGCAGAGCGCCGGGTAGGACGGCCAGGAAGTCCAGAACATGCCTCAGGGGCAGGCGGCGCGAGGTCAGAAACGCCACCGCGACGCCCACCACACCGGTGATGACGCCGGCCATCGCGCCGATCTTCACGCTCGCCCACAGGGTCGGGATCCGGTCCATCGCCAGGCGCCAGTGCGCCAGGGACACGGTCCAGTCCCGGCCCCACACCGCGGTTAGCGATCCGGCCACGACGCCGAAGTACACTAGACCTATCATCACGCTCATCAGGCCGCAGAACAGGAAGGTGCTCCATTTCAGCACGGGGTGCGTCGGCGGCCGCTCCACCCGCGATCCCCTCCCGGTCACCGTGGTGTAGACTCTGCGGCTGACCCAGTAACGCTCGAGCAGGAACAGGCAGACCGTGGGGACGATCAACATCGCCACCACGAGCGCCGCACCCTTCAGGTCTGCCAGCCCTTCCATCCGGAACCACGCCTCCGTGGCCAGCAGCGGGAAGCCGCCCGCGATGACGACCGCGTTGCCGAAATCGGCCAGCACCGAGATGGCGACCACGAGCGCCGCGCCGGCGATCCCGGGCCGGGCGAGGGCAAGCGAGACAGTACGAACTACTGCCCACTCGTCGGCACCCAGGTTCCTGGCGGCGTGCTCCATGCTGGGATTGATCCCCTCCAGCACCCCAATGATTATGATCATCGCCAGGGGAAAGAACGCCACGGTCTGGACGAGCCACAACCCGTGCCAACCGAAGATGTTGGCGTCGAGCCCCAGAACCGTCTTTGTGATTAGTCCCTGCCGGCCAAACATCAGGATGTAGGCAAATGCCACCATAAACGGAGGGGCGAATATGGGCAGCACCGCGATATTACGGAAGAAACGCCGTCCGGGCACGTCCGGGCGGGTGACGGCAAAGGCGAAGATCAATCCTGAGAGCGTCGCCGTCAGGGTGGAGATAACCATCATCACCATGCTGTTGCGGGCCGCCTGCATCCAGCGCAGGCTCCTGGGGATCTCCAGGTAGTCCTGCAGCGTCGGATAGACCAGCACGCGGAAGGCCGGATACAGCACGAAGAGCCCAAGCATGACCGCCGCGCCGGCGAAGGCGAGCGCGACGCCAGGATCGCCGGCATGCCGCCGGACCTCTCCCCAACGGATCACGGCCACAGGCTCTGACACCGCCAGTCCGGGGTGGCCCGGCGCGTCGAACGCGCGCCAGTGCCACCCCATATGGGATTCAACAAGACCCGCGCGCTACTAGCGCCCGATCTCCCGCGTCCATCGCTCGCGAATCCGGGCCATGTTGTCTATGGCCCAGGCGAGGTCGTACTTCACGAACTTCAAATCCTCGAACTTGGTCGCCCCCATGGGCACCGGCACGTCGGCCCGCACCGGGTAGCGGTACCCGAACTTGGCATTGATATCCTGCGGGGTCCGGCTGGCCAGGAAGTCCACGTAGGCCTTGGCTCCCTCGGAGTTCGGGCCGCCCTTGATAATGGAAACTGCGCCGACCTCGAACCCGGTATCGGGCGGGACGATGGTTTCCAGGGGCTGCAGCGCCGCCAGGCGTGCGCCTATGCCCTCATGGGCCCACTGCATGCCCACGATGCCCTCGCCGCGGGCCAGCAGAGTAATGGTGCCTGGTGCGGTGGGCGTGTACTGCGAGGCGTTGGCATTCAGAGCCCGCAGGTACGCCCATGCGCGGTCCTCACCCAGGCGGAAGATCTGGACTGCGGCGAAGATGTAGCCGCCCCCGGTCGTGATCGGGCTTGGCATGATGAAGTGCCCCTTGAACTCCGGCCGCAGGAAATCGTCCCAGGTGGCCGGCTTGGGCACGCGCCGCGGGGCCATCTCGCGGTCCCACCGATCGGTGTTGACGATGATCGCAAGCGCCCCCAGGTACCAGCCGTACCAGAACCCGTTTGGATCGAAGTAGGCCGGGCTCACCCTGGCCTCGGCAAACGCCGGCGACTTGTAGGCCAGCAGCAGGCCCTCGCGCGCCAGCGGGATGTGGAAGTCCCTCGAGCCGCCCACGAAGATGTCCGCGCGTGGCTTGTCTTTCTCGGCACGAATCCGCGCCGCGATCGTACCGGCAGCGGCAACGCTCAGGGCCTCCACCGAGATACCCGTCCGCTTGGTGAACTCGCGGTTCACCATCGTGGTCTCGAGATCCGGCAGGGCTGAGTAGACAACGATCCTGGTCGTCTGCGCCTGACTGACTCCCACGCCTACCAGCACCAGCGCCAGCAGCACTCCCATCGCGATCAATCGCTTCATGCTCTCCCCTCCTCCGACACTAATCTCGTTCAACCGCTCGACGTGCCTTCGCTAACCCTCATGCCCTTTCCATGGGCGTCAGAACGAACCGCTCGATCACCTCCTGGAGGCCGTGATCGTTGTTGCTACGCGCCACGAAATCCGCGCGGGCGCGGAGGGTCTCGGGGGCGTTCGCCATCGCGACCCCCAGCCCGGCGTACTCAATCATAGCAAGGTCGTTCAGGTTATCGCCGACGGCGATGATCTCCTCCCTGCCCACTCCCAGGCGTGCTGCGACCGCCTGCAGCGCCGTACCCTTGTCCACTCCTAGCGGCAGGATCTCCAGGTAGATGGTCTCCGAGAAGACGTGATTCACCTGGTAGGGTAACAGCTTGATGTCACCTAGGACCGCCTCCAGCGCAGGCCGCTCGCCGATGTTCAGGATCTTCATCGGCACCCGAGCGGGGTCGGCCTCCAGCCAGTCGGCCAGGTCGCCCACCGGCTCGGCACGCAGACTGTCCTTTTGCTGGTAGGTCTCCGTAAGCGCGCTCATCGCGGGAACGTAGACCCGATCACCTGCGTACAGGTGCGGCTGCACCGCGGGATGTCGCCGCAGGATGCGCAGCACGTCCTTCGCCTGATCCAGTGCCAGCGACCTGCGCAACCAGACCTCGTCGTGAACGAAGTCGTAGACCAGGCCGCCGTTGTACAGTATGGCCGGCGAGTCGGCGCCCAGCCGCTCGACAAACTGCCTCGCCGACGGCCAGATGCGTCCGGTGGCCAGACACACGCGGATGCCGCGCGACTGTGCCGCCGCAACGGCTGCTCGCACGGGAGGCGTTATCTCACGGGCGGCGTTAACCAGCGTCCCGTCTATGTCTGCCACCAGGAGTCGGTAGCGCACCTTCTCCTCCTATGCCTGTCCTGCGTCTGGACGGCCGGGGTCCTGCGGCCCTACCTGTCACCCATCGAGCGGTAGCCGCACCACGCCCCCGTCCCGCACCGCGCGGTAGACGGCTTCCACCAGCTCGGTCGCCCGGTAGCCGTCCTCGGCGGTCACCGCCGGGGGCCGTTCGCCAAGGGCGGCATCAATGAACAACATGTCCTGCTCGATGTAGCCCCACTTCTGATCGAAGGGCATGTGGAAGCAGTCCACGGCCTCGACCTGCTCCCTGACCCCAGGGCTGAACCACGCGCGCTCCAGCTCTTCGGTTACGATCGTTGAGTGGACGCCGTAGATCTCAACCCGTTCGTACGGAAACAGCCACGACGTGTGCGCCACGCTTGTCACGGACGCCACCAGGCCGCTGTGGTAGGTGAAGAGCATCATGAACCCGTCGGGTTCATCGTAGGCACTCTGGCGAGCGCTACCGGTGATCTCGGCGACCTCGCCGAACAGGAACCGCCCCATATCAAACAGGTGCACCGGCGTCTCGTACAGGTACCCGCCGGTCACCGACCGGTCGCCGGTCCAGGCCGGCTGCTGAAGCTCCCCGCGGTTGTGCTTCATCTGTGCAAGGCGGGGCACGATGCGGCCTTCCTCGATCCGCTGCTTTGCGAAGCGGTAGGCGTTGGAGAACCGCCGGTTGAACCCAATCTGGTAGATTCCCTTCGACCTCCCGGCCGCGTCCCGGATGGTCCGGGCGCCGTCGAGCGAGGTGGCCATCGGCTTCTCGGAGAAGACGTGCAGCCCCGCATCTAGCGCGGTTACCACGGGCTCCACGTGCCGCACGTTGGGCGTGCAGATGAAGACCGCCTGGGCGCCGGCGTCCATCAGGGCGGGCAGCCCATCACACGGCGTCGTTGCCACCTCGACCGCCAGGCGCGCGGCTGCGGACGGCGCAACGTCCGCGATCCCAACCAACTCGACGCGCGGATCCCGCTTCAGGATGAGCGCGTGAATCCGGCCGATGAATCCCGCTCCCAGCACACCAACCTTGATGCTCATCTCCTCGCTCCTTTGGCTCTCAGGTGAACAGTCGCACCATGCTGTCGAGCCCGCGCCGCGCGATCTCGGCAGGGGGCCAGGCCCAGTACTCGGGCCGGAACAGCTCGAGGGAGTAGGTGCCGCGGTATCCCGCTTCCTCCAGGCGTGTGATCATGGCCTTCAGGGGAATGACCCCCTCGCCGGGCAGCAACCTGTGGGAATCACCGAGGCCTGCCGGATCGCCGGGCTCGGCATCGTCCACGTGGACGACGAAGACGCGGGCGGCGTCAAGGCCGTCCAGGTCCTCAAGCCGCGATCCACCGGCGTAGAAGTGGAACGTGTCAATGACGAGGCCCACCGCGGGATCCCCCACCTCGTCGAGGATGTCCCTGGCAGCGCGCAGGGTGTTGACCGAGCACGTACGAAACCCAAGGAACTCAAACCCGACCTTCACCCCAAACGTCTTGGCAACGCCGGCCATGGCAACCAGCGCCGCGACAGTCTGCGACCGCATCCCCGCGTCCATCGCACCCGATGAACCCGCCTCACCCGGGGCCAGGAAGCTGGGCACCGCCACTACATAGGACGCGTCCAGGGCCCGGGCCCACTCGCAGAAGACCCGGCAGCGCGCCAGGATCTCCTCCAGGCGCGCGCCGGTCCGGAGCGTCGAGTCCTCCAACGCGTTGATGCTGAGTACCTCCACGCCGGCGTCACGGAGCCGGCCGCGCAGGGCGGGAAGCGTGCCGCCCGAACCAAGGTACCGCTCGATCTTGGTGTCCCTCAACTCGACGGCCTGATACCCGGCCTCCCCGGCCACCCGGATGTCGGTCTCGATGTCAACGTGCTCACCGGTGGTGGCGCCGTTCAGTCCGAATCGCGTCATGGCAGCACCAGGATCTTGCCGCCCTCCCGCTTGGTGGCCGTCTGTATGGCCTCAACCCCGCGATTGAGCGGGAACCGGTTCGTGACAACCTGCGTCATGTCAATCCGGCGCGCCGCCATCAACCGAATCACCGACGGGAAGTTCCCGTATCCCGAGTGGCCCTGCGCGCCGTACAACTGCGCCGCGTGGGTCTGGAAGTGCTCAAGGTACATCGGCACGCGCTCTGAGGCCCGGCCGATGATCACGATCTTGCCGCCCACGGCCAGGCTCTCTTCCATCTCGGGGATGGTCAGCGGCGGAGACCCCGCGGCCTCGAAATGCAGGTCGGCCCCTTCGCCCTTGGTGGCCTCCATGATCACGTCGCGCGGCTTCGTCCCCTGGCGTCCGAGCTCAACGGGGTCGTATGCGAAGTCGGCGCCAACCTTCTTGGCCAGCTCGCGGCGCGCCGCGGATACGTCGAATGCGATGACGCGGCCCGCTCCGGCGGCCTTGGCAAGGGCAACCCCGGCCAGCCCAATCGGCCCCGTTCCAAAAACCGTAACGTACCCGCCCGGCTTGAAGCCGCCGGCCCTGGAGAACATGGCATTGTAGGACACGCAGGTGGGCTCGCACAGCGCGCCGGCCTCGTAGGCGCGATCCACACTGCCGTAGACATCGGCCAGTTCGTTGATCTTCCAGCAGTACTTGGCGCCGATTACGATGAACTCGGCCATGGCGCCGTGGATCGTGAAACCGATCTCCTCGAGCCGCAGGCACTGATTGGGATATCCGTTGCGGCAGGGAACGCACTCGCCGCACCAGATCATCTCCTCGGCAGTAACCATATCGCCCACGACCAGATCTGTGACCTCGGAGCCAACCTCAGCGACCTCACCGGAGAACTCGTGGCCAAGGAATGCCGGGAACTTGGTCAACCCGGGGTAGAGCATGTAGCCGTCCTTATCGGTCTCGTAGAAGTGCACGTCTGAGCCGCAGATACCACACGCCCTGACCCGCAGCCTCACGTCCTTCGGACCGAGCGGAGCGTCAGGCAGGTCTGCTATTCGCAGCTTGGGGCCGTGCCAAACGCTACTTCCGGTGACCGCCTTCCCTGTGGTGCGCTCGAACTCGCTCACCTTGTAGCCGTCGCGCGGCTTCCACTCGGCTTCCAGCAACAGGCCCTTCATCTCTCCATCCCCTCCTTGGTCAGATCACTTGCTCTTGGTGCGCGTGAGAGTTGTCCCACATGATTCCCGAACAACGAGCCGCGGTTCCAGCACCAGCCGGCGCGGCCGGGAGGCCCCGCCGTTGAGCAGTTCCAGCAATCGCTCCATTGCCAGGCGGCCCATCTGGTACTTGGGCTGCGCGATGGTCGTAAGCGGGGGTTCTACGAGCGAGGCAAAGGTGATGTCGTCAAACCCAACCACCGCGACATCGCCGGGGAGCCGACGCCCGCGGCGATGAAGATCCTCCATTGCCCCGATTGCCATCAGGTCGTTGGCGGCCACGATGGCCGTGAACTTCACCCGCCGGCGCAGCAGTGCCTCAACCGCCGCCGCGCCGCCCTCGGGACGAAAACCGCCGTCGAATACCAGTGCAGGGTCGAACCGCATTCCGGCGGCACCGAGGGCATCCCGATAGCCGGCCAGGCGCTCCCCGGCCACTGGCAGGTTCGCCGGCCCTCCGATGAAAGCGATGCGCCGGTGACCGAGACGCAGCAGGTGCTCTACGGCCTCGCGCTCCCCCCGACGGTTGTCCACCAGCACGGCATCCATGTCCACCCCGTCCGGGGCCCGGGCAACCAGCACCGCGGGCATCCGCTGACGCCGCAGCATCCTCAGGTGCTCGGTGTTGGCGCCCACCGTGGTGAAGATGAAGCCGTCC
>JASEHJ010000045.1 GCA_030018905.1 bacterium | reverse complement strand
TGGCCGGCCCCGGCTGCGGCTGCCGCGCTCGCCGGACTGCTGGCCCTGGGGCTGGGGTGGGCCACGCTGCGCGAGGGGAGTCGTTGATGCCTGGCCCCTCGTCCACGGGCAGTGATCTCGATCAGATCTACGCGCCTGTGGCCGAGGACCTCGGGGCCCTTGTCCGGCTTCTGCGGTTAGAGCTTGCGTCCGGGGACCCGTTCATCTCCGGACTTGTGGATCACGTGCTAGCAGCTCAGGGGAAGCTGATACGCCCGGCGCTGGCGCTGCTCAGCGCGAGCGCCTGCGGTGGGGCCGACGAGCAGCGGCTCCATCTGGCCGGAACCGTGGAACTCGTGCACGTCGCCTCCCTGATTCACGACGACATCATTGACGCGGCCGACCTCCGCCGGGGGGCATCGTCCGTGAACGCGCGCTGGGGAAACCATATTGCCGTCCTGCTGGGGGACTACCTGTTTGCCACTGCTTTCGGCCTGGCAAGCCGTATCAGGCACCCGCAGGTCGCGCCGGCGATCGCTGAGGCTTCGGTGTTGATGAGCCGCTCTGAGATCGTGGCGGCCTCCCCCGGCGATCGCCCGCACGAGGACGAGGCCCGCTACTACGCGATCATCGAGGGCAAGACCGCGGCATTGTTCTCTGCCGCGTGTCGGTGCGGCGCTTTGCTGGCCGGTGCGCCGCCTGCCACGGCGGGGGCGATGGCGGAGTTCGGCCTGCGGTGGGGGGTGGCTTTTCAGATAACCGACGACGTCCTGGACCTAATCGGCGATCCGGGGTCGCTCGGGAAGCCTGCCTGGAGCGACATAGACGCGGGCAAGATCACGCTGCCCGTGATTGCCGCGCTGCGCAACGCGCCGGGGCCCGACCGTGCCCGACTGCTCAGCATGCTGCAGCGGCCGTGGGGCGCCGGGTCGCACGATGAGATACGTGAGCTCCTGGATCGATATGGTGGACTCCGCCACGCGATGGACGCCGCGCGGCGGTCGGCGGTAGCCGCCGCCGCGGCCCTCGATGTGCTGCCTGATGGCCCGGCGAAGGCAAGCCTTTTGAATCTGGCGGATTTCGTCGTGGTCAGGACTCGCTGAGGGCATGGGAAGAGTTCCGCGGTGCCGAGTCTGACCTCGCTGCACTGGGTGCCTGCCGCCGTCGCTTTCGGCGTGGGCACGCACCTAGCCGTTGCCCTTCTTCTCCTGTTGCGCTACCTCGACACGCGCGGCCGGCCCGTCCTGTGGTGGGCGGCGGCCTATGGGTTCCTGACGGCGCACGAGGTGGCGGAGGTGATGCTCGAGGCGGCCGCCTCCCCGGCGTGGATGGCCGGCCGTCACCTGCTGAGGCTGGCCGCCGCCCTGCTGCTGTTGGGATCGTTCCCGATCCACCGGCGTCTCCTTCGATGGGCTGCTGCTGCTGCCGTCCTCACCGTCCTCACGGCCTGGGTGCTGGGGCTTGCGGGGTATCCATGGCCGTGGGGTGCGCTCCCACCCTCCCTCGCTGCTGGCGTACTCTTCATCGTGGCCGCGCGTCTATACCATCGCGCGGAGGACCCCCGGCGTGACCCCGCGACCCACCTGGTTACCTGGGGGCTCGCTCTGACAGGGTTGCTGGCGGTTAGCTATCCCTTAATGAGGACACAGGAGTTGGGCAGCCTGACCGGCATTCTGCTCTCGGGGCTGTTCACCATGATGATCGGCGTGGGGTGGATCGTGCGGTCCTGGCGCGACACCCGCGAGCTGGAACTGCTGAACGCGATCGCCGGCGCTTTGAACCGGCTGACCAACGTCCAGGAGTCGGCCCAGGAGGCGTTGCGGTTGGTGGCGCTGCTACTGGGAGTGGAGGCCGGGTGGGTCTTCCTGCGGGAGGACGACCGGCTGAGCCTTGCCGCCTCGTTCGGACTCCCTGCGCCGCTTGCCGCTGAGGCAAATTTGCGCATGGGTGGGGACTGCCACTGCCTGCGTCTGCTGGCCGAGGGCCGGCTACCCCTTGCCGTGAACGCGGTGGACTGCCAGCGGCTGGCACAGGTGGGGATCGCCCACACCCGGCATGCCAGCGTTCCGCTGCGCGCGAGCACGCGTACCCTGGGGTTGATGAACCTGGTACTTCCGGGTGGACGCGCCTTCAGCGAGCGCGAGCTGCAAATGCTCTCAACGGTGGGCCATCAGATCGGTCTTGCCGTGGAGCGCGGGCTGCTGTTCGGCGAGGTGGCCGCGAAGGAGCGCACCCGCGGGGAACTGCTCGAGAAACTGATCACCGCCCACGAGGACGAGCGGAGGCGCATCGCCCGTGAGCTCCACGACGAAGCCGGGCAGGCCCTGACGGCGCTGATTGTGAACCTCGAGCTCGCCGCCCAGGAAGAATCACCGGATCGGGTCCGGACCCACCTGATTCAGTTGCGGGACCTGGCGGAGAGGACGCTGGCGGAGATCCGCCGGCTGATCTACGACCTGCGGCCGTCCATCCTGGACGACCTGGGGCTTGTAGCGGCCCTGCGCTGGTATGCTAAGTCCCTGCTCGATCCCCGCGGCATAACCTGGTCGCTTTCCGTAAGCGGCATCGCCAGCCGTCTTCCTCCGGCGATGGAGACCGTGGCGTTCCGGCTGGTGCAGGAGGCGCTGGCAAACGTGCAGCGCCACTCCCGGGCCACCGCCGTGAACGTCAGCCTGGCTCTGGTCGGGAGGGAGTTGCGCATCCGCATTGAAGACAACGGGCAGGGTTTTGATGCCCAGAGGATCCGCGCGGCCGGCCGCGATGGCGGTTTCGGCCTCATAGGGATGCGTGAACGCGTCGAGCTGGTAGGAGGCCGATGGGAGGTTCACTCAAGATCCGGAGCAGGCACGATCATCACGGCGATGCTGCCGCTGCGCGACACCGGGGCGGAGCAGTGAAGAGAATCCGCGTGGTCATCGTGGACGATCACGCCATCGTCCGCGAAGGGGTGCGCATGATACTGGCGGCGCATCCTGACATCCAGGTCGTCGCGGAAGCAGACACCGGCGTGGCGGCCGTCGCGATGGCCGAGTCGGTATGCCCCGACGTTGTTGTGATGGACCTCAGCATGCCCGGCATGAACGGAATCGAGGCCACCCGCCAGATCCGCGAGCGGATGCCCGATGTACGGGTCTTGGCGCTCACGATGCACGAGGACGAGCACTATGTGTTTCAGCTCTTGCGCGCCGGGGCGTCCGGGTACGTGTTGAAGCGCGGCGCGGCCACCGACCTGGTGGACGCGGTCCGCGCCGCAAGCCGTGGCGAGGCGTTTCTCTACCCTTCGGTCGCCCGGACCGTGGTCCAGGATTACCTCAGGCGCATGGACAGCGGGGAGGCCGAGCGCCGGCGGTTCGATGGGCTGACCGCGCGGGAACGCGAGGTGCTTGCTCTTATCGCAGAGGGGCTCACGAACCAGGGAATTGCGACCCGCCTCTACATCAGCATCAAGACCGTGCAGACGCACCGCGCCCACATCTTCGAGAAGCTCGGCCTGCACGACCGCACCGAGCTGGTACGCTACGCGATCCGGAAAGGACTCATCGAGCCGTAGAACAGGACCTCCAGGGGGAGGAGCCCATGAACTTTGCCACTGCCGGCCACCCACGAACCTCCAGGCAGACCTGGTTCGCCGGCGGCCTGCGCCGAGTGCTCCTGGAGCACGGACTTGTGGAGACCTCCCCAGACCAGGCACCCAGGGTCGTGCTCCACTTCGTGGACCTGGAGGCGCTCCGTCCCTTCCGCCGCAGGGCACAGGCGACGTTCGTCGTTTCGGTTATTGAGGGTCCGCCTCCCACCGGTGAGATCCTGCCGGCGCTGTACCCGCTGCTGGTCCGCACCCTCAGCAACATGGTGCTGTACCTGCTGCCGGAGGGGAGCGAGGCGCGCGCCTACGTGGTAACGCTGGAGCAGGGTTACTTCGCCGTGAACGGGACCGACGACCAGGCGTTCTTCGGCCACATCTTCGATCGGATGTACCCTCTGGCATCGGCGCAGCTGGTGATCGGCAACGAGTTCCACGCCGATCTGGAAGAGGAGCTCTGGGAGGGGGACGAGCTCACGGCCGCGCTGGCAGAAGCCGGGCAGCGCCTGGACGCGCTCAACCTGCTTCCGGCGGCCTTTCCCATAGAGGAGCTGTTGCCTCCGCGCGATCTCGAGCACGTCCGGCGGCTGTTCGGCATAGGCGGGCTGTCCTACGGAAACCTCAGCGTGCGCAAGGACGCCCGCCGCTACTGGATGAGCGCCAGCGGCGTCAACAAGGGTGCGATGCGCGTCGTGGGCCGCGACATGCTCATGGTCAAGGGGCACGACCCTGAGCGCAACCTCATCCTGCTCAGCGTGCCACCCGGGATCGAGCCCCGCCGCGTTTCGGTGGACGCCATAGAGCACTGGATGATCTACACAGCCCACCCCGGGGTGGGCGCCATCATCCACGTCCACTCGTGGATGGAAGGGGTCACCTCCACGCAGGTGCAGTACCCATGCGGCACCCTACAGCTCGCCCAGGCCGTGGCCGATCTGGTGAGGGACAGTCCAGATCCTAACCGCGCGGTGATCGGCCTGCGCAATCACGGCTTGACCATCACGGGCCCGAGCCTGGATGACATCCTCGGCCGCATCGAAGGGCGGCTGCTTGTGCGGGTCCCGATGTTATAGAGAGAGCCCTGGTTCTCCTTGGCGCGGCACTAGCGGCCCACACTCCACCGGTGGGGGATGTGGCAGGCGGTACACGGGGTGCTCTTCAGCACCGCCGCGGGATGCAGTTCGGCTTTGGGCTCGGCGTGGCAGGTAGCGCATGCCACGATCGGCTGGCGTTGTTCGTGCGGCTTGTGGCACTGTGCGCAGGCGAACTGCATCGGCGCGCCGGCGGGCCAGGATCCGACCTCCTTCGGGACCAACCGGTGGCAGTTGAGGCACGTCTCGCGGACCGGCTGCAGCGGGACCTCGGGACGGAGGAACTCGTGACAGGTGACGCAGTGCTGGTCTGCCATGGCGCGGATCTGAACGGCCCTCTCTCCCCGGGCCTGGGCGACGTGACAGTTCCCGCAGACCGCAACAGGAGGCTTGAAGCGGTGGATGCCCGGCGAGTGGCACGTGACGCACTCGATTCTGCGCTCCTGTTCGTGGAGCCGGTGGCCTGGCGTGGTCGCGACCTGCAGCCACCTGGGATCGTTGCTCTCGTGGCAGCGGGCGCATACGGCCTTGGGCACCACCGCGTGCTTGCCCACCGCACGGGGTTGGCGGACGACGAAGGTTATGACCTGCCGGGCGCTCTCGACGACATTGGCCGCATGGCAGCTGTGGCATTCAACCTTCCGGTGCTCGCTCTTCTGCCACGCAGTCCACGCTGCTTCCATGGTGTGGCACGAACGGCAGAACTCAGGGTTGTTCATGGTGTAGTCGTAGCTGCGCGCCGCCCCAAGGACCCCTGCCGCGGCCACCACGATCCCGGAAACCATTACGGTAGCGGCGAGGAGCCTGGGGAGCGCGCGGACGCGCGCATCCACAGAACGCAGCCATGCCAGCAGACGGGTCAGGTGCACACCTCGCACTTCATGGAAGATTGGCTCTCCGCCCTGAAGGAGCGGGCGATTTCCAGGAATTCCGTTCCCCCATGGGAAATCCCTGCTCCCACGGGAGGCATCGCACCGGGGAGGCAGGCGGGTGCCCCTCGGGGCGAGAACAAGTAGGGAACGCTGATGACGCCACTGGTCTCCGTCTTCTTCGTCTACGGCCTGGCCTTCTTCTCGATGGGTCTGGCCATCGCGCTTGAGGCCCGCCGCCCCAGCGACCTGTTGCTGATCCGCCCCCTGCGCTATCTGGCCGCGTTCGGCGTGTTGCACGGCTGCGTCGGGTGGATTGACATGTGGCTGGCCTCCCCGATCATGGTTGAAGCAATCGCACCCACCGTGCGCATTGTGCGCCTGGCGCTGTTCGCGGCGTCCGTGCTCGCGCTGGCCCAGTTCGGCGCCGACCTGATCGCGTCGGTTGCACCCCGGGCCTCGGTCGTCCGGTTCGTGCCCCTTGTGTTGGCGGTGTTCTGGGCGTTGAACTGGACGATCGTGCCGCATCTGGCGCCGGCCGCGGTCGAGGAGGTCACCCGTTCCCCCTCGTGTCTGCGGTGCCACGCCGCGGTTCCACCCTTCGGTCAGGAGTGGGTTCCCAGGATCCTCGCGCCGGCCTCTGCCCAGGCCGACGTCTGGCTTAGGTACGTGCTGTTTCTCCCGGCGTCGTTGCTGGCCGCGGCCGGGTTCTGGATGGAAGGTCGGCGGCTGGCCGGCCTCACGTATCACGCCATTGCGCGCGCGTGCAGGTGGACGGCTCTGGCCTTCGTCGCCAACGCAGTGATGGCCGGAGTCGTCGTGCCACCTGCGCCGCTCTTTCCGGCAACCGTGGTGAACTATGACACGTTCCTATCCGCCATCGGGATCCCCCCGCAGTTATTCCGGGCCGCCATCGCTGTGATCATCGCGGCCTTGACGCTGAGAGTCCTGCGCGTCTTCGAGATGGACGCATCGCGCCGCCTGGCCTCGGCCACCGAGGCCCGTCTGGAGGCCCAGAAGGAGGCGCTGGATGCAGTGGAGGCGGCACGGGAGGCCGCCGAGACGTGGAACCGCTCGCTGGAGGACCGGGTGGCTTCCCGGACCGCGGAACTCGAGCGCCGGACGCACGAGCTGGCGGCGCTGAACGCCGTGGTCTCGACCGTCACCAGCTCGCTCGATCTCAATACGATCCTCGAGGCGACGGTGGATCACGTGCTGAGCCTGGTGCGCGGCGAGGGGGGAGGGATAACGGTCTTTCCCTCAACGCCGGGCGAGGCGGCCACGAGCGTCCTGAGGGGCCCGGTTGGGGCGGACATCGCTCGGATCAAGGGGTTTGATCCCGGCGCGAGCGCCGTGGGCGAGGTGGCATTTGCCGCTGGAGGCGCCGGCCGGCCCTTTATCAAGGTGCCCCTCCGCGCCAAGGATCGGCTGCTCGGGGAACTGACGGTCCTGGGTCAGGTGGGGAGCCGCTACGCGGAGGGCGATGTCAGTCTGCTCTCCACCGTGGCTCAGCAGGTCGGCGTGGCAGTAGAGAACGCAACGCTGTTTCAGGAAACCGCCACCAGGCGTAGGGAGGCCGAAACCCTCTTCAGACTGGGGACGGAGATCACCGCGCTATCGGATCTCAGCCAGGTCCTGGGGCACGTGGTCGCCAGCGCGCGCGAGCTGCTCGCCGCGGATGTGGGGATACTCAGCCTGATGGATGAGGACCGTGCCCGCGTTGTGGTGCGCGCGGTCGCGGGCCTGCGCGGCGGAGTGCTGAAGGGCGTGGAGCTGGCGCCCGGCCAGGGGGTGGCGGGGCACGTTATCCGCAGCGGGCAGCCACTGGTCGTGAACGATTATCTGGTGGACGCGCGCATCAGCCACGAGCTGGACGGCGTCGTGCGCCAGGAAGGACTGCGCACCCATCTGGCGGTGCCTGTTGCCGCCCGGGGGCAGGCCGTCGGGTGCCTGGCTGTGGCCTACCGACGGGTGCGGCCGACGGCGGATGACGAGATCCATCTTCTTACCCGGATGGCCAACCAAGCGGCCATTGCCATCGAGAACGCGCGCCTCTACCAGCAGGTTCAGAGTCTCGCAATCCTGGAAGAGCGCGACCGTCTGGCCCGCGAGATGCACGATAGCCTGGGACAAAGCCTGGGCTACCTCAATCTCAAAGCCAAGCTGGTTGAGGACCTGGTCTCAGCTGGCAGGGCGTCAGAAGCGCAGGAGGAGTTGGCTCAGATCCGCCTGACGATTCACGAGGCCTACGACGAGGTCCGCCACGCGATATTGGGCCTGCGGACCGCTGGTGTGCAGCAAGACCTCGAGGCGACGCTGCGAGGCCAGATAGGGCGGTTCCGGGAGCAGGTCAGGATACCGGTGAACTTCGGGGTTGAGGGCTCCGTTCCGACCATACCTGCGCTGGTAGCGGTTCAGGTGACGCGCATCGTGCAGGAAGCGCTGACCAACGTTCGGAAGCATGCGCGGGCAGTCGAGGTGCGGGTGGATCTGGTAGTCGGGGAAGGTCGCCTGGCGGTGCGTGTCAGCGATGACGGCTGTGGATTCGATCTGGAGGCCGCGCAGAGAGCCGCGGGTGCTCGGTTCGGATTGGAGACCATGCGCGAGCGCGCCGAGAGCATCGGCGGCACGCTGGAGATAACTTCGGCGCCGGGGCAGGGGACTACCGTGGCCCTTGTTGTTCCCCTGCTGCCATAGCGCGACGATTAGGATGATTAGGATGGGGTGATGGAAAAGATCCGCGTGCTTCTCGCCGACGATCACGCCTTGTTTCGCCGTGGGCTGGCGAGCCTGCTGGCGAGCCATGCAGACATCGAGGTCGTGGGGGAGGCCGGCGACGGGCAGGAGGCGATCGAGCGCGCCCGGGAGCTCATGCCGGACGTGGTGCTGATGGACGTTCGCATGCCGGGCGTCGGAGGGCTGGAGGCAACCCGGCGCCTCAAGGAAGAGATGCCCTATGTCAGGATCGTGATGCTGACGGTGTCCGAGAGCGAGGAGGACCTGTTTGGAGCGCTCAAGAACGGCGCGCAAGGCTATCTGCTCAAGAACCTGGACCCTGACGACCTGATCGCCTGCCTGCACCAGGTGCAGCGAGGCGAGGCGCCGCTCGCACCGCCGATGGCAGCGAAGATCCTGCGGGAGTTCGCCGCGCCCTCACCCCGGCCGGGTCCGACGCTGACCCCGCGCGAGCGGCAGGTGCTCGAGCTGGTAGCACGGGGCGACGCCAACAAGGAGATAGCGCGCCACCTTCAGATCTCCGAGAACACCGTGAAGAACCATCTACGCAACATTCTAGAGAAGCTGCACCTGCAAAACCGGTTGCAGGCGGTCATGTACGCTCTTCGCGAGGGACTGATCGCCCCCCCTGACTCCTAGGCAATCCGCTTAACCGCTTCCTCCGTCTCGCGCGGGGTGGTCTGGCCCAATGGGACTACCCCCGCGTAGTTAATCAAGACCCTCTCCTTCGGGCTCTGGCTATTCGGTCGGGCGGGAATGACATGCCTCGAACTCCCCCCTCTATATGGCTCCATCCACCGATGGGATCGCCGCGCGGCTCCGCCTACGATATGGGCAGGAGGACGCGATCATGTGCTGCCGGGTTCTGATCTGGTCTGAACGCACCGCCTTCGTCCGGGCGATCCGGAGTCTGGCGCACCGGGAGGATCTTGATGTGATCGGGATCGCGCGGACCGGGGACGCCGCATTGGCGTGCGTTCGGGCAGCGGATCCCGATGTAGTGCTGGTGGATCAGGAGACGGAAGAGCGGCATCCGGAGATGGTGCTGCGGTTGATGAACGCTGGAACGCACACCAAGGTTGTGGTTATGCACCTGGTAGATGAGGCCGTGCGCGTGCTCGAATGCCGGCGCACAACGGCGGCTACGGTGCGCGATCTTGTTCGGGCCATTCAGGGTAATCCGGCACAGCAGGTAGCGTAGGAGGGGGGAGCACAATGCATCCGGTCGGACTGGCACTGGCATTCCTGGTCTTCTGGTCGCTGGCCGCGGTAGGGGCCTTCCTGGTGTTGCACGGGGGCCGCAGGCTGAAGGGCGGTACCCGCAACGCCTTCTGGGCCATCGTCAACGGGACAACCGCGCTGCTGGGCGCAACGATGATGAGCGCCGGCATCTACGCGACGTTCGTCGTTCTGTACGCGCGATAGACCGAGGCGCGGCTGCCTATTGCAGACAGCGGTACCTATCCGGTATCCTTGGGCGTAACGTCGGCTGGCGGGGGAACTGAGTGTACTGGCTGATCCTGTCGGCGGCCCTCTGGATGCTGGCGTCTCCCCAGGCGGGGCTCGCCCAAACCAACGAGACCTGCCTGGCGTGTCACCAGGTGGAAGGCTCCAAGGTCCGCTTCCCCGGCGGCGGCGAGATAGACGTCACGGTGGACCCCAAGAAGTTCGCGGCATCGGTCCACGCGCCGCTGACATGCGTCACCTGCCACACGGATCAGGCCGACTACCCGCACCGCCCGGTCAAGGCCAAGACGGCTCGGTCCTACCATGTCCTGGCCCAGCAGATCTGCGCCACGTGTCATGCCGACCAGGCGAAAGTCTTTGAGGCGAGCATCCACGGGCAGGGCATGCGGATGGGCCTGGCCGACGTGCCAACCTGCACCTCGTGTCACACCGCCCATGCGGTCGTGCGCCCGAAGACCGCGGCGTTCCGCAACAACATCCCGGAGACCTGCGGCAACTGCCACTCGGATGCGGCCGTCATGGGAAGGTACGGCCTGCGGCCGGTCTACCAGGCATACGTGGAGGAGTTTCACGGGGTCACGACGCGTCTCTATCGCCTGGTCACGCCACTCACTCCCTCGCCGTCCGCGGTCTGCTACGACTGCCACACCGCGCACGCCGTTCGGCGGCCCGCGGACCCCGAATCTCCGGTGGCGCCGGCGAACGTCCTGGCAACCTGCCGGACCTGTCACAAGGAGGCAGGGCGGTTTTTTTCCACGGCCTGGAACGAGCACCAGGCTCCAAGCATGCGCCACTCCCCGCTGGTGTACATGGTCCAGGTCTTCTACAAGATCCTCATTCCCGGCGTAGTGGGCCTGCTGGCGCTCCTGACGGCGCTGGACCTGTGGTTCTGGGCCGTGACCCGATGGGGAGGCCGGAAAGCATGAGAGGCGGTCGCGGGGATTCCGCCGTCGAACGCTTCTCCCTGGCGCAGCGCGTCGAGCACTTCTTGCTGCTCATCTCCTTCAACGTCCTGGTGATAACCGGGCTGCCGCAGAAGTACTCTGGCGAGGGGTGGGGCGAGCGGCTGATCGTGCTCTTCGGAGGGATTGGCCAGACCCGGTTCATCCACCGGACGGTCGCGGTCATCCTGGTGGCGCTGGGGCTTTACCACCTTCTTGTGGTCGTGGCTACGCGCAAGCGGCCTGTGCGCCGGCACGACATGAACCTGAGCATACGGGACATCCGGGACATGTTCGCCGACCTCCGGTTCCTTTCGGGCCGCAGCCAGGAGCGTCCGCGGTTCGGTCGGTTTGATTACCGGCAGAAGTTCGAGTACTTGGCTGTGCTATGGGGGACTGTGATCATGGCCGTTACCGGTCTGATCATGTGGTTCCCCTCACTGGTGACGCAGTGGTTGCCCGGGGTGGTCGTGCCGGCCGCCCGGGTCGCACACGGCGGCGAGGCCCTGTTGGCGATGCTGTCCGTCGTCCTCTGGCATTTCTACAACGCCCACTTCCGACCAGACGTTTTCCCCATGGATCCGGCGATGTTCTCGGGCAAGATCACGGTCGAGAGGCTCCGGCACGAGCACCCCGAGGAGTTCGATGAGCTCCAGGAGCTGGGGATGCTGCCGGAAGGTCACTCGCCTGAACCGGCGGGCAACCCGCCGGCGCCCACCGGATCCGGAACCGCCTGACCGGCTCCAACCCCTGGCGTGAACCTAGAAGGAAATAGGGTGTTCCCCCTATAACTGAATAGGGCGAATATCCACTAGCATGTGATCCACATGGTAGTGAGGGCATGCATTGCGCCGCGGAAAGCCGGCGCACAAGGGGGGTCATAGCGTGTTGAAGGCACATGCAGAGCAAGTCGAGGCGCCTCCGGTGATGGGGCGGCGCACTTTTCTCAAGAAGGGGACCGCGGCCGCTGTGGCGGTTGGGGCCGGGGGAGCCCTCGCGGGCACTCTGGCCGGGAGGACCGCCCAGGCTCAGCCCTCACTGCCAGCGGCGATCCGCGATCCGAAGCCGGGCGAGCACCAGATCGTTCGGATGCAGCGGGAGCTGGTGCGGGCGCTGGGTAAGCCGATGGAGCGGCGGAGCTGGGCCATGGTGGTAGACACCCGCCGGTGCATCGGCTGCGACGCGTGCTCGGTGGCCTGCATGGCTGAGAACGGACTGCCGCCGGGGGTGGCCTACCGCACCGTCCTCAAGATGGAGACCGGTACCTTTCCCCAGGTGGAGGGCGTCTACAAGCCGACCAACTGCCAGCAATGCGACAATCCCCCCTGCATGAAGGTCGCCAACGCCATCAGCCCTGGTGCGATCGCCAAGCGTCCGGACGGAATCGTCACGGTGGACTACGCGAAGTTCGGCCGCAAGGCGTTCGAGGCCGCCCAGAAGGTTTGTCCGTACAAAGCGCTATCGTTCGATGAGGGCAGGTACTGGACCGACGGTACCCCGGCACTCCAGGCCTACGAGACGCGGCCGCACGTCGAGTACGGCCGTGCCTGGACCCGCATGGACAAGGCTCTGCCGATCGGAGCGGGCCGGAAGTGCCACTTCTGCCTGCAGCGGATCGAGGCCGGGTTGCTACCGGCGTGCGTCTCCTCCTGCGTCGGCGGGGCGATTTACTTCGGCGATGCAGGCGACGGCCAGAGCATGGTCGCGGACCTGGTCGGCCGCGACAAGCCGAGGCGCATCAACGAGGGCATGGGCACCCGGCCGCGGGTCTACTACATCGGTGCCGCTGGGCGGGCGACTATCTCGGTCCCCAGCACCGAATCCTGCAAAGCCTGCCACGGGCAGTAGGGGGAGAGAGCAATGGCCAAGAAGCAGGAGCAATCCAAGCCAACCGAGCCGACCCGGCAAGAGGTGAAGGACAACGGGGTCCTGAGCCGGAGGGGGATCCTCACATCCGCCGCATTGCTGGGCGGGACCGCGATATTCAGCCGAATACAGAAGACCCTAATGAACCCGCTGGTGGCCGAGGCCGGCGAGGGCGTGCCGTACACCCTGGGCCGGCCTGAGAACACCCTCTACACCGTCTGCCTTCAGTGCAACACGGGGTGCGGGATCAAGGTCCGCATGGTCAAGGATGTCGCGGTCAAGATTGACGGCAACCCATTGAGCCCCTGGACGATGAACCCGCACCTGCCGTATGCCACGCCGATCGCCGACGTGGCGACGATTGACGGCTCGATATGTCCCAAGGGCCAGTCCGGCATCCAGACCGCCTACGACCCATACAGACTCCGGAGCGTGCTCAAGCGCGCCGGACCGCGTGGCTCTGGGAAGTGGGTCACGGTTCCGTTTGAGCAGGCGATCAGCGAGATCGTGGGCGGCGGCAAGCTCTTCGCAGACGTTCCCGGCGAGGAGAACAGGCACGTCGAGGGGTTCAAAGATGCCTGGGCCCTACGCGACCCGGCGCTCGCGCGCACCATGGCGGCAGATGTGGCGGCCATCCGGGCCAAGCGAATGACCGTGGCTGAGTTCAAGCGTAAGCATGCGCATCACCTGCACGTCCTCATCAACCCGGACCATCCCGATCTGGGACCCAAGAACAACCAGTTCGTCTACCTGCGGGGCCGCGAGAAGGGCGGCCGCGGCGATCTGGCCGCCCGCTTCGTTGACAGCGCCTTCGGATCCGCCAACAGGCACGGCCACACGACCGTCTGCCAAGGTTCGCTCTATTTTGCCGGCAAGGCGATGAGCGAGCAGTACCAAGGCGGGAGGTGGACCGGCGGCCGGAAGTTCTACTGGCAGGCCGACCTGGAGAGCGCGGAATTTGTGATCTTCGTGGGCTCCAACGCGTTAGAAGGAGGGTACGGCCCGCCGTTGCGCGCGGCCAAGGTCACCGGCGCTCTCGCGTCCGGCCGCATGAAGATCGCGGTGCTGGACCCGCGCTTCTCGCCGCTCGCAGCCAAGGCGTGGAAGTGGTTGCCCACCATCCCTGGCACCGACACGGCCGTGGCCATGGCCATGATGCGCTGGATCATCGAGGAGCGGCGCTACGACGCCCGTTACCTGGCCAACGCCAACAGGGCGGCGGCGACCGCTGACGGCGAGCCCACATGGAGCAACGCTCCCTGGCTCGTTAAGATCGAAAGGGGAGTGCCGACCAGGTTCCTGCGCGCATCGGAGGTCGGGCTGTCGGACCGCGACCTCTTCGTGGTCCTGCGGGAAGGCAGGCCGGTCGCGGTGGATCCGTACGATGCTCGGACCCCCGTCGAGGGCGACCTGCTTGTTGATACCATGGTGGGCCAGTTCCACGTAAAGTCATCCTTCCAGATCCTCCACGACGAGACCCGTAAGCGCACGGTCTCTGCATGGGCCGCCCTAGCCGGGGTGAAGGCGGCCGACATCATCGAGATGGCGAGGGAATTCGTCAGCCACGGCAAGAAGGCCGTCGTAGACATTCACCGCGGGGTCAGCCAACACACCAACGGCTTCTACAACAGCATGGCGTGGTTTTCCCTAAACATGCTGGTGGGGAACTACGACTGGCGGGGCGGCTCGGCCTGGGGGCAGACCTACAGCCAGACCGGCGCCACCGGCGCTCCGTTCCGCGTGGCGGCGCTCCACCCTGGGAGCACCACGCCCTTTGGAACCAGCATCATCCGCCACGACGTCAACTACGAGGATTCGACGTTGTTCAGTGGCTATCCGGCCAAACGGCCGTGGTTCCCCCTGGCCAGCGATATCTACCAGGAGGTCGTTCCCTCGGCGGGAGACGCCTACCCCTACCCGATGAAGATCCTCTACCTGCACATGGGCTCGCCGATCTACTCCCTGCCGTCCGGTCACACCAACATCGAGATCCTGGCCGACGTCACCAAGGTGCCGCTGTTCATCGCCACCGACATCGTGGTGGGTACCACCACGATGTACGCCGACTTCATCTTCCCCGACACGAGCTACCTTGAGCGATGGGAGTTCCAGGGGAACCACCCGAACGTGCTACCCCGTGTGCAGCCGATCTTTAGCCCCGTGATTCCGCCGCTGACCCGGACGGTGAGGGTTTTCGGAGAGGAGATCCCGCTCTCCCACGAGGCTGTCATCCTGGGCATCGCCGAGAAGCTGGGCATGCCCGGCTTCGGCAAGGACGGCTTCGGACCAGGGCAAGACTTCCTGCGGCCGGACGACTTCTACATCCGGCTGGTGGCCAACGTGGCCTTCGGGACAAGAACCGGTGATGAGGTACCCGATGCGTCCCCGGAGGAGGAGCGCCTGTTTCTGGCAAGCCGGGCGCACCTGCCCAGGTCGGTCTTCGACCCCGAGCGCTGGAAGGCGATACTGGGCGCGCGCTGGTGGCGCAAGGTGGTCTACGTGCTCAACCGGGGAGGCCGGTTCGCCAACTACGAGGACTCCTTCGACGGCGACAAGCTACGGGGTCACTACGGGACCTTGGTGAACCTCTACTCCGAGAAGGCTGCGACCACGATCAACTCTATGACCGGCAGGCCGCTGCCCGGTATAGCCACCTACCTTCCGATTGCCGACAGCCTAGGGCGACCGATTAATGACGGGGCAGGGGGGTACGACCTGCACCTGATCACCAACCGGACGATCAGGCAGACGAAGAGCCGCACCATCACGAACTACTGGCTGACCGCGATCGAGCCCGAGAACTTTGTGGTGATGAATCCGAAGGACGCCGAGCGGAGGGGATTGAAGGACGGCAACGCCGTCAAGATCGTCTCCGCCACTAACCCCGACGGGGTGTGGGACCTCAAGAACGGCACGAAGAAGCCGATGGTTGGCAAGCTCCAGGTGAAGGAAGGGATCCGGCCCGGCGTGGTTGCTTTCTCGTTGGGCTACGGGCACTGGGCGACTGGCGCGTCCGATGTCGTGATCGATGGTCGGCGAATCAAGGGGGATCCCCGGCGGGCGACCGGGATTCACGCGAACGCCGCGATGCGGACCGACCCGCACATGCCCAACACCTGCCTTCAGGACGTGGTTGGGGCGAGCGCCGTGTTCTATGACACAAAGGTGAAGGTACTGCCTGCCTAGGTAAGC
>JASEHJ010000044.1:12594-15760 GCA_030018905.1 bacterium | reverse complement strand
TGTCCTCTTCGACCTGACCGCAGTGTAGGCGACGCACACCAGGGTAGTGGTTAAGCGGCTGTTAAGCCTCGGGCGCGGCGCGACCTGGGCGCCGGTGTTAAGAAAAGATGGCTCTTCGGGAAGTCGTGTGGGTAGGCTGAGCCCGGTTGCGCTATGCTCTTGGCCAAAAGGGGGCCAATGGGATGCGCGACGTGGAGCTGTACCGAGCGATTCTTGGACTGACCCCGCCCTGGACGGTCGTCAGCGTGGACCTGGACATCCCCGGCGAGCAGGTGACGGTCAAGGTGGATGCAGGGCCCGGGCTGTTTCCCCGTCCGGAATGCCAGAGGGTCGTGCCCGGCTACGACCGCAAACTCCGCCGATGGCGCCACCTGGATCGAGGCGGAGATCCCCCGGGTCGAGTGCCCGCAGCACGGGGACAAGCAACTGCGCGTCCCGTGGGCAGAACCCGGAAGCCAGTTCACCCTGTTGCTGGAGCGGCTGGCCATCGATCTCCTGCAGGAGTGCTCCGTCCAGGGGGCGGCTGCGATCCTCCGGATCAGTTGGGACGAGGCGTGGGGGATCAAGGCGCAGGCAGGAGGTCGTCGCGCACCTGGGAGTCGCGGACATGGCCATCGCCAAGCGCCATCGCTATCTCACGGTGGTCGCCGACCTGAGGCAAAGTCGGGTGCTATACCTGGGCGAGGATCGGGAGACGGAGAGCCTGGACGGGTTCTGGGCTACGCTGACCCCGGCGCAGCGGGAGGGCATCACCGCGATCGCCATGGACATGTGGGAGCCGTACATCCACTCCACCCATGCCCACGTGCCCGACGCCGAGGCCAAAATCGTCTTCGACAAGTTCCACATCGTCCAACATCTGCACGAGGCCGTGGACCACGTGCGCAAGGCCGAACACCGCGCCCTCCAGAAGGGCAGCGACGACCGGCTGGTGGGGACCAAGTATCTGTGGCTCCGCCGCCCGGCGGAGGGGACCACCGCCCAACGGGCCCGGTTCCGGGAACTGCTGGCCAGTGATCTCAAGGTGGCCCGGGCCTGGATGCTCAAGGAGCGCTTCCGGCAGTTCTGGGAGTACACGTACGTGGGGTCGGCGCAGAAGTTCTTCGCCCGGTGGTACTGGCAGGCCACGCATAGCCGGCTGAAGCCGATGGCCGAGGCGGCCAAGCTGATCCGGCGCCACCTCCCCAATGTCCTGACCTACCTGCAGCATCGGATCACCAACGCCGGCCTGGAGGCGGTGAACGCCATCATCCAGTGGGTGAAGAAGACCGCCCGAGGGTTCCGGAACGTCGAGAACTTCAAGACAGCGATCTACTTTCACTGCGGAGGATTGGATCTCTACCCACACGAAAGCCGGTAGAGCCAGAAAGCTTAACAGGCCGTTAAGCACTCCGCCGTCCTC
Organism: bacterium; assembly: GCA_030018905.1. Taxonomy (GTDB): domain Bacteria; phylum Sysuimicrobiota; class Sysuimicrobiia; order Sysuimicrobiales; family Humicultoraceae; genus VGFA01. Next base: position 14,358 of record JASEHJ010000044.1, on the reverse strand, counting down.
CGCTGCTAGGCTAAGTCCGCGGGAGTCCATGGAGGACATAATGATCCGACAATGCGAAGCGTCTGGGTGGGGCTCCTGGTTCTCGTGTTCCTTGGCACCGCCGGCCTCGGATGGTGGATCGGTTGGGGACGATTCACGGCCGGGCCCCCAGAGGCGGTCGTGGGAGCGTTTCTCCGCGCGGCGCAGGCAGGGAACTGGTGGACGGCGCAGGCGTATATGACCCGGCACATGCAGGGCCGCCTCGCGCGCGAAGGCTTCGCCGCGATGAGGGGATTTCTGGCAACACGGCTCGAGCCGTTTGCCACGGTTGAGATCATACAGGTCACCCCTCGTGGGGACGAGATCGACGTGGTGGTGCGCCTGATGCGTCCGGCCAAACCGGACGAGATCGGTTCCCCACCTCCCCAGCCTGGTACGCACGGCGGCGGCGGCAGGATTGGTGACGGCGCCTTTGTGCACGCGCACCGATTCCAGCTCCAGCAGGAAGGTCAGGCGTGGCGCATCTACCAGTTCGAGGAAGTGGGCGCCGGAATCTGACAAGGAGACGGTAGCCACAGGAGGATCTTCATGCACGCGGCAGGCGAATATGCGTACGGCCTCTGGACGATTGTGCTCCTAAACGTGCTGCTGGTGTTGGTCTTCGCGGTCGGCTTCTTGAGACCCCGGGCGCGAGCCGACTGGCGTGCGATGGGCATCTTCGGCGCCTGGCTCGTGGCGCTTTTCACCGAGATGTACGGCATTCCGCTGACGATCTACGGGCTGACGGCGCTGCTCGGCCGGCGATATCCTGTGCTTGATCCGTTTACCCATAAGAATGGTCATCTGATCGTGGCCCTGACCGGTGGGTCTGGGGCCCTCTACGGTGTCGTCATGACGCTCACCACCGTCGTGTTCTGGGCGGCGATCGTGATCATGGGCCGCGCGTGGCGCCAGGTCCACAGTGCGCGCGAGGGACTGGTGACCGATGGGGTATACGCCAAAGTGCGCCATCCGCAATACAGCGCCATGTTTCTCCTGATAGGGTCACTCTTGATCCAGTGGCCGACGCTGCCAACGCTGCTCATGGCCCCGGTGCTCGTCGTCGCGTACCTGCGGCTCGCCCGGCGCGAAGAAGCGGGCCTGCTTGCGCGTTTTGGCGAAGCCTATCGAGCGTACATGAGTGAAGTCCCGGCCTTCGTGCCGCGCCTCTGGGGATACAGCACCTCTACCGTTTCGAGCCGCTCCGTGTAGACTCGTGTAGACTAAAGATCATTGCGTCAAGACCATCGCGCGGGGATGTGTGCTGCGCGACCTCATGCTCGGGTGGTACAGCATCCTGAGCACCCTGTACGCCGCCGTGCAAGGGCCGTTTGTAGGATTGACGTCGGGCGGAGAGACTACCCTCTTGACGGCCTTGCTGCTCGGGATTCTCGGCGCGGCCAGCCCGTGCCAGCTCAGCACGAATGCGTCGTCGATTGCCTACCTCCTGCGAGGGGCAGGCCGGCAGGGCCAGCCCCTCGGATGGGCCACCGCCGCGTACATCGCCGGAAAGGTGTTCATGTACAGCGGCATCGGCCTGCTCGCCATCCTGATGGGGCAGGAACTCCAGGCCGTGGCGATCCCGACGGTCGTCGTCGCCCGAAAGGTCTTAGGCCCGCTGATGATCATGATTGCCCTGGCGATGTTCGGCATCTGGCGGCCTCGCTGGGGATTCGGGCACGGTCTGAGCTTTCGATTGAGAGACCGGATGGGCGGTGGTGAGACGCTGAATGCGTTCCTCCTCGG
>JASEHJ010000044.1:0-12584 GCA_030018905.1 bacterium | reverse complement strand
GAGTCGCTTTTTCATTCGCCTTCTGCCCCACGCTGGCCCTGCTCTTCTTCGGCTACGTGATCCCCACAACCATCAAGAGCGCGACCGGGCCGCTCTATCCGGCCGCCTTCGCCGTCGGGGCCACGCTTCCATTGATCGTGACCGCGGTCGTGCTGGCGGCAGGCGTTGACGTACAGGCGCTCAAGCGCCGGGTTCCTGCATGGGAACCCTGGCTCCGCCGTGGAGCAGGGGTGATCTTCTTGCTCGCCGGGATCAACGACACGCTCCTGTACTGGTTCCTCTAGCCGCACGCTGTCCAGCCACGACCCGGCGGACAGTCAGCCCAACTCCAGCGAAGCAGCCGGGCTCACATCCTTAATACCAGGTTAACCACCTTACGGAAGTCTGGTGCTACGCATGAAGCCAGGAGGTGCTGGCGATGGCTGAACTCTGGCAGTCGTATGGCTCATGGATCTTCTACGGGGTGGCCTTTGTCGTGATGCTCCTGCTGCACGGACGCATGCATGGAGGTCATGCGCACGGAGCGACCGGCGAGCACGACGGGCGTCACGCCGTTGAGGCGGGCCCTGTCGCCGGAGATCCGCAGGTCACGCAGACCGGCTCCGCCGCCGGGCACTCGCACGGGGAGCCGGGGAAGTCGCCGAAACGCGGCCACAGGGGCTGCTGCTAGGCTCGGATGTGGGACCACGCGCTGCACCTCGCAATGGTGCTTGCGGGCGTGGCCGCGTTCCTTGTGGCGCCGCTGCCGGTCGCGATCCCCATCTTCGCCGCTATGAGCGGGCTGGCGATCGCATCCTCCGTGGCGGTGAGGCGTACGCTGCGCCTGCCCCCCAAGACGGGGAGCGAGAGCCTGATCGGGGACATCGGCACCGTCGTGGAGTGGCAACGGGACACCGGGCTGATCCGTCACAGAGGCGAGCTGTGGCGGGCGACGGGCATGGGAGCGTTTGAGCCGCGGGTCCGCGTCCGCATCGTACAGGTTGAGGGCACGGTCCTCCATGTCGCCTCTGACGATGCTTCGAAAGCATCGCTCCGTGGGCGACTCTGACTCGACGATGCGTCTGAGGACGACGCACGTGGCGATCGTCGTGGTCGCGCTCCTGGCATCCTTCCTCGTGGTCGCCCAGGTACGGACGGAACAGCAGACGCGCCGCCTGCTGGGGATCCCCTCACCACAACTGGCCGAGCTGGCCTATCGGATGCAGCGCGAAGGACACCGCCGGGCTGAGTTGGAAGCGGAGATCGTCCTGCTGCGGCAGCGTCTCGCCGCCATTGAGGCGGCCGGGAAGAACCAGCGCGGGCTCCGCGCCGTGAGCGAGGAGGTCCGCGCCTATCGTCTGCTGGCCGGATTCACACCTGTAGTGGGTCCCGGGATCGTCATCGAGCTCAGGGACAACGAGCGTCGGCTCCAACCGGGCGAGAACCCCAACGAGGTCCTGCTGCATTATACGGATCTGGCCCGAGTCGTCGGTGATCTCTGGGCGGCCGGCGCCGAGGCGATCGCAATCAACGATGAACGGCTCGCCGGTACCTCGGGGATCGAGTGTGTGGGCACGACCATTCTGGTCAACCGCCACCGGCTCGCGCCGCCGCTTCGCATTGCGGCCATTGGCGATCCTGAGCGTCTGCCGAACGGCGCCTCAGGACCCGGCACAGGGCTCAGCATGCTGAAGGCCTTTGGGTTTCCTGTCCGAATCACACGCGTGCGGGACCTCGAGCTCCCGCCGTACCGAGGAGTGATGGCGTCTGCAGTGGCGCGATAGGAGGCGATGGCATGTGGCGGACGTTCGCACTGAGAGCGCGGGGGAGTGGTTGCGCACCGCGCTGATTATCGCGGCGGCGATCGGGCTGGCGCAGGCCTCAGCCGGCGTCGCCCTGGCTCACAAGGGCAAGCTCCCGACGGACGCCTTGTCGCTGGTCAGACAAGCGGCGGCGTTGCTCGCTCAAGATCCCAAAATGACAGCGGAAGTGAAAGAACGGCTCGATGCCGCGCTCAAGTCCCGGGACCCTCGTGGGGTGAATCTGGCGAAGGTGGAACAGGCCCGCAGCGCGCTGGCATCTGGCGACATCCTCGCGACGCGCCGGTTGCTGGCCGACGCCATTGTCCCGGTCAGTGCCGGCACGCCGGCGCCCTCGATGCCACCGAGCACCTCAACCACCGCCGGCACCATGCCGATGCCGCCCGCGGCGTCGACCCCCGGATCCGCCGAGGCGGTGCGCCCAGCGACGGCCGAGCAGATGGCCATGATGAAGATGGCGGAGCCGCTGGTCTCCCGGTACACAGGCACATTGGGCGAATCGACGACCGTTCTTGCGGGATTGGTGCTTGTCGTGGCGGGACTCGTCATGCTCCGTCGCGGGAGGTAGCGACCCATGGCGACAGACGCCGTCCGCCGTCCGGGCGTGTGGGCAGCCATCGACGAGCGCTTCGGCCTCAGCGATCTCGCGTACTCCGTGCCGCGCCACGCCAACACGCTGCCGTTCTCTCTCGGCGGGATCTCGATGGTCTCCCTGCTGATCCTCGTGTTGAGCGGCATCGTGCTCACCCAGTTCTACCACCCGATGCCGGAGTTCGCCAACGACAGCGTCCGTACGATGATGCCCCAGTTTGGGTTAGCACGTCTGGCGCGCGGGATTCACTATTGGGCGGCGCAGGTGTTCTTGGTAACCGTGCTCCTCCACATGATCCGCATCTTTCTGACGGCCTCGTTCAAACGGCCACGCGAGGCGAACTGGGTGGCCGGGGTGCTGCTGTTGGGCATCTCGGTCGCGCTGTACTTCACCGGCACGGTCTTGAAGTGGGATCAGGAAGGGTTCGAGGCGCTCGAGCACAATCTGGCAATCGGACATCTGCTCGGCGGACTCTGGCACTGGTTCGCGCCGAGCTTTTCGCAGGCCGCCCCCCTGCTCCTCCGGCTGTACATCGCGCACATCGTCGTGTTGCCCTCAGCGATCTTCTTCGTCCTGATCGTACACTTCTGGCTGATCAAGAAGCACGGCATCTCGCCTATCCCGGGCAACGACGGCGGGGAGATGCTGCGTTTCACCAGCCATCTCGCGCATCTGGCCATGTACGTGGCCGTCCTGGCCGGTTTCATCCTCATCCTGACCGTGCTGCTCCCGCCGGTCATTGGGCCGGCGCCCGTCGAGGGCATCGAGGTGACGAAACCCCCGTGGCCGTTCCTTCCCCTCTTCGCTGTTGAGAACTGGGTGGGCGTTCCTGGCCTCCTGTGGGTGAGCCTGGCGGCCTTCGTGATGCTGGCCCTGGTGCCCCTTCTGGATCGCTCGCCCCACACGCGCCCTCTGCAGCGCCGCGCGGCCCTGGCGCTCGGCGCCGTGGTCGTCCTGACATTGGTTGGCCTTGCGCTTCTGGCCTGGATCACGAAAGGAGCGGAGCATCTCGGATGGCTGCTTTCAATTTGGGCTTAACACCGCGGCACATCGTGACGCTTCTGGCTGGAGCCGTTGCGGCGGCATTGACCCCGCTATCGGCAATAGCTTCGCCAGCCCCTGCACCGGCGACCGGCAAAGTGCATGTCGTCCGAGCGGGAGACACGATCTGGGCAATCGCGCGCCTGCACGGCATGACACCGCAGACGCTGGTCGGAGTCAATGAGCTCTCAGATCCTGATCGGCTGAGGGTTGGCGCCCGGGTCGTCATCCCTGACGCAAGGACGCGCCGGGATCGCAGCGCAGCGGGCAGTGATGTGCGCGCTCCTCGCCTGCGGGTAAACTGGCCCAGCCGTGGCGTGGTAACCTCACGCTTTGGCTTCCGGGGGAAGCGGCATCACCACGGGATCGACATCACCGCGCCGGTGGGATCGCCGATCACCGCGGCGCGCGACGGCATCGTGCAGTTCGCCGGCGCGCAGGGAGGCTACGGGCGCCTTGTGATCCTGGACCACGGTGAAGGTCTGACCACGTGGTACGGGCATGCGTCGAAGATCCTTGTCCGTGTCGGGCAGCGGGTCTCGGCCGGAGAGGTGATCGCGCAGGTTGGCACATCGGGAGAAGTCACCGGCCCGAACGTCCACTTCGAGGTCCGGCGCAACAGCGTCCCGCTGGACCCGTGGCCGTTCTTGACCGGGCGACGCATTTAAGCATTCCTTAACCCGCGTGCCACCGTGCCAACCTACGATGAGGGAGATTCAGGAGATGAGACAGTTGCGCGCCGGGACAAAAATCAGTCAACAACACAGCGGTCCGGTAGGGGGACGCGCGATGCGGTCAGCGTCTGCGCGAGTCCGTGTGCAGACTGATCACACCTCATGGATGGCCACAAGCCTCCTGCTGTGGTTGTGCGCGCTTCCCCTCGTGGGCCTACTGGTCCTGCCGTGGTTCGGCGCGCGTGTGGCGATGATCGTGGCGGCGGGGCTGCTCCTGGCATCGGTGACGGCCTGTTACGCCATCTGCGCCTGGCAGGTGGCTGAGCCGAAGCGAGGTGTGGATGATGATTGAGCAATACCGGCGGCCGATCGCCGTGGGTCTGCTCGGGGGTCTCGCACTCATCGGCCTGTACCTGGCTGTCGTGCGGATCGGCTCGGCCTCCTGGGCGCACACGGTCGAGCTGTTCCTGACCGACTGGTACCTCGTGGCCGCAGTCGCCACGGGGTTCAGCATCCAGATCGGCCTCTTCACTCACCTGCGCCGGCTCATCCGGCAGAACGGTGGGGTCCGGTCGGCGACGGCGATGGCCGCAGGAGGCACGGCGACCTCCACAACCTCGATGGTGGCCTGCTGCCTCCACCACCTCGCTGAGGTGCTTCCGGTCATCGGCCTGTCCGGTGCGGCCGTCTTCTTCACGACCTACAAGATGCCGATCATCCTGTTCGGCCTGGCGACGAACGCGCTGGGGATCGGGATGATGCTGCGGACGATCCGCCGCCACGCGAAGCCCGCTGTTCGCGCCGGCGAGACCCGGCCGCAGACCGCGGCCCTGCCCCACACCACAGAGGGAGGCTCCATCATGGCACCAGCCATCCAGGGCGGATCGGACGTGAGGCCCGGGACGTCCACCGAGACAGTCGTTCCCATCGTCGGGATGTCATGCGCCTCGTGCGTGGCGACCGTCGAGGGCGCGGTGAGGAACGTGCACGGCGTGCGCGACGTAAGCGTCAACCTGGCGGCGGGGAAGGCCTACATCACCTACGATCCTGGGTTGACCCGGCTCGGGGACTTCGAGCGCGCGATCCGCGACGTGGGCTACGAGGTCGGCAGAGACACCCTGCAGTTGCAGGTCACCGGCATGAGCTGCGCCTCGTGCGTATCGAGCATCGAGGGCGCGGTGGGCAACCTGCCCGGCGTTGCCTCGGTGGCGGTGAACCTCAATGCCGGCACGGCGGTCGTGGGGTACAACGCCGGCACCGTGACGGCATCCCAGATCAAAAAGGCGATCCGCGACCTCGGCTATGAAGCCTCGGAGCGGCTCGAGGGCGCCTCGGCGATGGACCGAGAACGCGAGGCCCGCCAACTCGAGGTCACCCGCCAGGGCCGCTGGATGCTTGTGGCGTGGCCCCTGGCCATGCTCGTCATGGTGGGCACGTTCCAGGACGTGTGGATCCTGCCGCGCTACGTCCCGCAGTTCCTGGGGTATCCTCTCCTGCTCTTTGCCTTGACGACGCCGATCGTCTTCGGGCCGGGCTGGCAGTTCTTCGTGAACTCCTACCGGGGGCTACGGCACGGCGTGGCGGACATGAATCTGCTCTACGCGACCGGCATCGGCGCCGCCTATCTGATCGCAGTCATCAACACCTTCTGGCCGGAGGCGGGCTTCGGCGGCCCCGAGGCGGTCTTCTATGAGGCCGCGGCGCTGCTGACCGCGTTCATCATTCTGGGCCGCTACCTGGAGGCCCTGACGCGCGGGCGCGCCTCAGAGGCCATTCGCAAGCTCATGAGCCTCCAGCCGAAGGTGGCCCGGGTGATCCGGGGCGACGCAGAGGTCGAGATCCCGGCTGACGAGGTCGAGGTCGAGGATCTCATCCTCGTGCGGCCCGGTGAACGCATCCCGGTGGACGGCTTGGTGCTCGACGGCTATTCGGCGGTTGACCAGTCGATGCTTACCGGGGAGTCGATGCCCGTGGAGAAGCGTGCCGGCGATGAGGTCATCGGCGGGACGATGAACAAGACGGGAGCCTTCCGATTCCGCGCCACGCGCGTCGGGCGCGAGACGGCGCTGGCGCAGATCATCAAGCTGGTCGAGGATGCCCAGGTCAGCAAGGCCCCGATTCAGCGGCTCGCCGATCTCGTCGCCGGCAAGTTCATCTTCTGGGTCCACGTCCTTTCGCTGGGCGTGTTCCTGTTCTGGTTCTTCGTGGGCTACGGGCTCTTCTTCAGTCCAGAGACCCGATTGATGCTCACGCCGTACACGCTGGCTGGGGTTGGGGTCTTCGGCTTCGCCCTGCTGATCTCGGTGGCGGTACTGGTCATCTCGTGTCCCTGCGCGGTCGGCATGGCCACGCCCAGCGCCATGATGGCGGGCACGGGCAAGGCGGCCGAGCACGGCATCCTGTTCAAGGGCGCGGACGCGGTGGAGGCGGCGAGCAAGCTCACCGCCATCGTCTTCGACAAAACCGGGACCCTCACGCGCGGGGAGCCGGCGGTGACCGATGTCCTGCCCGCCCCGGGCATCAACGAGGCCGACGTCCTTCGGCTGGCGGCCGCCGCCGAGGTGAACTCCGAGCACCCGCTGGGCGAGGCCATCGTCCGCGGAGCGCGGGACCGAGGGATACGGGTGGAGTCCCCGGAGGCCTTCGAGGCCATTCCCGGGCACGGGGTACTGGCGCAGGCCTCAGGTCGCCAGGTCCTGCTCGGCAACCGCAGGCTGATGGCCGAGCGAGGGGTGGCGATCCAGGGCATGATCGCCCCGGCCGAGCGCCTGGAGGGCGAAGGCAAGACCGTTATGTTTCTGGCCGCGGACGGCAGGCCGGTGGGCCTGATCGGGGTTGCCGACACGCTGAAGCCTCATTCGGTCGAGGCGGTCCGGCTGCTCCACACCCTCGGCCTAGAGGTCACCATGCTTACCGGCGACAACCGCCGGACGGCCGAAGCGGTCGCCCGGCAGCTGGGCATCAACCGGGTCCTGGCCGAGGTCCTACCGCAGGACAAGGCGACGGAAGTCAAGGCGCTGCAGGCGCGCAGCCATCGTGTCGCCATGGTCGGCGACGGTATCAACGACGCCCCGGCCTTGGCCCAAGCGGATGTCGGCATGGCCATCGGGTCGGGCACCGACATCGCCAAGGAGACAGGGCATGTCGTCCTGATGAAGGACGATCTGCGCGACGTGGTCACCACCATCGAGGTCGCCCGGGCGACCATGCGCAAGGTGAAGCAGAACCTCTTCTGGGCCTTCATCTACAACACGGTCACCATCCCCGTGGCGGCCGGGCTGCTGTACCCCTGGACGCGCCAGATGGTCAGCCCCGAACTGGCCGCTTTTCTCATGGCGATCAGCTCGCTGACGGTCACGATGAATACCACGCTGCTGAAGCGGTTCGTCCCCAGCCTGCGCCGCCAGTCCGAGCCGGCCGCGGTCGGGGCCGCCATGGCGCCGGTTGCAGGTGTGCAATCCTGACGCCTGATCGCGGGTAGAATCGAGAGGAGGAGCACGGCATGGAACTGGACGAGGGGAGGGGCGTGCCGGCGACACAGACCATGCGACACGCCGGCACTCTGGGCGCACTCTTTGCTCTGGGCGCGGCGGCGGCCTTTGCTCTGGCGGCCTCCGGGTTCGGACCGGTCGCACGATACGGGGGCGCGGTCTGGGTATTCATCTTGACCTGGATTATCCTGATGCCGGTGCTGGCCCCGTGGCTGAAGGAGCGTCGGGCCGCCTAGGGTCAGGCGCCACGCCCACCCGGGGCGACCGGGTCCTGGCGGGGTTGGTCGTCGTGGCGAGCGCAACTCGATTGGAGGGAGATCTGATGCAATACAAGAACCGCTTCACCCTGGCTGCCACGATGGTACTCGCTGGTCTGATCACGCTCGCGACGGGCGCCTCAACAGGACAGGCGAGTTCCCACACGGTGCGCACCGACGGCCAGGCCGGCATTGCAGTGAAGGCCGCCTACGTGACCGCGGCATCACTGAGGACCAACCCCAACGGCCCGCTTTCTGGAAAGGTGGATCTCCAGCAGAACATCGTGTTTGCCATCACCCTGGACACACACTCGGGTGACCTGAGTCAGTATGACTTCCTCAAGAACGCGGCTCTGCGAAGCAACAGGGGGGTGCAGGTCGCGCCGAGCAGGTGGGTGGCGACGGCCGACGGCTCGCACCACCGGGCAGGCGGGCTGGTGTTTCCCAAGGCAGACCAGACAGGGAGGGCCGTCGAGGCCCAGGCGAGAGTGCTTGAGCTGGTAATCCGTGATCTTGGCGTTGTTGAGCGTGTGCTCCGATGGAGCCTGCCACTGGAATGACGTCACAGACCCAACGGCTTCACAGCCAATTCGCACCTATTTCACGAAACCTGCACCGAGGCCTGCAATCATCGTGGGTGAAGCACATGTAGTCGAATGGAAGGAGAGACCGGCGATGACGGGTGGATTTGGCGGGTTCGGGATGATCCTGTGGGTCGTGCTGATCGGTTTCCGAGCCTCCATGTGCTATGCTGGCGTTACTGCTTCCGATCCATGCGCATACTGATCGTTGAGGACGAAGAGACCATGGTGACCGCCCTCCGCGCGCTGCTCTCGCGCGAGGGCTACCAGGTCGTGGCCGCCAGGGACGGGCCCGAGGGCGTGGAGGCGGCGAAGACCACCTTGCCCGACCTGATCCTGCTGGATCTTGCGCTGCCCGGATTGGACGGGCTGGAGGTCTGCCGGCGCATCCGGCGCTTCAGCACCGCGCCGATCATAATGCTGACGGCACGGGCCGCGGAGGGCGATAAAGTAACCGGGTTGGAGGTCGGGGCTGACGACTACGTCACCAAGCCCTTCGCGCCCCGGGAGCTCGCGGCCCGCATCCGGGCCCAGATTCGACGGGCCCAGTCCTACGCCCAGGCGGACGATGAGACGGTCCTGCAGATGGGCGACATCGCGCTTGATGTGTCCAGCCGGATCGCCATGGTCCGCGGCCGGGAGGTTGGGCTGCCGCCCAAGGAGTTCGACTTGCTGCGGGTGTTCATGGCCAACCCTGACCGCGTGCTGGGTCGGGACTACCTGCTCGACCGCGTCTGGGGAGAGGACTACCAGGGCGATGTGCGTACCCTGGACGTTCACATCCGCTGGCTGCGGGAGAAGATCGAGCGTGATCCCAGCGCGCCCGCGCACATCCTGACGGTGCACGGCGTGGGATACCGCTTCAGGTAGTCATGTTCCGGCACATCCGGTGGCGGCTGATGGCGACCTACATGGTCGTTATCCTGCTGGCGCTGTTGTTCCTGGGCGTCCACCTGGCGCGGGACTCGGAGGCCCGGTACATGGCCCAGGTCGAGACCGGCCTGCTCGCCCAGGCGCGGCTCGTCGCGGTGCACGTGCGCGATGCCGTGGGGGCCCGCGATACGACGCGCACGCAGGCGGAGTTCGCGGGCGTCCGGTATCCGGGGAGCCCTTCGGTCATCATCGTTGACCGGGCCGGGGCGATACTGGCGAACTACGCGGCCCACCCCGCTCTACGCGTAAAAGAGCCCGTACACCGAGAGGCCGTGGCGCTGGCCCTTGGAGGCAAGGAAGCCGCGGGCTCCGCCGAGGTCGGTGGCGTCCGGGTGGTATACGCCGCGGTCCCCGTCGTGGCGGATGGCAATGTCGCCGGGGCGGTCTACGCCGGACTCCCGGTGGTCGAGCTGGAGGAGCAGATCCGTCACATCCGCTCTTTCGTTGGGTGGACGGTGCTTGCCACGCTGCTGTGGGCGGTGCTGGTCAGCCTGCTCCTTGCCCGGCGTATCGCAGGCCCGATTCAGGAGATGCAGGCGGCGACGGCGCGGATCGCCGCGGGCGATCTCGGCCAGCGCGTGCCGGTCCGGACGGCAGACGAGCTGGGCGACCTGGCGCGATCCCTGAACTACATGGCCGCCGAGCTGGAGCGCCTCGACGCGACGCGGCGCGAGTTCGTGGCCGACGCCTCGCACGAGCTGCGCACCCCGGTGGCCAATCTCACGGTCGCCGTCGAAGCCCTGTGCGATACCATTCCATCCCCGGACCCCGCCTCCGCGGCGCTCCTGGACGCCGTCGGGCAGGAGGTGGAGCGGCTGCGCTCCCTGGTGGGATCGTTGCTCGACCTCTCAGCGGTCGAATCGGGGCGAGTGCATCTCCACCTTGTGCCGGTGGATCTCGAGGATGTGGCGGCCCGCGTCGTCGAGTCGTTCCGGCCCCGCGGGGCGCAGCACGGGGTGACGCTGGACCAGTCCGGCCCGCCCCGCGGTGTCCGCGTCCACGCGGATTCCGACCGGATGGAGCAGGTCCTGAGCAACTTGCTGGACAACGCGCTGAAGTTCACTCCGCCCGGGGGCCGTGTGACTGTCACCCTAGGCGAGCGCCGCGGGCAGGCATACGTATGGGTGGAGGACACGGGTCCGGGCATCCTCGCAGACGATCTTCCGCACATCTTCGACCGGTTCTTCAAGGCCGACCGGTCCCGCAGCGGCCGCCATGGCGCCGGGCTCGGGCTGGCCATTGCCAGGCGCCTGGTGGTGGCCCAGGGCGGCCAGATCTCCGCGGAGAACCGTCCCGGAGGCGGCACCAAGTTCACCGTGACGCTGCCCTCCGGGCCCAGGGAGGCCGCCGCAGGATAATTCCGGACGGTGGAGAACGGTCCCCGTGAACTGCATAGGAGGAGGTGATAGGTGTGGAAAAGCTCCGATTGCCCGTAAAGCTGGACGCCATCTACACTGTTCTTCTCGGCCTTGCTACACTCTCTCCGTCCCTTGGCGCCAGCATATTCGGCCATAAGGCCCAGGATCCGGCCTTGCTTCTAACGCTCTCGGGCCTCTTCATCGCGTTCGGAGTGGTCATCTGGGTCATCGCAGGCGACATCGAGAAGTACGGCGGCCTTGCCACAGCCCTGGTGTTGGCCCTGCTGATTACCGCCGTGTTCCTCGTGTGGGCCTGGGCGACGAACCTGTTCACGGCCCGAACCGCACTCGTTCCTTTGATTATCAACATCGTTCTCGCAATCTGGATCTGGTCGGCGAAGCCTAAGTCCTGAGGGGCTCCAGAGGATAGACGGCCGGGCGCAACCAGCCCCGGTGAGCAGGGGAGGCTCCCCCGAGAGGGGGAGCCTCCTGGTTACTATGCGGCCTGGCGTTGCTTCCGGCGTGCTGCTTCGGCGTCCTACTTCCCGTCGCCCGGTTCCACCACACCCTCAGGCACGGCGCGCCTGTCGCGGCCGCGCACCCACTGTGCAGCGCGGTCCAGCAGCACATACAGCGCGGGAATGAGCAGGAGGCTGCCGATCGATGAGGTAATCAACCCGCCCACGATCGCCCGGGCCATAGGTGACTGCATCTCGGACCCTTCCCCAAACCCGATCGCCAGCGGCAGCAGCCCGAACACCGTGCTCAGCGTCGTCATGAGAATCGGCCGCAGCCGCCGCTGGCCGGCCCGCGCCAGCGCCTCCCGCAGGGGTACGCCCTCGCCCTGCAACTGAAGCGAGTACGTCATGAGCACGATGGCGTTGTTGACCGCGATTCCGACGAGCACGATCGTGCCCAGGCCGGACTGGACATTGAGCGTGGTGCCGGTCAGCAGCAGCGCGGCCACCACTCCGACCAGCGCGAACGGCACCGCGGCCATTATCAGGAACGGTTCCAGCAGCCGCTCGAACTGCGAGGCCATCACCATGTAGACCAGGACGAGCGACATAAGAAAACCCGTGAACAACTGAGCGAAGGACTCCTGCTGATCCTGGAACTCGCCGCCGAAGGCAATTGAGAACCCCCGGGGCAGGCGTTCTGCGAGCACCGCGGAGCGAACGTCACGCATGGTGGCACCGACGTCGCGCCCGCTGATGTTGCCTGCAACCGTGATGATACGCTCCCGGTTGCGGCGCTGGATCTGTGTCGGACCGGGTGCGCCCGTGACCGTGGCGAGTTGCCGGAGAGGCACGATGCCTCGCGGCGTGGCTATCGGCAGGCCGCCCAGTTGGTCCGGCGTGGCGCGGTCGGACTCCTGCAGGCGCACGACCACGTCAATGTCGTCGCCCTCGCTGCGGAACAGCGCGGCGGTCGTTCCGCCGACGTAGGTCTTGACCGAGCCCGCGACCTGAGCGGCGGTCATTCCGAAGGTCGCGGCCCTGGCCGGATCCACCTGCACCACGAACTCCTCGGCGCTCTCTTCGCGGCTCACTTGAAGATCGGTGACACCGCTCACGGCCTCCAGGACTCCACGCAGCCGGCGCGCGGTCGCGTTCCCGGCCTCGAGGTTGAACCCCCGCAGGTCTATGCTGATCGGATCGGGAGAGCGGAAGATGAAGAGCGAGCTGGACGGCCTAAAGATGATCGTTGCCCCGGGCACGGTGATGCGGCGCCGTAGGTCGGCTATTACCTGACGCGTAGGTGGGGCGCCCGGCTCCAGGCTAACCCGGAAGGTGCTGGTGTGTGATGATCCCGGGCCGCCGAATCCGCCGCCGACGAACGTGGCAACCATTCCAAC
>JASEHJ010000043.1 GCA_030018905.1 bacterium | reverse complement strand
CCGAGTGTTAAGGAAGACTACCGCTCTACTCAATCCCCAGTAGGGCCACCACCTCTTCAAACGCCCTCCAGATGATGTCGTCGCGCTCGAGCTGGCGCGACCGGTCTGAGATCTCCTCCCGCGCATCCAGCTCGGCCAGCTTCCCGTCCATCTGCCGCAGTCGGTCCTGGATCTGCTGGATCTCAAGCACGACCGAGGCATCCGGCAGCGCGGACCGGATCTGTTCCAGCGCCTCCTGCTCGACCTTGCGGGCCAGCCGGTCCATCTCCAGGGCATCCATCTTCGAATAGACCACCAGCCCGCGGCGTTCCTCCAGCGCCTCGATCGCGACCTCGCGCAACTTCTTCAACAGCGGTTTGACTTCAGGTGTCATGGCGCAGCTCCTGGTCTCTGTACTGCAAGTGGTAGAGCTTGGTGTAGATGCCCCCGCGCGAGAGCAGCTCGCGGTGCGTGCCTTCCTCGGCGATGCGGCCCTTGTGGATCACCAGGATGCGGTCCACGTGCTGGATCGTCGAGAGCCGGTGGGCGATGATGATCGAGGTCCGGTTCTGCATCACGCGGCCCAACGCGTCCTGGATCAGGATCTCGGTATCAGTATCCACGCTGCTGGTCGCCTCGTCGAGCACCAGCAGGACCTCCGGGTTGTGGGCGATCGCGCGGGCAAATGCGATCAACTGCTTCTGGCCCCCTGAGAGGGTGGAACCCCTCTCCTGCACCTGGGCCTGATACCCTCCGGGGATCCGCTCGATGAACCGGGCGGCGTTGACGAACTCGGCCGCGCGCCGCACCTGCTCTGAGGTGATCGAGGAGGTCCCCAGCCGGATGTTATCTTCTATCGTCCCGGCGAACAAGAAGACGTCCTGGAGGACCAGGCCGATGTGCCGGCGCAGATCGCGCTGATCCCAACCGCGGACGTCGCTGCCGTCCACCAGCACGCATCCCTGCTGCGGGTCGTAGAACCGGGTGATCAGGTTGATGATCGAAGACTTGCCGGCGCCGGTGTGTCCCACGAACGCCACGCTCTCGCCCGGGAGGATGCGAAACGACACGTCCCGAAGCACCCAGTCGTGCTCCGGGACTGACTCGTAGGCGAACCAGACGTTGCGAAACTCGATCTCCCCCCGCACGCGATCAGCGCGCAGCGGTGCGGGTGGATCTTCCACCTCGATCGGCTCATCGAGCAGGCGGAAGAGCCGCTCGGATGAGGCCATGGCCGCCTGCAGAATATTGTACTTCTCGGCCAGGTCCTCGATCGGCTCGAAGAACCGCTGGGCGTACTGGACGAACGCCACCACCAGCCCCACGCTGATTGTTCCTGCCAGCGCCTGCGCGCCGCCGTAGGCGATTATGATCGCCACCGCCACCGCGCTCATCGCGCCCACCACGGGGTGGAAGACCGCGAACGACCGCAGCGATGCCATGCCGGCCACCAGGTGCTCGCGATTCAGCTCCTCGAAGCGCGCCTGTTCCCGGGCTTCGCGGCCGAAGAGCTGGACGATCCCCATTCCCATGATGTGCTCGTTGAGGAAGGCGTTGATGCGGGCCAGGCGCACCCGGATCGCGCGGTATGCCTCGCGCGCCACCGCCCGGAACCGCGCGGTGAAAAGGATGATGGCCGGCAGCACCAGCATGGTGGCCAGCGCCAGGCGCCAGTCGAGGTACAGCAGGATGGCGACGATGCCCACAAGCGTCACCAGGTCTCCGAAGATGGCCACGACGCCCTGGGTGATCATCTCGTTGAGGGCCTCAATGTCGTTCGTGACGCGGGTGACCAGCCGGCCGACCGGCTGGCGCGTGTAGAAGCCGACCGAGAGCCGCTGGAGGTGGGTGAGCAGTTCCATCCTCAGGTCGTACATCGCGTGCTGCCCGACGCGCGCCATCATGTAGGTCTGGGCGTAGCGGAGGACAAAGGCGGCGGTCAGCGCCCCCAGGTAGGCGAGAATGACCACCCCGAGCCCTTCCAGCCGTCCGGGCGTGATGTGATCGTCAATGGCGATCCGCACGATGTAGGGACCCACCAGGCTGGCCGCGGAGGTGAGCAGCAGCAGCACAACCGCCAGGGCGACGGCGGCGCGATACGGGCGCACGTAGCCCATCAGCCGCCGCATCAGGCGCGCATCGTATGCCGCGCCGATGATCTCGTCTTCGTGGAACGCGGTGCTCATTGGGACGAATCCTCGTCGGCCTCCAGGGCCTCCTTCAGGAGCTGCTTCTGGTAGAGGTCGGCGTAGAGCCCGCCGGATGCCAGCAGCACGTCGTGCGTGCCCTGCTCGACGATCCTCCCGTCGCCCAGCACCACGATCAGGTCGGCGCCGCGCACCGTCGAGATGCGGTGCGAGATGATCAGACTTGTGCGCGTCGCCATGAACCGGCGCAGCGCATGGAGGATCTCCTCCTCGGTGCGCGTGTCCACGCTGCTGAGCGCGTCGTCCAGTATCAGGATCTCGGGGTCGCGCGCCAGCGCCCTGGCGATCGTCGCGCGCTGCTTCTGGCCGCCCGAGAGGGTGACGCCGCGCTCCCCGACCACGGTCTGGTATCCCATCGGGAACCCGGCCACCTCCGGCGCCAGCCGCGCGGTCTCCGCCGCCTCCCGCACGCGGCTGCCGTCGCCACCTTCCACCCCAAAGGCCAGATTGCCCTCTAGGGTGTCGGAGAACAGGAAGGATTCCTGGGGCACCAAGCCGATGCTTCCTCGAAGCGCCGCCAGACTCAGGCGGCGCACGTCAATCCCGTCCACCAGCACCGCCCCGCCGGTCGGGTCGAACAGGCGTGGAATCAGGGAGACCAGAGTGGTCTTCCCTGAGCCCGTCGGGCCGACGATCGCCACGGTGGCTCCCCCGGGGATACGGAGGTTGATGCCGCGCAGCACCGGCACCCCGTTGTAGGCGAACGAAACGTCGCGGAACTCGATCTCACCGCGCAGCCGCTCTGGCCGCACCGACTCCGGCGGCTCGGCGATGGCGGGCCGACTGTCCAGGATCGTCTCGATCCGCCGCATCGAGGCAAGCCCCTGCTGAACGATGGTCGCCACCCAACCCAGCGCGATCATCGGCCACGACAGCATCATCAGGTAGCCGAAGAACTGCACGAGCTGGCCCAGCGTAATGCGGCCGGCTACCACGGCATGGCCTCCCTGCCACAGCACGGCGGCGGCCGCGCCACCGAGGATGAGTGTCATCGCAGGCCAGAGCGCGCCGGAGGTGCGGGCCAACCGCAGCGAGCGCTCCATGTACTCGCGGTTGATCACGCCGAAGGTGGCGATCTCGGCTGACTCCTGCGCGAACGCCTTCACGACGCGGATTCCCGAGAAGTTCTCCTGCGCGCGGGCCGAGAGGGTGCTGAACTGCTCCTGGACCTGCTCATACTGACGGTGAATGCGCCGGCCCAGCAGCACGAAGACCAGGCTGACCATGGGCAGGATCACCATCACCACCAGCGCCAGCGGCGGGTCTATGGTGAACATCAGCGTGCCCGCCGCGGTGAACATGAAGATGGTGTTGAACGAGTGCATGATGCCTACTCCCACGAGGCGGCTGATGGTGTTGAGGTCGTTGATCGCGCGGGCCATCAGGTCGCCGGTGCGGGTGTGCTGGAAGAAGGCCTGGTGCAACCGCTGTAGGTGCGCGAAGTAGTCGTTGCGGATCTCGTACTCGATCCGCCGGCCGGCTCCCAGCATCTTCATACGCCAGTGGTACCGGATGAACCCGCCGGTCAACGCGATCCCCACGTACGCCGCGGCCAGTCCCACCAGCAGGCGCGGCGCGGCGCCGGCTCGGATGCCGTCCACGGCCAGCCGCAGCACCCACGGATTGGTCACGGACAGCCCGGTGCTGAGCAGACTAAGGGCAAAGCCGATCAGGTAGGCACGGCGGTGCCCCAGTACATAGCCCAGCAGGCGCCGGCTCACGCGCCCTCCTCGACCGCCGCACGAGATGGGATCATACGAGGTGGGATCACGCGACGTGAGATCACGGAGCGCTCCAGGGTGGGGCCACGCGCACCCCGGCTGCCTCCAGCGCGGTGCGGGCCGCCTCCGCAAGGGCGCCGGCTCCCGGGGTGTCGCTGTGGACGCACATGGTCCGCGGCCGCAGCGAGATCCTGGTACCGTCCGTCGCTGTGATCGTCCCGTCTGTCGCCAGTGTGACCGCGCGCGCGGCCACCTGGGCCGGGTCGGTCAGCAGGGCTCCGGGATCGGTGCGCGGCACCAGGGTGCCGTCGCGGCGGTAGCCCCGGTCGAGGAACGCCTCGTACGCCACCGCAATCCCGCGGGACTCGGCTGCGGCGGCCATCACCGAGTTGAGCGGCGCGTACAGCCACAACCCCTCGAACGCGGCCGCGGCCTCTGCGATCGCTCCGGCCAGCGCCGCGTCTGCGACCGCCAAGTTGTAGAGGGCGCCGTGCGCCTTCACGTGTCGCAGCCGCGTGCCCTCGGACGCGGCCAGCGCCGCGACCGCGCCGATCTGGTAGATCAGCATAGCGACCAGGTCTGCAGGCGCGATGTGCATCGCCCGGCGGCCGAACCCCTGGAGATCGGGGAAGCCGGGGTGCGCGCCCACCGCGACCCCTGCCGCGACGGCCGCGCGGATCGTTCGGCGGATAACCACGGGGTCACCGGCGTGGGCGCCGCACGCCACGTTGAGCGAGGTCACCGAACGCAGCAGTTCGGCGTCGGCGCCGATGGTGTAGGCTCCGAACCCCTCGCCTCCGTCCGCGTTGAGATCAACCGTCGCGCGCATCTCCCACCTCCCGGTGTTGTGCGTCACGGCCGGGCGCCTCCCGGTCGAGTCGCTCCAGGAACGATTGCATCGCGCAGTTCACCGCACGGGGCTGTTCGAGCATGACCATGTGCCCTGCCCGCTCGATGACCACCATTTCGGATCCCGCTATCCGCTCGTGGAGGTAGCGGCCGTACTTCACCGGGGTGAGCCGGTCCTCGGCGCCGCAGATGACGAGCACCGGCAACGCCAGATGATCCAGCTCGGCCATCACGTCGAAACCGTCGGCGGCCTCCAGGTCCGCTGCAAGCACGACCGCGGGTGCGGCGTGCAGGAGCGCCAGCGACTTCTCACGCAGGCGCGGCGTCGGGTGCGTCCCCAGCCACATCGCGCCGAACTGCTCGATCGCCGCGGGGTCCGCGGCACGGATCCCCTCGAGAATCTGCGGCGCCACCCGCAACCGCGCCCCGGTGCATAGGAGCACGAGCGCGCGGACTTCCTCGGGATAGACGAGCGCCCACCGCAGTGCGATCGCGCCCCCGAGCGAGTGGCCTGCCACGATCAGGGGGCCGCCCGAGTCGCGGGCGCCCCGCGGCTTGTGGGCGCCGCCAGGTCCGTGAGCGGCGTCCTGTCCCAGCGCCTCGCGCAGCGCCCCGAGAAACCCGTCCACGCTTGTCGGGGTGCCGCCGGCGCGGCCTGGAAGATCCTCGGCCCGCGCGCGGGGAAACGCCAGGAGCTGGTTCTGCCAGGCAAGTGCCCGGCCGCCGGCCCCGTGGAGCAGGAGCAGGCCGTCGCCCAGCGCTGGCGTGCCCAAGGTCAGCTACCTGCGGCCGGAGCGAGCCCAACCAGGAAGGGATTGGTGCGGCGCTCGCGGCCGACCGTGGTCTCCGGACCGTGGCCGCTGTAGAGCACCGTCTCGTCGGGCAGCGTCAGGATGTGCCGGGCGATCGAGCGCATCAGGGTATCATAGTCCCCTCCGGGCAGGTCGGTGCGGCCGATGCTGCCGGGGAAGACCACGTCCCCTACGAAGGCCGCGCCGTCGCCCAACAGGCAGATGTGGCCGGGGCTGTGACCGGGCGTGTGCGCGATCCGGAACAGGGCGCCCCCCAGCGTCAGCTCGTCGCCGTCGCGCAGCAGGCGATCCGGCGCAGGTGGCGGTGGCACGGAGATGCCGAAGAACATCAGGGCCTGCTCGACCGCGGTCTTCAGCACCGGGAGTTCGGCCTCGCCGGCCAGGAAGGGCGCGCCGGTCGCAAGCACGAGGTCGCGCACAGCGCCGATGTGGTCGAAGTGGGCGTGGGTGGCGATGATCGCCTCTACCGTGAGGTTGCCGCGCTTCAACGCCGCCATCAGGCGAGGGGCGTCGCCCCCGGGGTCAATTACCGCTGCGCGGCCCGTGGCCTCGTCGCGGACGATGTGGCAGTTGGTCGCTATGGGGCCGAGTTGCAGTGTCTCGACTATCACGCCGGGGGGCCTCCCGCGCAAAGATGCCCGACCACAGGGAAACGCAGCCGCGCCACGGAATACGTCCCCGGAAAGGCCTTACCGCGGCGGGCGCGGGAAACCGAGCAGGTAACGGCGGGCGGCCTCGATGCGGCCGGGCAGGCGATCGCCCCAATCCGGTCCGGCGATGTCGCCGGAGGGCATGAACATGAGGGCGTGCGCCGCGCCCAGCGCCAGGCCGAACAGCACCCCGGGTACCGGGGTGTCGCGCCACCGCACCGAGCCGCGGTCAACCGCGAGCGCCCGATCAATGCCGTTGGCGGCATCGCGCAGGCGCTTGAAAGCCTCGCGTGTGGTTAGGGTAGTCACCCTTTCATTGTAGCGCATCAGGAGGACTCGCGCATGGACGGAACCGCGGCGCACCGCTCCCTCACCGTCCACCCGGCGCTGGCGGCGCTGCGCGGGGGGCTTATCGTGTCGTGTCAGGCGCGACCGGATAACCCCCTCCACGGCTCGGTCTTCATGGCGGCGATGGCCCGGGCCGCATCCGGCGCCGGCGCGCTGGGGTTGCGCATGAACGGGCCCGAGGACATCCGCGCCGCGCGCGCCGCGGTGGGCCTGCCCATCATCGGACTGTACAAGCGGCCCTACGACGACTGCCAGGTCCTCATCACGCCCACCTTCGCCGAAGCAGAGGTGGTGGCCGCTTCCGGCGCGGCGATCATCGCGCTGGACGCCACCGGCCGCCGGAGGCCCGACGGGGTAGGCCTGCAGGAGTTGATCGCGAGAATCCACGATGAGCTCGGCCTGCCGGTCCTGGCGGACGCCTCCGGCATCGAGGACGGGCTGGCCGCCGCATCCGCAGGCGCCGACGCGGTTGCGACCACGCTGTCGGGCTACGTGGACCCGGGGGCGCCTCCGCCCGAGAATCCCGACTTCGATCTGGTAGCGGCCCTTGCCGCGCGTGTGCGCGTGCCGGTCATCGCCGAAGGCCGGATCAAGACCCCTGCGCAGGCGCGCGAGGCATTGGACCGCGGGGCGTTCGCCGTGGTGGTGGGCACCGCGATCACCAACCCCAGGGAGATCGCGCGGGGGTTTGCGCAGGCGCTGGCCCTGCACGCCGGGGGGCGGAGGACGCAGGGATGGTAGCGCCGAGGCGGTAGTATTCCAGGGTGGCAAGATCAAAGGAGGTGCAGGAAGTGATGCGACGGTTGTGTACGGCGATGATCGCGGTGGCCTTGCTCGCCACCTTCTTCCCAGCGAGTGTCCTCGGGCAGGAGCCCGCGAAGCTTTCCTTCTGGAGCTGGCGGACCGAGGACAAGTGGGTGTACGACCGGATGATCCGGCTGTTCCAGCAGCGGAATCCCGGGATCAAGATCGAGTTCATCCCGTTCCGCGCGCCCGAGTACGCGACGATTCTCTCGACCGGGCTGACCGCGGGACGCGGGCCCGACATCATCCACCTGAGAGCGTACGGCGGCCTCGAGACGTTCGCGGCGCCCGGGTTCATCGCGCCATTGGATTTCGAGCAGGTCCCCGAGCTCAAGCGGTTCCCGCTGCAGACGATCGCGGGCGCGCGCAGCCGCAAGGACGGCCGCATCTACGGCGTGCCGTTCGCCACGCAGACCCTGGTGATCTTCTACAACAAGAAGATCTTCGCCCAGCACAACCTGACGGTGCCCAAGACCTGGGAGCAGTTCATCACCGTCATGAGGACCCTCAAGGACAAGGGCGTCGTCCCGCTGGCCAACGGCGGCAAGGAGGGCTGGACGCTCGAGGTGTTATCGGGCGTGATCGCGCCCAACTTCTACGGCGGGACCACCTTCTTCGAAGCGGTCACGCGCGGGCAGACTACCTTCCGCGAATCGGCCTACACCGGCGCCTTAGCGAAGATGCTGGAGCTGCGGCCGTACATGCCCACCGGATTCATGGGCGTGGACTACGCCACGATGCAGCAGATGTTCATCAACGAACAGGCGGCGATGTTCATCGGCGGTTCGTGGGAGATCGGATTCTTCAAGGCGCAGAACAAGAATCTCGATTTCGGCGTCTTCCCCGGGCCGACGGAGCGGGCCGATCAGATTCCGTGGGTCTCATCCTACGCCGACGGCAACTACGGCATAAACGCCAAGACGGCGAACATGGAGGCGGCGCTCAAGTTCATCCGCTTCACCGCCACCCTGGAGTTCGGGCAGATGTTCACCGATCTGCTGGCGCAGATGTCGGCCGTGCCCGGCGTGGTGGTCAAGAACCCCCAGTTGCAGCAGGTGCAGGCGATGAACCGGAAGGCGACGCCCTACATCATGCTGGTGGGATTCCGCTGGCAGGCGCCGACCGGATCCACGCTGCTGCAGAGCGCGCTGCAGGGGATGATGGCCGGAACACTAACGCCGGCGCAGGTGGGCGAAGAGGTAACGCGCGGGTTGAGCTCCTGGGTTGACGCTTTCCGCGGACGGTAGCCGGGCGGGGCGCAGCCCCCGCCGCGGCCTGAGCATGCGCGCCGGCCGGCGCCTGTGGCTGGCAATCTTTCTGGCGCCGGCCGTCGTGCTGTTTGCCGCGTTCGTCACCTATCCCATCCTCTCGGCGCTGGCCTACAGCCTCTACTCCTGGGAGGGTATCGGGCGGAGCGGCTTCGCCGGAGTGGGCAACTTCATCCGGCTGTTCACCACATTCCCCTACCCCCGCCTGCTGGCGAACGCCTTCGGGAACAACGTGATCGTCTTCGTGCTGACGATGCTGGTCCAGAACCTGACGGGCCTGGGGCTGGCGCTGCTCCTGGCGCGCAACCCGTGGGGCGCGCGGGCGTACCGGGCGATATTCTTCCTGCCCGTGACGCTCTCGCTCGTGATCGTGGGGTTTCTCTGGGCGCTCTTCCTAAACCCGGTCTTCGGCGTGGTCAACAAGACGCTGGGGATCGTGGGGCTCGGCGCGCTCGCGCGGCCGTGGCTGGGCGAGCCGGGCATCGCGCTCGTTACCCTGACGCTCATCAATGCCTGGCGATGGCTGGGCTTCCCAACCATTGTGTTCCTGGCGGGCATCAACGCGGTGCCCGAGGATTACCTGGAAGCGGCGCGCCTGGACGGCGCCAGCGAGTGGGACGTGACCCGGCGGATCATCTTCCCCCTGCTGGCGCCCGCGGTGACGATCATCGTGATCCTCACCTTCATAGGGTCGTTCAACTGGTTCGAGCTGCCCTACGTCGTGCAGGGCGTCTCGGGCGCGCCCAATAGGGCGACCGACGTGCTCGGCCTGCTCTTCTACCGCACCGCGTTCGGCGAGGTGGACACCGGATTGCAGGACATCGGCGTGGGATCGGCGATCGCGGTCCTCATGTTCATCATGCTGGTAACCGTCTCGACCGTGGGCGCGGTCTTCCTGCGGCGGCGCGAGGTTGAGATGGGATGAGGGGACGTTCGCGGTGGATGCCGCTGATACAGGCGATCCTGATCGCCAACGCCGTCCTCGTGCTCGCGCCGATGGTCTTCATGGGGCTCTCGGCTTTCAAGACCACGCGCGAGATCTTCCAGCATCCCCTGGGGCTGCCGGCGGTCTGGAGCCTCGACAACTTCAGCCGGGTCTGGGTGGAGGCGCGCTTCGCCCGCTACATCCAGAACAGCGTGCTGGTGACCGGGGCCTCGCTGGCCCTCATCCTGACCTTCGGGGCGATGGCGGGCTATGCGCTCGGACGGTTCCGGTTCCGCGGCAACGACTTCCTTTACCTGTACTTCCTGAGCGGGCTGATGCTGCCGATCCGGCTGGCCATCATCCCGCTGTTCATCCAGATGCGCAATCTGAACCTGCTGGACACGCTGTGGTCGCTGATCCTGATATACGCGGCCTCGGGGCTGCCCAGCGCGATCTTCATTCTCACCGGGTTCTTCCGCACGCTGCCGGCCGACCTCGACAGCGCCGCCCGCATTGACGGCGCCGGCGAATGGACGATCTTCGCGCGGGTGATGCTCCCGCTGGTGCGCCCGGCGCTGGTCATCGTGACCGTGTACAACCTGATCCCGATCTGGAACGACTTCTTCTTCCCGCTGGTCTTCATACAGTCGGACCACCTCAAGACGCTCCCGCTGGGCATGACCGCCTTCTTCGGGCAGTACTACACCGACTGGGCCACGCTGTTCGCCGGCCTCACGCTGGCGGCGATCCCGGTGGTGGCGCTGTACGTCGTGCTCTCGCAGCACTTCATTCGCGGCCTGACCGCCGGAGCGGTCAAGGGGTGATGGGGAAGGAGTGATGAGGATGAAGTTTGGCGTCTGCGCGTGGATCTACGGGGACGCGCCCCTTGACCGTACGCTCGAGAGAATCGCGGCCGCGGGCTACGACGGCGTCGAGCTGCCGGGCGAGCCCGACCGCTGGGCGCCTGAGGAGGTACGGAGGGCGCTCTCTCGCTACGGCCTGGCACCGCTGGCGCTTACCGCGTCGTGCATGTTCCCGCAGACGCCGCGCGATCTCGCCAACCCCGATCGCGCTATCCGGGAGCAGGCCGTGCGTTACATCGTGGATTGTCTGCGGTTCGCCAGGGAGGTGGGCGCGCCGCTCGTCCAGATGCTGCCGTCGGGCGAGACGCGCCTGCGCCCAAAGGCGTCGCGCGATGACGAGTGGTGGTGGTCGATCGAGGGAATGCGGACCGCCGCGGTCGAGGCCGAACGGACGGGCGTGCGGATTGCCATCGAACCGCTCAACCGGTACGAAGCGTACCTGGTCACGACGGCGAGCGATGCGCTCGCGTACCTGGTCGAGGTGGGCTCGCCGTGGGTCGGGCTCACGCTCGACACCTTCCACGCCAGCATCGAGGAGCCGGACATAGCAGGGGCGATCAGGGCGGCGGGGAAGCATCTCTTTCACTTCCACCTGGGCGACACGAACCGGCAGGCCCTGGGACGCGGGCATCTGGACCTACCCTCGGTCATGGAGGCGCTGCGTGCGACCGGCTACGCCGGGGCGGCCGTTCTGGAGGTCATGCCACCGGGACCCGATCCCTTCCGGTCAATAAAGGACAACCGGTCACCGCAGGTGTTGGACAAGTACCTGGCCGAGTCGCTCGCGCGGCTGCGGGCGTACGCCTGAGCCACCCTGCGCCTGAACGACCAAAGGAGGAGTTGGCAGTGCGCATCTATGTTTCAGTGGACATGGAGGGCATCACCGGCGTCGCCGCCGGCAAGCACGTGCAGCCCGGCGAGAAGGACTACGACCGCTTCCGGCGCCTGATGACCCAGGACGCCAACGCCGCGATCGAGGGAGCGTTGGAGGCAGGCGCGACCGAGGCCGTGGTCAGCGACGGGCACGGCCCGATGACCAATCTGCTCGTGGAGGAACTCCATCCGGAGGCGCGGCTGATAAGCGGCAGCAACAAGCTGCTCTGCCAGATGGAGGGGATTGACGGCGGGTTCGACGCCGCGTTCTTCGTAGGGTATCACCAGCGCGAGGGCGGCGGCGACGGGATCCTGAATCACACGCTCGTCGGCAAGATCGTCTACGAGGTGCGGCTGAACGGCGAGCCCGTGGACGAGGCCGCGATCAACGCTGCCACGGCCGGCGCGTTCGGCGTGCCGGTCGCCCTGGTGACCGGCGACAGCGCGGTCTGCGCCGATGCCTCCCGCCGCCTGCCCGGCGTGGTGGTGGCGACGGTGAAGGAGGCGGTTGACCGCACGGTCGGGCTGAGCCTGACCCCGAGCCGGGCGCACGCGCTGATTCGCTCGCGTGCCGCGGATGCGGTGCGCGCGGTCCGGGACGGCGGCGTGAAGCCGTACCGGCCTTCGACACCGGTGACCTTCGAGGTGGACTTCAAGCGCACCGCCCCGGCGCACATGGCTACGCTGTTTCCGGGCGTGGAGCGCCGCGGCCCGCGGACGATAGCCATCACCGATTCCGACTACGTGCGGGCGTTCAAGCTGTTCTGGGGATGCCTGATCGTCGGGATGGCGGCCGCGGAGGGGCTGTTCTAGCAGCCAGCCGCAGAAACCACATGTCTGCTTGACAGGAAGCTCGATGCCAGAACAAACTCTGCAGACAGAGGGAAGACCGATCAAAGGAGCGGACAGGAACATATGGCCAGGGTCAACATGGAATTGTGCACGGTTTGCGGAAGTTGCATCTCCTGCTGTCCAGTTGGAGCGATCTCGCTTCGCGATGAAGAGGCGTTCATAGATCAGCACCTGTGCACCGAATGCTATGTTTGCATCCGGAATGAGGTTTGTCCGCTAGGCGCCATCGAGACCGTCCCTCTCGCTTCCTATGTCCGTCAACTGCAGCACATTCTGAGTGACCCTACCGAAACAACGGCCCAGACCGGTGTTCCCGGTCGCGGCACCGAAGAGGCCAAGACCAACGATGTGACCGGCAGGTTCAAGAAGGGAGAGGTTGGGGTCTGTATTGACATGGGACGCCCAGGGATAGGCTGCTACCTGGGGGACGTGGAAAGAGTGGCCATGGCCGTGGCCGCGGCGGGACTGACCCTGGCAGAAGCCGAGCACAACCCCCTGGCTCAATTGATGACTGACCTGAAGACCGGAGAGCTCAGGGATGATCTGGAACTCAATACTCATTTCCTCTCTGCGGTCATCGAGGGCAAATGCCCTTTGGAAGCCCTGCCTTCTGTCATGACCGCGCTTATGCGGGTGGAGAAGGAGATTGACACGGTCTTCTCTCTGGGCTTGGCTGTCAGGGTGGACGAAAAAGGATATTCTCCTGTCCTGGATACCATCAAGCAGCTCGGGCTTCCTGATCCCATTCGAGGCAAGGTCAATGTTGGGCTGGGGCGCCCCCTGGTGACAAGCTGATTTCAAGTCAAGAGGAGAGCAGCAGATGACGCATTCTTTGCATCGTTCAGGGAGCATCGAATCACTGAGGGGGGACTATGTCTGGCTCATGTATCAGGCAAAGGGGATCAATGACAAGAACATCAAGGAGAAGGCAGTAGAGTTCGTCGCAGTAGCAGAGGCGGTCGGTTCGGAGAACTGGGGAGACGTGAAGAGCGGACCCAAGGTCTGTCTACCGGTTGAGGAGATCAAGAGCAAGATCAGTGATCAATCTCGCCTGAGAGGAGTCTTCACACGCAAGGAGCAGGTGGTCCAGTTCCTCGGCATGATCAAGGAGAAGGAATTGGGGATCTCAGTGATCATCAGCGGTCTCCTCAAGGAGACCCTTGAGGCGTGTGAAGAAGCAGGGGTGGTCCCACATACGATCAACTTCTCTCTTGGAGTCTGGGGGAAGAAGGAACTCCTCCCATCAGAGGAAGTCCTCGCGGTCACGACCATGTGCGGCCACCACATGATCTCCACGAACCTAGTGAAGGAGATGATGGAGAAGGTCAAGGAGGGGAGGCTCAGCCCAGAGGAGGCAGGGCTGAGGCTGGCAACCTACTGCCCCTGCGGCATCTTCAACCAGGTCAGGACGGCGTCACTCCTGACATAGCCGCCAGCCTGGCCATCGCTCACCCCCGGCAGGAACCTGCCTGGCAATGTCAAATTCGCACGGGCGCATATTGTATACCATCGGGAGTCTTCTCTTCGGGGGTGCCGCTTGGAAGCGACCGAACTGATCGCCCGATTCACGCTGACGGAGCGGGAGATTCCTGAAGAGGTGTGCGAGGTAGCGACGAATCACCTGGTGGACGGTGTGGCGGTGATGCTCGCCGGGGCCACCGAGGAGAGCGGCGCGCTCGTGCGCGCCCACCTGCGCGAGGTAAGCGGCCGGCCACAGGCAGGGGTCGTGGGTACCCGGATGCGTGCCCCGCTGCAGCTCGCGGCGTGGGCCAACGGGACGGCGGGGCACGCGATGGACTACGACGATACACAACTCGCCACGGATCCCCGGAGCGTTTACGGTCTCCTGACCCACCCCACGGTTCCGGTCCTGGCCGCGGCGCTGGCCGCGGTCGAGGACACCGGCTCCTCGGGCGCCGAGTTGCTGGACGCCTATATCGTGGGGGTCGAGGTGGAGTGCCGCATCGCGGATGCCATCAACCCGCGCCACTACGGCGACGGCTTCCACTCAACGGCGACGATAGGAGTGTTCGGCGCGTCTGCGGCCGCTGCGCGCCTCTACGGCTGCGACCTCGACCAGACGCTGCGGGCGTTCGGCCTGGCGGCCAGCATGAGCGCGGGGCTGCGGGAGAACTTCGGGACGATGACCAAGCCGTTCCACGCCGGCCGCGCAGCGGAGAACGGGCTACTCGCGGTCCTGCTGGCCCGGCGGGGGTGGACCGCCGCGACCAACATCCTGGAGGCGAAGCGCGGCTTCTTCAACGCCGCGGCCGGCGGGTACGACGCCGCGAAGATCGTCGGGAAGCTCGGACGGCCGTACTTCTTCGTCGAACCCGGCATCTCGATCAAGCCCTACCCGTCGGGCGTGCTCTCTCATACGGCCCTGGACGTCCTGCTGGACCTTGTCCGCACCCACGATGTGCGGCCAGAGCAGGTCGAGTGCGTTGACGTGGGAGTGAACTCGCACGTGCCCAACGCCTTGATCCACACCCGGCCGACCACCGCGCTGCAGGGCAAGTTCAGCCTCCAATTCCAGATGGCGATCGGCGTGCTCGAACGCGCCGCTGGCATAGCGCAGTTCGTGGATGCCAAAGTGGCGGACCCGCGCGCGCTCTCGCTCGTGGAACGGGTGCACGTGCACGTGGACCCTGAGATCGAGGCGCTTGGCTACAACGAGATACGAACGACGGTGGGGATCGGTCTCAAGGACGGCCGCACCCTGTTCGGGCGCGCGGACTTGGCCAAGGGGCATCCAAGGAACCCGATGAGGAGGGATGATCTGAGCGGAAAGTTTCAGGAGTGCGCCGGGCTGGTCATGCCGCGGGTACGGGCGGCCTCAGCGCTCGAGCACCTCTGGGCGATCAGAGATATCCCCCGGGCGGCAGACCTGATTCCGATGCTGGAGGGCGATGCCGCGTGAACCGCTACCGGATCGCCGTCATACCAGGCGATGGCATAGGGACCGAGGTGGTCCCCGAGGGGCTCAAGGTGCTCGAGGCCGCCGCCGGCCGCTTCGGCTTCCAGGTCCAACCGGTGACCTTCCCGTGGGGCTGTGAGCACTACCTGCGCCACGGCGTGATGATGCCCGGCGACGCCCTGGAGACGCTGCGGGAGTTCGATGCGATCCTGCTGGGTGCCATCGGCGACCCGCGGGTGCCCGATCACGTTTCGCTGTGGGGGTTGCTACTGAGGATCCGCAAGGCGTTCGACCTCTACGCCAACGTCCGCCCGATCCGTCTGCTCGAAGGCGTCGCCTCCCCGCTGGCAGGGCGGCGGCCCGAGGACGTGGACATCCTGTTCGTGCGCGAGAACACCGAGGGGGAGTACTCCGGGATCGGCGGCCGCCTCGCCACCGGCACTCCCGACGAGGTGGCGGTGCAGACGACGGTCTTCACGCACCGGGCCACCGACCGTATCCTGCGCTTCGCATTCGACCTGGCACGGCGGCGGCGCGGGAAGCTGGCACACATCACCAAGTCCAACGCGATGCAGTACACCGCGGTCATGTGGGATGAGGTGGCCGAGCGGGTGGCGCGTGACTACCCCGACATCCAGGTGTGGAAGCTCCACGTGGACGCCGCCGCCTACCAAATGGTCCTGCACCCCGACCGGTTCGACGTGACGGTCGGATCGAATCTGTTCGCCGACATCCTCACCGACCTGGGCGCCGCGCTGCAGGGCAGCCTGGGCTTGGCCGCCAGCGCCAACCTGGACCCCAGCCGCAGTTCCCCATCCATGTTCGAGCCGGTCCACGGCTCCGCGCCCGACATCGCCGGGCGCGGCATCGCCAACCCGATGGCCACGATCTGGACTGCTTCGATGCTGCTCGAACACCTGGGTGAAGCAGAGGCCGCGCGCGCCGTGTTCGATGCGCTGTGCGCGGTGGTCCGCCGGGGCGAGGTGCGCACGTCCGATC
>JASEHJ010000042.1 GCA_030018905.1 bacterium | reverse complement strand
TCAGGGCCCGGAAGCCCCCGTGGCGCCAGCGTTGGTGCCAGGCGTTGACCGAGCGGCGCGAGACCCCGAAGACCCGTGCCGCCTGGGCCTGGAACATCCCTGCACAGACGGCCCGGACCACACGCTGACGCACGGCGTCCTGCGCGCCCGGGGACATACGCCGGGTGTCGAGGTGCTTCATGTACGCAAGGATACCACAAAGGACGCGCTGTGAGCAACATTTTATGCTCCGATTAATAAGACCGGCCAGCACGCGCGTGGAGAAGGCCACGCCCTCGTAGTCCACCGCCATCGGCCCGTCCGGACAGAACATCTCCGGGAGGAACCTGGGCATGCTGGCCACCCGCGCGCCCCGGCGGCACGCCTCCTCCCTGGCCTCGGTGTGCGACATGGAGAAGGAGGTGATGGCAAGAACCACATCGGCCTCCGTCATGGCCCGTGCGGCCTCGTCGGGCGGCTCGACCCCGCTTCGTCCGGTGGAGGGAAAAGTCAGAAACTCCACCTTGCCCGCAGGGAGGTGCTCGCGCGCGAGGTCCGCCACGAGGCGGGCCAGGTATGCCCGCCGGAGCATGACCTCCACCTGGTCAGACCCGAACTGTCCCCACTGCTCCGGCGTGGGAACGTCGGTCACGACGAGCACGCGCTCACCCTGGCGCAATCCCATGTTCACCCGCAGCATGGATAGGACTCCGGGCGTGATAGCCGTGCGGTCAATCCATACCACTCGATCCACCTCCGTGCAGTCCCGGCGCGCCGTGCGCCGGATCGTAGAGAATGCAGCTCGCATGGTGGTCCGGCCCAACCCGCACCAGCTCCGGGGTGACCCGATCGCATCCCTCGATGCGCGCGTAGCACCGGGGGTGAAAGGCGCATCCGGATGGGACGCTGGCCGGGCTGGGGATCTCACCGCCCAGCGTGATCTTCTCGGGTATCAGCGCGCTCTCCTCATCGGACACGGTGGGAATCGCTGACAGCAACGCCCGCGTGTATGGGTGCTTCGGGTCGCCGAACAGCGCGGCGACCGCCGCCGTCTCCACGACCCTGCCTAGGTACATCACCGCAATGACATCTGCCACGTTCCGCACGAGGCTCAAGTCGTGAGAAATAACAAGGTAGGTCAGCCCCATGTCGCGCTGGAGGCGGCGCAGCAGGGTTATGATCTTGGCCTGGACGGAGACGTCGAGAGCCGAGGTGGGCTCATCCAGAACGATGAACCTGGGATCAAGGGCCAGGGCGCGGGCAATCGCGACCCGCTGGCGCTGGCCGCCGCTGAGGGAATGCGGATACCGGAACATGAAGTCCTGTGACGGGAGCTCCACGCGCTCGAGGAGTTCGCCCACCCGACGGCGGCGCTCACCGGGCGTGCCTACCCGGTGAATCAACAACGGCTCCTCGATGATCTCGTTGATGCGCCGGCGTGGGTTGAGCGAAGAGGCGGGATTCTGAAACACGATCTGCATCTTCTGGCGCACGGCCCGGAGCGCCCCGTCGTCCAGCGTCGTTATCTCCCGGCCGTCAAAGCTGACGCGCCCCGAGGTGGCCGGCAGCAGCCGCAGGATCACCCTGGCAAGGGTGGTCTTGCCCGAGCCGCTCTCGCCGACTAGGGCGAGCGTGGCTCCCTCCTTGATGGACAGGTTGACCCCGTCCACCGCCTTGACCTCTCCCACCCTACGGCGCAGGAAACCCTTGGTAATGGGGAAATGCTTGACGACCGCCTCGGCCTCAACGAGTCCCATCACCCGCTCTCCTCGCCGGAGCCGCTGTCTTCGCGGGAGCCGTGGAGGTGACAGGCGACCCAGCGATCACGCTCGGCCTCGACCAGGAGCGGACGCTGAAGGCGGCAGACCTCCATCCGGAAAGGGCAGCGGGGCTCAAACCGGCAGGCGGGCGGGGGGTTGACGTAGTCGGGGATGCGCCCCTCGATTCCCTCACCCATCGTCCCGGTCAGGCGCGGAACGGCCGCCAGAAGCCCCTGCGAGTAGGGATGGAGCTGCCTGCGGAAGATCTCGGCTGCCGGCGCCATCTCCGCGATCTCGCCACCGTACATGACGTAGATGCGATCCGAGACGAGCCGCGCCACCCCCAGGTTGTGGGTGATGTACAGTACCGATAGGCCCCCTGTGCGGACCAGCTCCCGGAGCTCCAGGAGGATCTGGTCTTGCACGGACACGTCGAGCGCCGTCCCCAACTCGTCGGCGATGAGCAGTTCCGGCCTGCCCACCAGCGCGAGGGCGATGAGCACCCGCTGGCGCATGCCCCCTGAGAGCTCCACCGGGTACCGCCCGAACGCGCCCTCCGGATCAGGAATCCGCACCAGGCGCAGGATCTCCAGGCACCGCTGGCGGACCTCCGGCGTGACGCGGCGCCCTATCGTCGCGCTTCGGGCACCCTGCCACAGCACCACGTCGGTGAGCTGCTCGCCCACGGTGAACACGGGGTTCAGCGCCGTGGACGGGTCCTGGAAGATCATGGCGATCTGCCTGCCGCGAATCCCGTGGAGTTCCTCCTCGGAAAGCCGCAGCAGATCGCGACCCTTGAACGCGATGCTGCCCGAGACGATCTCGGCGTTGGGGGGCAGCAGGCCCAGGATCGCCTTGGCGGTGATGGACTTCCCGCACCCCGTCTCGCCCACCAGGGCCACCGTCTCTCCCTCGTGGATCGCCAGGCGTACGCCGTTGAGGACGCGGGCCCGCCCTTCGTAGGTGCGCATGTGGATTCCTAGGTCCTGGATCGCCAGGAGCGGCCCCGTCGGATTCACGAACCCGCCTGCCACTGTTCGATGTGCACGTCAAACACGTCGCGCAGGCCGTCGCCCAGCAGGTTGAAGCCGAGGACCGTCATGAAGATCGCAAGTCCGGGAAAGGTCGCGGCCCACCAGTACCCCGGCAGATAGATGCGCCCCTCCGCGATCATTGTTCCCCACTCAGCGGTGGGGGGCTGCGCGCCGAGGCCCAGGAAGCTCAGCCCCGAGGCCGTCAGGATCACGAAGCCCATGTCCAGCGTGACCTTGATGAGGATCGTGGACCAAGCGTTCGGCAGAATCTCTCGAAAGGCGATCCGCAGCGGGCCCGCGCCCAGTCCGCGGCTGGCCTCCACGAACTGCTCCTCCTTGAGCGACAGAACCTGGCCGTACACAAGCCGCGTGTACCAGGGCCACCAGGCAAAGGCGATCGCGATCATCGCGTTTGTCAGGTTGGGGCGCAGCGCCGCGGTAACCGCCAGGGCCAGGGCAATGGGTGGAACTGCCAGGAAGACGTCGGTGACCCGCATAATCGCATCACCCAGCCGGCCTCCCCAGTAGCCCGCGATCAGCCCCAGCGGGATGCCGACGGCCACGGCGATGCCCAGCACGATGACGCTCAGCGAGACCGAGATGCGGGCTCCGAAAAGCATCCGGGAGAGTATGTCCCGCCCCGCGTCGTCGGTACCAAGTGGGTTCTTCAGCGATGGGGGGCGCAGGCTATTCTCGAAGTCCACGAAGGACCCGGCGTGCCGGGGGTGCGGAGCGAGAACCGGAGCGAACACCGCGCAGAATACGATCGCAACCACGATGCCCAGGCCCGCGACCGAAAGGGAGGATTGGCGGAAGCGGAACCACATCTTCCCCCACTCCTGGGCGCGGGCCACCGTTGGCTCGCCTGCAGGGTGCGATTCAGCAATCATCCCTCACCGTACCTGATCCGTGGGTCAATGAAGCCGTAGAGGATGTCCACGAGCAGGTTGGTGACCGCGTATGCCACCCCTACCACCAGGGTGACGGCGATGACGCCGTTGAAGTCTTTGGCGAGGAGGGTGTCCACGCCGTAGAACGCCATGCCGGGCCAGGCGAACACCCTCTCTACCAGGAAGGCGTTCCCCAACAGGAATCCGTAGCTCAGGCCGATGATGGTCAGCGTGGACGTGAACGCGTTTTTCAGCAGGTACCTGTAGATGATCAGGTTGGACGGGAGCCCGTACGATCGCGCGGCCAGCGCGTGGTCGCGCCTCATCTCCTCTATCATGCTGGCGCGGATCAGGCGCATGATCTGAGCCAGGGTCCCGACCGATAGGGCGAAGGCCGGCATGGCTATGTGCTTCAACGAGACTATGAAAGCGTTGAAGTCAAGCGTCAGCAGGCTGTCCAGCAGATAGAGACCGGTAATCTGGGAGGCCGGCGCCGGCCCGCGCCCGATCGTGGGCAGCAGCCCCAGGTGGTAGGCAAAGGCAAGCTGGAGGAGAATCGCGAGCCAGAACCTGGGCAGCGCCACCCCGGCCAGGGCCACCACCCTGTTCAGGTGATCCTCCAGGCTGTCCTTGCGGACGGCGGCGCGCACCCCCAGGGGGACTCCCAGGAGTATGGAAAGGATCATGGCCAGGGTCGTCAACTCGAACGTGGCCGGAAAGAAGTCCTTGAGATCCTGAGCCACGGCCCGGCGCGTGAGCAGCGAGTATCCAAAATCACCGCGGAAGACACCCGCGACGTAGGAGATGTACTGCATGTGCACGGGTTTGTCCAGCCCCATCAGGCGGCGCAGCTGCTCGATCTGCTCGATGTTCGCCTCGGGCCCCAGGGCAAGCCGGACCGGATCCCCGGGCATAACCCTGGAGATGACGAAGATGAGGATCGACAGACCCACCATCACAGGTATCATGTGGAGGATCCGCCGCAGGACGTACGTTCGAAATCCCATGTGCCTACCCTTGCGAGGGGGTGGCGTTAGCCACCCCCTCGTCGGCTCTACTTTGCAACGGTGAAATCGTAGAACGCGGTGTCAAACCCGAGCAGCCCCACGTAGCGATATCCCTTGACGTAGTCGCGGAAAGCGATGCGGTGAAGGGGGTTGGCGATGTATATGCTCGGGGCATCCTTGACGATCAGGGCCTGCGCCTCCTTGTAGAGCTTCAACTGCTCCGTGGTGTCCACCGAGCGGCGCGCCTGCTCGAGAACCTTGGTGACGGCCGGATTCTCGTAGAAGCTCATGCAGCGGAACGTGCCCCAGCAGCTCGGGTGGTACATCCCGTAGGTGTGGCTGTCAACGTGAGGGTACTTCAGCGTATCGAAGATCGCCGTGATGTGCGGGGTGGTCTCCGCCTTGGCGGCGCGCTCCACAACCCGTCCCCACGGCTCGCCGAGGATCTCGGTCTTGATGCCGATCTCCTCGAGGTTGCTCTTCAACAGCAGGCCGATCAGCCGCTCCATCGGCACCCCGGTAATCCACAGGTACTCGATCGTGATATCCCCGGGCTTGAAGCCCGCCTCGCTCAGCAGCTGCTTGGCCCTGGCCACGTTTCGGCCGAAGGTGACGATAGAGGGGTTCCACCCGGGCACCTTGACGGGCACCGGCCCCTTTGCCTTGGTCGCGCCCACGAAGATCTGCTGGATGGCGATGTCGTAGTTGAACGCGTGGGATATGGCCTGGCGCACCTTGAGGTTGTCCAGCGGCGGCTTCTTCGTGTTCATCAGGAGGTGGAAGAGCTGGACGCTGGGATCCTCCTTGACAACGATCCCGGGGACCTGCTTGAGCTCCAGGAAGCTGGGCGGCGAGAGCCACTGGTTCACCATGTCCGCCTGTCCGGAAATGATCAGCGTCTTGACCGTGGCTTCCTCCACCACGGTCTTGTAGAAGACCTTGGTAATCTGGCCCGGCTTCCAGCCGCGCCAGTAGGCATCGAAGCGGGCCATCACCATCTCGGTGGCGCGTTCCCACTTCTCCATCCGGTAGGGCCCTGATCCCGCGTCTTGACGCTCGAGGAGGCTCGCCCCATAGTCCCCAAACTCCCCGTGCGGGCCGGGGCGCAGGTTCGCCATAATCAGGTCCTTGTCCATGACGAACAGCAGGAGCATCGTCCCCAGGAAGGGAGCGTACGCTTCCTTCAGTTGAAACCGCACGGTGTAGGGGTCCACGGCCTTAGCGCTCCCGGGCTCGAGCACGGGAGCCCAGACCCAGAAGAACCCACGCTTGATGCGCAGCACGCGGTCCATCGTGAAGGCCACGTCCTCCGCGGTCATCTCGCGCCCGGAGTGGAACTTGACACCCCGGCGGATCTTGAAGGTGTAGGTCTTCCCGTCGGGGGAGATGGTCCACGACTCCGCGAGGTGCGGCCTGGGCTCCATCGTTCCCTTCTCGACGTTGGGGTACAGCAGCGGGTCGTAGAGGTTGATCGCCGAGTGCATGCTGCTTTCATCCACTGCCCCGGCCGGGTCAATCGCCGTGATGATCTGCTGCTCGATGTGGGTGAAGGGAACCTCTCGGACTTGAGAGGAAACCGATGCGGGAAGCGCGATCAGGGCCACGGCCACGATCGCCGCCA
The DNA here is from genome assembly GCA_030018905.1 of bacterium. GTDB lineage: Bacteria > Sysuimicrobiota > Sysuimicrobiia > Sysuimicrobiales > Humicultoraceae > VGFA01. The sequence goes on along the minus strand of JASEHJ010000042.1, from coordinate 10,308 downwards.
GTGCAGTAGCCAGATGTCTCTGTCGAATCACCTAACTCACCTCACCTCGCGAGGGTTTTGTAGAACGCGTGCTTCGGACATGGGAGGACCGCCTGTAGACGGGCTTCCCAAGAGAAGTAGCGATATCTTGCCGGCCGCCTGCTGGACCTCCTTGACCAGGCCCTGGAGGCGTTCATCGGAGAACCGCTGGGCAGGGCCGCCGATGCTGACAGCGGCGATCACCTCCTTCCGTGAGTCCACGATGGCAGCGCTGATCGCGGCGACACCGTCGTCGAACTCCCCCACCGTGAACGCGTATCCGTCGCGGCGAATCCGTGCGAGGTCTCGGAGCAACCTGCTCTTGCTGGTAACCGTACGCGCGGTGTGCCGTGGGAGTCCCCGGGCGATCACCTGCTGGATCAGGGGCTCGGGTTGAAACGCCATGTGGAGCTTCCCGGCGGCGCCCGCGTGCCAGGGGGTGACCCTTCCCAGCCGAAAGCTCACCCGGATCTGCTGCGGGCTGTCAACCGTGTCGAGGCAGATCACCCCGTCCCGGCTGGGAGCCGTCAGCACCACCGACTCGCCGGTGCGCTCGGCAAGGTCCAGCATGGTTGAGCGTGCGATCTGGCGGACGTCAAAACGGTGGAGCACGACGCTTGCGAGTTCGAGCGGCTTGGTCCCGAGCGTGTACCGGCGGTCCTCAGACTGCATCACGTAGCCGTGCCGTTCCAGCGTCCGCACGAGACGGAACACAACGGCCTTGCTCAGGCCCGTTGCCCTCGAGAACTCGCTGATGCCCCAGCTGGCGTTCCCGTTTCCGAGAAGATCCAGCAGCGAAAGCGCCCGGTCTACCGATTGAACCAAGTGCCACGCGCTGGAGCGCTTTGCCTGGGCCCGGCCTATGTTTCGCATTGTGAAACCCCGTTTCTATTCCAACAGACCCTTCGGTGCCGGAAGGGTAAACCCTCCCACCATGGAACTCCATCAGCCATGGTGCGCCACCGGACGGCTGCCGCGCTTGAGCAGCAGGAGGAACCGTGACAGGAGGCAGTGTGACAGGAGACGGCGTGACCGGACGAGTGCGGCTGCGCGGCGGCCGTGAGGAACGGATCGAATCCGGCCACCTCTGGGTCTATGAAGGAGAGATCGGCCTGGTCGAAGGCCGGCCACAAACCGGTGACATCGTGGACGTCTGCACGCCGCGCGGGCGGTTCCTCGGCCGCGGCTACTTCAACCCGCGGTCCAAGATCCGGGTTCGGATCCTAACTCGCCAGGAGGAGCCCATAGACGAACGATTCCTGGGACGCCGCCTGGAGGCCGCGATCGCGCTCCGGGAGCGGGTCGTATCCGGGGCCAGCGCCTGCCGGCTGGTCTTCGGAGAGGGCGACCTGCTGCCCGGGTTGATCGTGGACCGCTACGGCGATGTGCTGGTGATGCAGACGCTCACCGCGGGGATGGAGCGCCGCCGGGAGGTGCTGGTAGAGCTGCTGGCGGCGCTGCTGGAAGCGAGCACCGGAGCCGCGACGGTCTACTTGCGCAACGACGCCCGGACCCGCACCCTGGAAGGACTCCCTCTCTACCGCCAGTTCGCCCGCGGGGAGTCCGCGACGCAGATCGAGATCCAGGAAGGCCCGGCCCGCTTCCTGGTTGACATCGCGACGGGCCAGAAGACCGGATGGTTCTGCGATCAGCGGGAGAATCGGCTGGCCATCGGTCCCTTCGCGCGCGGCGCCCGGGTCCTCGACGCGTTCTGCTACACCGGCGCCTTCGGGATCCACTCCGCCCTGGGAGGCGCCGCTTCCGTGCTCGGTCTGGATGCCAGCCCCGAGGCCATCGCCGCAGCCCAAGCCCACGCCGAGATGAACGGTGTGGGCGGCCGCTGCCTCTATAGGGAGGGCGATGCCTTCGACGCGATGCGGGACCTGGCGCAGTCAGGAGAGCGATACGACCTCGTCATCCTGGATCCGCCGGCGTTCGCGCGCAGCAGGCACGCCGTGCCCAAGGCGCTGGCCGGGTACAAGGAGATCAACCTGAGCGGTTTCCGGCTGCTTCGACCCGAGGGGTTTCTGGTGAGCTGCTCGTGCTCGTGGCACGTGGATGAGCAGACGATGTGGTTGACCCTGCTGGAGGCCGCGCGGGATGCGGGGCGGGAGATGCGCCTGGTGGAGTTCAGGTCCCAGGCACGGGATCATCCCATGCTGGCCACGATGCCCGAGACCCGCTATCTCAAGTGCTTCCTGCTGCAGGTGTTCTAGGGCGCCGCTACCGGGGCCGGCCCGAACGACAGGAACAGCTTCTCCAGCGCCAGCCGCGCGTTCACGTTCCTCCGCAGCGACTCCTTCGCCGCCTCGACCGCCTCGATGCGCGCGCCCAGCAGCGCCTCGCCGTACTCCCCGGCCAATCTCGCGATCTGGGACTGCCGGTCGCGGTTGACCAGCAGCGCGGGCTCCTGGAGCTGCTTCCAAACCAGCAGGTCCCGGTACCACAGCACGGCCAGGTCCAGTAACTGGGGCAGCAGGTCGCCTTCCTTGCCCTGCGTCTCCTTCACCAGCGCATCCGCCGCGTCGAGCCGGACGAGCAGGTCGCCCTCCTCCAGCGCGGGCAGCAGATCCAGCAGCCGGTCCCTCGCTCCCAGGCGTTCCTCAGAGTCCGCCCATTCCAGCGCGCGGCCCAGCCGGCCGTCGGCCAGCGCGGAAAGCACACCGGCCCGTGCCTCGTCAATCTGCCGCCGCTCGATCAGCGCCCGTTCGATCTGGTCGGCCCTCAGGTAGGTGCACCGCACGAGCTGGCAGCGGGACACGATCGTCGGCAGCAGCGCCACGGCGGACTCGGCGATCAGGATGAAGGTGATCCGCGCCGGCGGTTCCTCCAGGATCTTGAGCAGGCTGTTGGACGAGTTGGGGTTCATCCGCTCGGCGTCGGCGATGATGTAGACCTTGCGGCGGCCCTGGTAGGGCGGGTACGCGGCATCCTGCCGCAGGGCACGGATCTGGTCGATCGGGATCTCCTTGCCCCGGTAGTCCTTCTCGGGCACCTCGAAGAACTTGCCGTGCGCCACGTCGAGAATCCGCACGTCGGGGTGGTTGCCCGAGACGATCCGCCGGCACGGGTCACACTCGCCGCACGCGTCGCCGTCCGGCCGCTCGCAGTTGAGGAACTGCGCGAACGCCAGCGCCAGCGTCCGCCGCCCCACGCCGCTGGGACCTACCAGAAGGTAGGCGTGCCCAACCTTTCCGGCGCGAACCGCCAACCGGAACAAAAGGATGGCGTGATCCTGGTTGACAACGTCGCGAAATGCCACGCAGCTCCTCCGGTCCTAGACGCGCTCCATGCGCTCAACGTTCAGAACGAAGGTGATCGCGCCCCCGACCTCCACCTTCACCGGATACGTAACATAGGAGTCCACCGGTTCCACGACCGGTGGAATGGGCGTCATCAACTGCTCGCGCCGCTGACAGACGCGCCGGACTACCTCCAGCACGGTCTCAGCCTGGCCGTCGTCCACCCCGGTGAGAATCGTGGCGTTCCCCGCCCGGAGGAACCCCCCGGTACTGGCCAGCATCGTTGCCTGCACCTCAACCTCGGTGAGCGCATCAATGAGCCGACCCGCGTCTTGCTCCTGGACGATCACGAGTACCAGCTTCATGAACACCACCCCCGGCGGTCCAGCAACTTCCGGACCGCGTCCGCCAACGCGGCGTGAACCTCCTCGGCAGGCAGGGTACCGTCCACGACCACGAACCGCGATGGCTCTTCGCGCGCCAGTTGGAGGAATCCTGCGCGCACCCGCCGGTGGAACTCCAGCGTTTCCTGCTCCAGGCGGTCGCCACGGCCTCTGGGGCCTTCCTTTCCATCGGCGCCCCGGGCGCGTGGCAGGCCGACCGACGGGTCCACGTCCAGCAGCAGGGTGAGGTCGGGTATCAGGCCGCGCGTGGCGACCTCGTTCACCCGGCGCACTACCTCTACCGGAAGGCCCCTGCCGTAAGCCTGGTAGGCGATGGACGCATCCACGAAGCGTTCTGAAAGAACGCTGGTGCCCGCCTCCAGCGCCGGCAGCACCACCTCACCGACGTGCTGCGCCCGGCTCGCGGCGAACAGCAGCATCTCGGTCTCGGCGGACATCTCGCGGTGGCGCTCATCGAGGAGCACCGTGCGGATGGCCTCGCCGATCGCGGTCCCGCCGGGCTCCCGTGCCAGCACGAGGGGGATGACCCCTCGAAACCGTTCGTGCAGCCGGCGGGCGTGGGTGCTCTTGCCCGCGCCCTCCGGGCCCTCAATTGTAATGAAGAGGCCGCGTTCGCGAATGGGTTTGGCCGGATTCGTCACGGTGGCTCCGTCTACTTAGGATAGATGACCACGCGCCGGTGCGGATCTTCACCCTGGCTCTCCGAAGGAAGGCCGTAGCGCTGGACGAGCTGGTGCTGCAGCCGCCGGATGTACGAGTTCTGCGGAGACAGCTCCACGGAACGGGTGGACTCGAACACCTGGGCGATTGCCTCCTCGACCTCCGTCAGCGCCGCCTCGTGCTCGGCCTGCTCCTCCGGCACGCCGAAGACCCCCCGGAGGAACTGCTGGATCTGCGCGACGGTATTGCTGCGCAGGACGTGCACCGGCATCCCCCTCATCGCCGCGTCCCTCAGCCGCTTGGGCTGACGCTTCTCCTGTGACTTCAGCGTCAGCACCATGTCCGCCTCCCCAAACGAACCGACGATGTACGCCGGGACGCGGAGTTCGCGGATCGCCCGTTCCAGCCGGTTCTGGCTAACCGCGTACGGAAATATGCGCACGATCTGGCGTCCGGACCGCCCCGCGAACGGGCCCTCGGGCGCCCAGGACTGTGCGGGTTCCGAAGGGGGCGATGATATCTCCACATCGCCTCCGACGGTCCGCGCGCGCAGCTCCGGCCGTGGCACCACACCCCGCAGGTACCTGTCCACCACCGTGGCGACGTCACGGTGCACGGCCAGGCGGTCTTTGTCCTGGATCTCGATCAGCACGTCAAAGGTCGGCGGGGCCTTGCGCTCGAGCACCGTCTTCTGGGTGCCGCGCCGACGCGCTTCCTCATCGGAAAGCGTCACCGCCTGGATGCCCCCTACCAGGTCGCAGAGGGTTGGGTTCTGCAGTAGATTGTCCAGGGTGTTGCCGTGCGCGGTGGCGATCAACTGAACACCGCGCTCGGCAATCGTCCGGGCCGCCATCGCCTCGGCCTCGGTACCGATCTCGTCAATGACCACCACCTCGGGCATGTGGTTCTCGACCGCCTCTATCATCACGGCGTGCTGCAGCGCCGGTACCGGGACCTGCATCCGGCGGGCGGCGCCGATGCCCGGATGCGGGATGTCCCCGTCGCCGGCGATCTCATTCGAAGTATCCACGACCACGACGCGCTTGCGCAGTTCGTCCGCCAGCACCCGGGCGGCCTCGCGCAGCAGGGTTGTCTTGCCCACGCCCGGCCGGCCCAGCAGCAGGATCGAGTGCCCGGACTCGATCACGTCGCGCACGATGTCCACCGTGCCGATCACGGCCCGGCCCACCCTGCAGGTCAGGCCGATGATCTCGCCCTGGCGGTTGCGGATCGCGCTGATCCGGTGCAGGGTCCGCTCGATGCCGGCGCGGTTGTCCTTGCCGAAGGACCCCACGCGCTCGGTGACGTATCGCAGCGTCTCGCGCTCGATGAAGGCTTCATCCAGCGCCAGGACCTCGTTGGGAAAGCGGGCCTCGGGCCGCCGTCCCAGGTCGAGCACCACCTCCAGGAGCTGGTCGAGATCAGGACGCAGCTCCAGTGCGGCCCGCAACTGGGGCGTGAGAACTTGCAGAAGCAAGTCGAGGTTGTCGGTTATGCGGGTCTGGCGGCCGGTCACGGAGGCTCCATCACGGGTCGGTTCTCATTATAGAAGCGCAAGGCACACTAGAACAAGGTGGTCTGCGATGGCGGTTCGATTACCTCCCGAACCTCCTCGCCGTCCTCGAAGATGCCTATCTCACCGAAAACGCCGTCGTAGCCCGGAGCGATGCGCACCCGGCCCTCACGCACCCGCCGGAGGCCCTCGGCGACGCGCACCGTAGTGTGCCTGCGCACCTCCTCGACCGGTGCGTCCAGCAGGACGTTGAACTCGCTCCCGAAGGCGCCGCAAAGCTTGTAGTACTCTTCCCGTACCCCGACGGTCCCGGGCTTGGCGCCGAGGGCCTCGGCGATGATCTCCTCCAGCGGGACCAGGTTGCGGTACGGCACCGCGCCCTCGGGCACGAAGCCCTCCTCGCGATCGGCCAGGCGCTCCACGCGGTGCAGCACCCCGACTGTCGGCGGCTTCCCGCACACCGGACACTTGCCTCCGGCGGCGACGGTCTCCTTGGGAGCCATGCGGTGGTTGCAGAGCCGGTGGCCGTCGTAGTGGTATTTGCCCTCCTCCGGGAAGAACTCGATGGTGTACAGCAGGCGCGAGAGGTCCTTCTCGCGGAGGGCGCGCATGATCTCCAGGTAGTCGGGATCGCAGGCAAAGACGTTGGCCTCCCGCCCCAACTTGGCCGGTGAGTGCGCGTCGGAGTTGCTGAGCAGCACCACACGATCCAGCTCGGAAAGGCGCCAGTTCATCGGTGGATCACTGGATAGCCCCGTCTCCACGGCCACGACGTGCTTGATCTGGTCGCCGAAGCACTCGGCCATCGAGTCGAACCCGGACATGCTGCCGTACAGCGAGAACCACGGCGTCCAGGCATGGGCCGGCACCACCATGCAGTCGGGTGAGATCTCCATCAGGTACTCCACCAGGCGGTCGGACGGCAGGGTGAGCGTCGGCCTGCCGTCGGCCATCAGGTTGCCGAAGCGGCCCAGCACCGCGTTGATCCGTTCCACCACCTCGAAGGACGGCGCGAACAGGATGTTGTGGATCTTGCGCAGCCGGCCGCCGGCCGAGTAGATGCTCGATACCTCCGCGGTCAGCATGAAGTGCACGCCGTCGTGAACGTACAGCCCGCGATCGTTGGGCTCGAGCTTGTCGCGCAGCTCGCGCAGCCAGACAGGATGGGTGAAGTCACCGGTGCCCAGCACAGTGATGCCCTTGAGCTTCGCCCAGCGCGACATGTTCTCCACGTCCATGTCGCGGCTGGTGGCCCGGCTGTAGCGGGAGTGCAGGTGAAGGTCGGCGATCAGGCGCATCTGCGGCTACGAAACGCTCCAGGTTCGGGCCGGCGACGGCGCGCCGCCGTCGGACCACACCGAAAGCATCGCCGCGCCCAGCGCCGCCAGCACCGTGGGTGCCAGGCGCAGGTCGCGCAGGCCTGCCCAGACCGCCGAGACCAGCAATGGGCGCATCAGGCGCGACTGGTACTGCGTGTCACCGTGCTCCTCCACCGCGCGGCGCAGCCCGCTGTCCCCGGCGAGCGCGCGGATGATCGTGCTGATGTGCCGGTCGGAAAGGCGGTTGAGCGCCTGTCGGGCGATGGTTGTGAACAGCACCTCGCGACCGAACGCGGCGCGCCACTCGCGTTCGTATCCCTCCAGCGCCCCCCGGGCACCCCTGTCGAAGGCCGCGCCCGCGTCGCGCCCGCGGGCGCCGTGCCCGTCGGCCGCCGATCCCAGGTAGCGGGCCGCGGCCCGGCCAGCGATCTCACCGGCCTGCATCGCGAAGTAGATTCCCCCGCCGCTGGTGGCCTTGACCTGTCCTGCGGCGTCGCCTATCACGAGCATCCCGTCGGTGTAGGTTGGGCGGCGCTGTCCCAGGATGGGAATCCGGCCGGCCAGCCTGCGCAGGATCCTGGCGTTCCGCAGGCGCGGTGAGGCGGCAGGATGCGCCGTCCTCAACGCCTCGAGGTAGTGAATCGGGGGCCGGGTAGCCCACTGCGGGTCTACCGCCACACCGAGGCGGCCCCTGCCGCCGCCGGTAGGCATGAACCAGCCAAAGAAGCCCGGGGCGACGCTCCAGCCGAAGTACAGATCGGGCGCATCCTCCTGCTCGATCGCCGCGCCCTCCAAATCGTACTGGAGTCCGTGGACAAAGGCCCGCCGGGGCGCGAGACCGAGTTGCGGAGGCAGGACCGGGGCGGCGCCCTCGGCGTCAATGACCAGCGGGGTCGTGATGGCGAACCGCGTGCGGCCCTGCTCCACCTCGACCCGCAGGCCGCCGTCGGCCGCACCGCCGGCACGGATCCCGCGGCCGCCGTTGCGTACCACGGTGCGGGCGCGCGCCCCCACAAGCACCTCTGCTCCTGACGACGAAGCCTGCTCCGCCAGGTACCGGTCCAGCTCGGCACGATCCACCAGATAGGAGTCCACCGAAGCCCGGCGTACCCTTGCCACGGAGCCGTCAGGAGCATGGAGCGCTGCGCCGCGCAGCGCGTTCTGAGCCAGCGATGATGGCAGGCCGAACCGCTTGAAGGCATGCGCCGACAGCTTGCCGGTGCAGTGGACCGGATGCCCGACCTCCGGGTGCTCCTCCAGCAGCACCGTGCGCAGGCCGAGCGCGGCGCAGGTCAGTGCCGCAGTCGAGCCCGCGGGCCCGGCCCCGACAACCAGAACGTCACAGTTCATGCTGCCGGGTTCTAGCCGCCGTTTGGGCTCTCCTGCCGGCAGGGCCGCGCCGCTGCGCGCCGAATCTGCATCCTTACGGAGGTTCACCATGAGATGAAACGCATCCTGTGGCTGCTGGTACTCATCGTTGCCGCCGGCACCCTCACGCTTCCGCTATCCGGAAGCAGCGCGCCGGCCACGCCGGCGCCTCCAGGTGCGGCCCTAAGCGACGGCCTCGGCACGCTCCGCATCTACCACGGCATCCTCCGGGCGACGCTGCAGGTGGAGATCGTTGCCTCCGTTGAGACCCGGTCCAAGGGCCTGATGTTCAGGAAGTCGCTGCCCGAGGACGCCGGCATGCTGTTCGTTTTCGAGGGTGATATCCACGGGGGCTTCTGGATGAAGAACACCCTGATCCCGCTCTCCATCGGGTTCATTGACAGCCGCTGGCGCCTGCTGGAGATCCTGGACATGCAGGTAGCGCCCGACCCTGCCAATGGGCCCTTTACGATCTACGAGCCGAGCGCGCCCTACCGCTACGCGCTGGAGGTAAACCAGGGCTACTTCAAGCGCAAGGGCTTCACGCCTGGCGCCCGCCTGGAGCTAATCCCTAAGAGGTAGGACGGCCGCCGCCCCCAGCAGCGCCAGCGCCACCAGCACGATCGCCCCGCCCGCGGCCACGTCCAGGTAGAACGCCGCCACCAGCCCCAGCACCACGGCGGTAACCGCGAAGATGATCGCCGCGGCCAGCGTCCCCCGGAAGGACGAGGCCACCTGCATCGCCGCAAGCGTCGGCAGCACCAGCAGCGCGCCCACCAGCAGCGCGCCCACGATCCGCATCGCCAGTACGACCACCAGCGCCGTGAGCACCGTGAACAGCAGGTTCAGTGCCCGGACCGGCAGCCCGCTCGTGCGCGCCGTCTCCTCGTCGAAGGTGATGGCAAACAGCTCTTTGTAGAGTCCCAGCACGATTGCGGCGGTCAGCCCGCCGAGCGCGGCTACCACCCACACGTCCAGGGGCGTCACCGTCGTGATGCTGCCGAAGAGATACCCGAAGAGATCCACGGTGAACCCGCGCGCCAGCCCGATCAGCACAATCGCCACCGCGAGCCCGCCCGAGAGAAACACCGCGAGCGCCGCCTCGCCGAACATCCGGCCGCGCGCGCGCAGGGCGTCGATCCCCACGCCGCCGGCGATGGCGACCACGAGCGCCGACAGGATCGGGTGCACCCCGGCGAACAACCCGATCGCTATTCCGGCCAGCGCCACGTGCGAGAGCGTGTCGGCGATCAGCGATAGGCGGCGCAGCACCAGGAAGACCCCTATCAGGGGACAGACCACGGCCACGATCACCCCGGCGAGCAGGGCGCGCTGCATGAACGCGTGCTGCAGGATCTCCGGCATCAGTGCACGTGCGATACGACCCGCACGCCGGTGTGGTAGACCGCGCGCAGCGCATCGCTCTCCAGAAACGCGTGCGGCTCGCCGTGGTAGACGAGCGTGCGGTTCATGCATGCCAGCGTGGTGACCTCGGAGGCGATCACGCCGACGTCGTGGGAGATCATCACCAGCGTAACGTTGAGGTCGCGGTGCAGGTGGCGGAGCAGGTCGTAGAACCGTTCCTGCGCCCCGGCGTCCACGCCGACGAGCGGCTCGTCAAGCACCAGCAACTCGGGTTCGCTGACCAGCGCTCGGGCGATAAAGGCGCGTTGCTGCTGGCCGCTGGAGAGGTGGCCTATCATCCGATCGCTCAAGTCGGCGACGCCGGCCACCTCCAGCGCGCGCTCGACCGCGCGCCGGTCCTCCCTGCCCGGAACCCGCAG